>NZ_RFLV01000002.1:300000-600000 GCF_004920405.1 Pseudomonas leptonychotis
TATCGACCACGTCCTGGCTCGCCACGTCGAAGGCGCCTCGCACATGGCTGAGGGCTACACCCGCACCAACGCCGGCAACATCGGCGTGTGCATCGGCACCTCCGGCCCTGCCGGCACCGACATGGTCACCGGCCTGTACTCGGCCAGCGCCGACTCCATCCCGATCCTGTGCATCACCGGCCAAGCGCCGCGTGCTCGTATGCACAAGGAAGACTTTCAGGCCGTCGACATCACCAGCATCGTCAAGCCGGTGACCAAGTGGGCGACCACCGTGATGGAGCCGGGCCAAGTGCCGCGCGCCTTCCAGAAAGCCTTCTATGAAATGCGCAGCGGTCGTCCAGGCCCCGTGCTGATCGACCTGCCGTTCGACGTGCAGATGGCCGAAATCGAATTCGACATCGACGCCTACGAGCCACTGCCATTGGCCAAACCTGCCGCCAACCGTGTGCAGGCTGAGAAAGCCCTGGCCATGCTGAACGACGCCGAGCGCCCATTGCTGGTCGCCGGCGGCGGTATCTTCAACGCCGACGCCGCAGACAAGCTGGTCGAGTTCGCTGAACTGACCGGCGTGCCGGTTATCCCAACCCTGATGGGCTGGGGCGCAATCCCCGACGACCATAAGCTGATGGTCGGCATGGTGGGTTTGCAAACCTCGCACCGCTACGGCAACGCCACCCTGCTGGAATCCGACCTTGTATTCGGTATCGGTAACCGCTGGGCCAACCGTCACACCGGCAGCGTCGATGTGTACACCGAAGGCCGCAAGTTCATCCACGTTGACATCGAACCGACGCAAATCGGCCGCGTGTTCAACCCGGATTTGGGCATCGTTTCCGATGCCGGCGCCGCCCTGGATGCCTTTATCGCCGTGGCCAAGGAATGGAAAGCCGCAGGCAAGCTGAAAGATCGCAGCGCCTGGTTGGAATCCTGCCAGCAGCGCAAGCGCACCCTGCAGCGCAAGACTCACTTCGACAACGTGCCGGTTAAGCCGCAGCGCGTGTACGAAGAGATGAACGAGTTCTTCGGCAAAGACACCTGCTACGTCAGCACCATCGGTCTGTCGCAGATCGCCGGTGCGCAGTTCCTCCACGTCTACAAGCCACGCCACTGGATCAACTGCGGTCAGGCCGGCCCGCTCGGCTGGACCATTCCGGCAGCACTGGGTGTGGTCAAGGCTGATCCGACTCGCAAGGTTGTGGCGTTGTCCGGCGATTACGACTTCCAGTTCATGATCGAAGAGATGGCCGTGGGCGCGCAGTTCAACCTGCCGTACATCCACGTGGTGGTGAATAACTCCTACCTGGGCCTGATCCGTCAGTCGCAGCGCGGTTTCGAGATGGACTACTGCGTGCAGTTGGCCTTCGAAAACATCAACGCACCGGAACTCAACGGTTACGGCGTCGACCACGTAGCCGTGGTTGAAGGCCTGGGTTGCAAGGCCGTCCGCGTGTTCGAGCCGAATGACATCCAGGCTGCACTGGCCAAGGCCAAAGCGCTGATGGAAGAGTTCCGTGTACCGGTCATGGTTGAAATCATCCTGGAGCGCGTCACCAACATCTCCATGGGTGTTGAGATCAACGCTATCAACGAGTTCGAAGAACTCGCCGAGCGCGGTGCCGACGCCCCCACTGCGATCTCCATGCTGGATTGATGCCTCCGTAGGGTGGATGTCGCGAAGCACATCCACCAATTCCACGGTGGAAAACGCTACGCGGTTTTCCACCCTACGCAACCGAGGAATATTTTATGCCCCGTTTTGCCGCCAACCTATCCATGCTGTTCACCGAAGTGGACTTTCTGGAGCGTTTCGACGCTGCTGCCGCCGCAGGCTTCAGCGGTGTTGAATACCTGTTTCCCTATGACTTCACTGCCGAGGTCATCAAGGCACGTCTGGATGCCAATCGCCTGGAGCAAGTGCTGTTCAACCTGCCAGCCGGCGACTGGGCCAAGGGTGAGCGCGGTATCGCTTGCCACCCAGACCGCGTTGAAGAGTTCCGCGCGGGCGTGGACCAAGCCATCGCCTACGCCCAAGTGCTGGGCAATAAACAAATCAACTGCCTGGCCGGTATCCGTCCGCAGGGCTATGACTGCGCAACAGTAGAACAGACCTTCGTGGATAACCTGAAGTTTGCCGCCGAAAAGCTGCAAGCCGCTGGCATCAAGCTGGTCATGGAAATGATCAACACCCGCGACATCCCCGGTTTCTACCTGAACACCACCAAGCAGGCTCTGGCTATTCGCGACAAGGTCGCAAGCCCCAACCTGTTCCTGCAATACGACATCTACCACATGCAAATCATGGAAGGTGATCTGGCGCGTACCGTCGAGGCCAACCTGGCGGTGATCAACCATGTGCAACTGGCCGACAACCCGGGCCGTAACGAGCCGGGCACTGGCGAGATCAACTACCGCTTCCTCTTCGAGCACCTGGACCGCATTGGCTACCAGGGCTGGATCGGCTGTGAATACAAGCCAGCCACCACCACCGCTGCCGGCCTCGGCTGGATGAAAGCGCACAACGCAATCTGAGCCCCACTTTTTAGGAACACATCTCATGGCTAAAATCGGATTTATCGGCACCGGCATCATGGGCAAGCCTATGGCGCAAAACCTGCAAAAAGCCGGGCACACCCTGTTTTTCTCCGAGCATTTCGACAAAGCGCCGGCTGACCTGCTGGGCGACAACGGCATCGGCCTGGCCAACCCGCGCGAAGTGGCGCAGGAAGCCGAATTCATCATCATCATGGTGCCGGATACCCCCCAGGTTGAAGACGTACTGTTCCGCAAGGACGGCGTAGTTGAAGGCGTAGGCGCAGGCAAAGTTGTGATCGACATGAGCTCGATCTCGCCTACCGCGACCAAAGTTTTCGCCGACAAGATCAAAGCCACTGGTGCTGCCTACCTCGACGCACCGGTTTCCGGTGGTGAAGTGGGTGCCAAAGCTGCGACCCTGAGCATCATGATCGGCGGCTGTGAAAAAGCCTTCGAGCGCGCCCTGCCGTTGTTCCAAGCCATGGGTAAGAACATCACCCGCGTTGGTGGTAACGGTGACGGCCAGACCGCCAAGGTTGCCAACCAGATCATCGTGGCCCTGAACATCCAGGCTGTTGCTGAAGCCCTGCTGTTCGCCGCCAAGAACGGCGCCGACCCAGCCAAGGTGCGTGAAGCGCTGATGGGTGGCTTCGCCGGTTCGAAGATTCTTGAAGTACACGGCGAGCGCATGATCAAAGGCACCTTCGATCCAGGCTTCCGTATCAGCCTGCACCAGAAGGACCTCAACCTGGCACTGGCTGGGGCAAAAGAACTGGGCCTTAACCTGCCTAACACCGCCAATGCCCAGCAAGTGTTCAGCACCTGCGCAGCCATCGGCGGCAGCAACTGGGACCACTCGGCGTTGATCAAAGGGTTGGAGCACATGGCCAACTTCAATATCCGCGGCGAGTAAGTAACAGGTTTCAGGGCGGGGTCAGCCGCCTTGAAACAACCCTTTCGATCTGTCCGGCAGGCGGTGTCACGGCCTGCCTGCCGGGTGGGTCGATTCTAGTGCGCAGCGCCTTGCCCCAGGGCGCTGCGCACTAGAATCGAACGTGCTTCAGTAATCAAAAGTTGCTCCGGCCCTATCAAGAGAGATCGCCATGTCCATCGATCCGTCTTTCAACCCAACGTCTCTGCTGCGCGACCTGTTCGCCAGCGCCATCGACGCCGCCCACCCGCGCCAGGTTCTGGCGGATTACTTGCCGGCTGACCGCAGCGGCCGCGTCATCGTCATCGGTGCCGGCAAAGCTGCCGCCGCCATGGCCGAAGTGATTGAGCACGAATGGCAAGGTGAGGTTTCCGGCTTGGTGGTTACTCGTTACGAGCACGGCGCCAACTGCCAGAAAATTGAAGTGGTGGAAGCCGCCCATCCGGTGCCGGATGACGCCGGTGAACGCGTGGCCCGCCGCGTGCTGGAACTGGTCAGCAACCTCAGTGAAGACGACCGGGTGATCTTCCTGCTCTCCGGCGGCGGCTCATCCCTGCTCGCCCTGCCCGCTGCCGGCATCAGCCTTCAGGATAAGCAGGCGATCAACAAGGCCCTGCTCAAATCCGGCGCCACGATTGGCGAGATGAACTGCGTGCGCAAGCACCTCTCCGCGATCAAGGGTGGGCGTCTGGCCAAGGCCAGCTGGCCAGCCAGCGTGTATACCTACGCGATATCCGATGTGCCGGGCGATGAGGCCACGGTGATTGCCTCCGGCCCGACCGTGGCTGATCCAACCACCTCGGTTGAGGCCTTGGCAATTCTCGCCCGCTATAGCATCGAAATTCCCGCCAACGTGCGCGCCTGGCTGCAAGACCCGGCGTCGGAAACGGTCAAACCGGGCGACCCGTGCTTAGCGCGCAGTCACTTCCAACTGATCGCCCGCCCACAGCAATCCCTCGACGCCGCCGCCGCCAAGGCTCGTGCTGCCGGTTTGCCGGTGCTGATTCTGGGTGACCTGGAAGGCGAATCACGCGAGGTGGCCAAGGTGCACGCCGGCATCGCCAAACAGGTGGTGCTGCATGGTCAACCGATCAAGGCGCCTTGCGTGATTCTCTCCGGCGGCGAAACCACCGTGACCGTGCGCGGCAATGGCCGTGGCGGGCGTAACGTCGAATTTTTGCTCAGCCTGACCGACAGCCTAAAAGGCTTGCCTGGGGTTTATGCCCTGGCCGGTGACACCGACGGCATCGACGGTTCGGAAGACAACGCCGGGGCCATCATGACCCCCGACAGCCACGCCCGCGCCGCTGCGCAGGGCCTGAGCAGCAGCGACGAGCTGGATAACAACAATGGCTATGGCTACTTCGCGGCCCTCGATCAACTGATCGTCACCGGGCCGACCCGTACCAACGTCAACGATTTTCGCGCCATTTTGATCCTTGAGGATTCTGCCCAATGAAAGCCGACAAGAAAGTAAAAATCCTCGCCACCCTCGGGCCGGCGATCAAAACCATTGATGACCTGCGCCAGCTGGTCGAGGCCGGGGTTAACCTGTTCCGCCTCAACTTCAGCCACGGCGAACACGCTGACCATGCCGAACGTTACAACTGGGTGCGTGAAGTCGAGCAGCAGCTGAACACCCCTATCGGCATCCTTATGGACCTGCAAGGGCCAAAACTGCGCGTCGGCAAATTCGCCGAAGGCAAGGTCATGCTCGAACGCGGCCAAAACCTGCGCTTGGACCTGGACAGCACACCGGGCAACGCTCAGCGGGTTAACCTGCCGCATCCGGAAATCATCGAAGCGCTGCAACCGGGCATGAGCCTGCTGCTCGACGATGGTCGCCTGCGCCTGGAAGTTACCGCCAAGCACAGCGATGCAGTAGACACCCGCGTGATCGCTGGCGGCGAATTGTCCGACCGCAAGGGCGTCAACGTGCCGGAAGCTGTGTTGCAACTCAGCCCGCTGACCGAGAAAGACCGCCGCGACCTGAGCTTTGGTTTGGAACTGGGTGTGGATTGGGTTGCGCTGTCGTTTGTGCAGCGCCCGGAAGACATCATCGAAGCCCGCGAGCTGATCCAAGGCAAAGCCTTACTGATGGCCAAGATCGAGAAACCTTCGGCGGTGATCCACCTCGAAGAAATCGCCAAGCTGTGCGACGCGATCATGGTCGCCCGTGGCGATTTGGGTGTGGAAGTGCCGGCGGAAAACGTACCGCGCATCCAGAAAGACATCATCCGCACCTGCCGCCAGCTCGGCCGTCCGGTGGTGGTGGCCACACAGATGCTCGAATCCATGCGTTTCTCCCCAGCGCCGACGCGCGCCGAGGTGACCGACGTGGCCAATGCCGTGGCCGAAGGCGCCGATGCGGTGATGCTGTCGGCCGAAACTGCCTCCGGTGATTACCCACTGGAAGCCGTGCAGATGATGAGCAAAATCATCCGCCAGGTGGAAAGCGGCCCGGACTTCCAGGCCCAGCTCGACGTCAGCCGCCCGGTGGCCGAAGCCACCTCCTCCGATGCCATCAGCTGCGCGATCCGCCGGATCAGCACCATCCTGCCGGTGGCGGCATTGATCAACTACACCGAGTCGGGTAACTCCAGCCTGCGCGCCTCTCGCGAGCGGCCGAAATCGCCGATCTTGAGCCTGACGCCGAGCCTTAACACCGCACGCCGCCTGAGCGTGGCCTGGGGCGTGTACTCGGTGGTTAACGAACGCCTGAGCAAAGTCGAGGATGTCACCCGTATCGCCTTGCAAGTCGCGCGCACCTCGGGCTTGGCCGAAACCGGCGACACCGTGGTGATTACCGCTGGTGAACCGTTCGGGCAGCCGGGCAGCACCAACAGCTTGCGTATCGAAACCCTACGTTGAGGTTAACTGCAAACTCGTAGGGTGGATGACGCTTCACCCATCCACCAACCGCGATGGTGGATGAAAAGGCGTCATCCACCCTACACAACTGACAAATCCTGAGGTGAGCCCACAACGCTCACCTCAGCCCGGATATCCCACGCTGGCCTAGCCAGTTTCCAGGCACCGACTGCGCCCGCAGTCGGTGCCTCTTTTTTGCATGGCCTGCCATTTATGGCGGCCACCTTACGACCGTCGCTACACACCGTTAAAAATCTCTCCCGGTGATTTTGTTTATTCAGGTTTATCCGCATGTCGCCATTACCGCTGCCACCCCATGCGCTGCAAGGCTTTCGTTGTCTCCTTAACGGCTTCAGCCAGATATTTCTACAAGCCCATCCCGGCTGCGGTTTGTTGGTGCTGTTGGCCATCGCCATTGGTGCACCGCAATTACTCGGCGGCGCATTGCTCGGCGGGCTCAGCAGCACCCTAACCGCGCAGCGTCGTGGTTATGCCAAAGCGGATATCGAGCTGGGTTTGTACGGTTACAACGGTGTTTTGCTGGGCCTGCTGATCAGCCTGCAGTTCAGCTGGTCAGTCCTTGTTCCGCTGTTGATCGTGGCCAGCTCCGGGCTCTCCAGCCTGCTCTTGGTGGCCTGGATGCGGCGCATGCGTGAACAGCACTGGCTGCCCGCCTTCACCTTCCCATTTGTCGCCCTGAGCTGGCTGTTGCTGTGGCTGGCTCCCGCTTTAGAGCTGGATCTGCATCAAGCGACGTCCAGCCAGACGCAGGTGCTTGGCTGGTTCAGTGCTTTAGTCGCCATGGCGCGTGGCTTAGGCCAGGTGATCTTTCTCGATCAGCCGCTGGCCGGTCTCTGCCTGCTGTTGGGATTGTTCTTGGCCGATCGCCGCGCCGCCGTTTGGGCGCTACTCGGATCAACCGGCGGCTTGGTGCTGGCGCTGTATCAGGGCTTTGAGCAGCACAGCGCACTCACCGGTTTGTACGGCTACAACGCAGCACTTGCAGCGATTGCCCTTAGCCAGGTGCATCGCCGACTGTGGGTGCCCGTGCTGGGCATCGCCCTGGCGCTGATCCTACAACCCGGCTTTAGCGCCCTGGGTCTACCTGCGTTGACCATGCCCTTTATCCTCACCTGTTGGCTGGTGGGAGCAAGCCAACGATTGCTGCATCAAGCAGCAGCTGACTGCACTCCGCGGCCTCGTAACCAAGACAAAGGCTTGCATCGCCCCGACAAAACTCCCTAGGCTGCGCCCTAAGCAATACCGCTACGGAGCCGTAAACCACCATGGATACGCCGCAAAGCCTGCGTCAACGCATTTACACCGTCATTTTCCATACCGATACCCCAGCCGGACAGCGCTTCGATAACCTCTTGCTACTCGCCATCATGGCCAGCCTGGTGGTGGTGATGCTCGACAGTATCGACAGCATTCACCAGCAGTTCGCGCCACAAATCTCAGTGATCGAGTGGGCGTTCACTGCACTGTTCGCCATTGAATATGCCGTGCGCCTTTACAGCTCACCGAAACCCATGCGGTATGCCTTCAGTTTCTTCGGCCTGATTGATTTACTGGCGATTCTGCCTGGCATCCTCGCCTTGTTCTTTGCCGACGCTCAGTACCTGCTGATCATCCGAGTGATCCGCATGTTGCGGGTGTTTCGGGTACTCAAGCTCAGCCCATACCTGCGCCAGGCCAATTTTCTGATGACCGCACTGCGCGGCAGCAAACAGAAAATCATTGTGTTCTTCGCCTGTATCGCCACCTTGGTCACAGTGTTTGGCACCTTGATGTACGTGATTGAAGGCCCCAAGCATGGTTTTACCAGCATCCCGACCGGGATTTATTGGGCGGTGGTGACCCTGACCACAGTGGGGTTTGGCGATATCGTGCCGAAAACCGCACTGGGCCAGGCACTGTCGACCCTGATAATGATCACCGGTTATTCAATCATTGCCGTACCCACCGGGATCTTCACCGCAGAACTGGCCAGCGCGATGCGCGGCGGTGATCAGCTCAACCACGACTGCCCGGTTTGCGCAAAAAACAACCACGATCACGGCGCCGCCTTCTGCAACCGCTGCGGCAACCCACTATTCCCACGGCAAACCGAGCAAAACTGAACAGCCATAGCTCGACAATAAAAAACCGCAGCGAGCTGCGGTTTTTTATTGTCGGCATTAACCTGGAACGCCCTAACGGCGTATTAAAGGCTTTTAAGTTTTTCGCAGAAAGCTTGCTGCGCCGGCCATGATGTCATCACGGTATAACGTGTTGTACGGCCGACTTTATGGTCGCGAAAACGCAGATAAACCGGTTCAAATACACGGCGATTCAACTCAGGATGAGCTTTGCGCAAGTAGCTGTCACTCACCTGGTGATAGCGCTCTTTGCTGATAAAACGTTGAAACCAGTAGGTGTAGAAATAGCCGTGAAGAAATCCCAATGCGAAGTTCTGCTCCAGTACTTGATGGGCACAACATTCGAAATCAATCAGACGTAACTGCTTGTCCGGCCCAATCAAAATATTTTTCGGGTGCGGGTCGAGGTGACAGAAGCCTAAGGCCAACATACGGCTAAACAGCGCAAATATTTGTTCGAGTAACGCTTCGGCCTGCTCGGGATTGCTCTGCAAACGTTGGTCGACATCGCAGTGATCAGCAAAGAAATTCACCAGTAAGTATTCCTCTTTGAGGAAAAATAACCGACGTGTTCGATATCCATAAGCTGCCACACGTGGAACGAAATCAGCGGCAGGGTTAATACGTTGCAGGTTGATAAATTCGTTGGTCAGATCATGCAGGCCATAACTCTTCTTTCTACCGAAGAAGTTGGTCAGCTGCTTCTTCCAGCTGGTCAGGTGGTTGTACTTGAGCACCCACTGCTGCTCACCCTCGAGCAAGTAAACGCCACGGGTTTGTTCTAACGGGTCAAGGGTTTTGCAGTCGTGCGGCGCATCGAAAAAGCGCTGCAATGCGGCGACTAAGCCAGGCAGTTGATCACGTGCGAGTAGAAACTGATTGCGCTGTAATTTGGCCCGAACAAAGCCTTTGCTGATCGATTTGAGATGAAACATGCAACGTCCTTGTAGGTCGTTTATTACGTTCAATAACACGTAACAGGATCAAAATTCGGCGCACATTAAAACACACCGCAGACGGCCTTGATCCACCCACAACCGGCTTGCCTCACTGATTGAGTGCGCAGCCACTTTCGCAAAGACTTTAGCCGCGCCCCAGTAAACGGCCGTTAGCTGCGGTCGATGGGCGTCGAGGTCAACTCAAATGGGCTATTGCTGCGCCGTTGGTTGCGATCTTCGCGCGGGGTGGCACCGAAGAAGTTGCGGTAGGCGCTGGAGAAATGCGGGCCGGAAGAAAACCCGCAGGACAGGCCAATCTGGATAATCGACTTGCTGGTTTGCATCAGCAATTGGCGGGCTTTGTTCAAGCGCAGTTCCAGGTAGTACTGACTGGGAACGCGGTTGAGGTATTGCTTGAAGATGCGCTCCAGCTGACGACGTGACACGCACACGTGCTGGGCGATTTCATCGGTGGTCAGCGGCTCTTCAATATTGGCCTCCATCAACAGCACCGCTTGGGTCAGCTTGGGATGACTGGAGCCCAGACGGTTCTGCAGCGGGATGCGCTGGCGTTCGCCGCCTTCGCGAATGCGCTCCACGACTAGCTCTTCACTCACCGCACCGGCCAGCTCAGCACCGTGATCACGGGCCAGCAAGGCCAGCATAAGGTCGAGCACTGCCAAGCCGCCACAGGCGCTGAGGCGGTCACGGTCCCAGTCAAACAAATGGCTGGTGGCGATGACTTTAGGAAAGCGCTCGGTGAAATCATCCTGCCAACGCCAGTGCACCGAAGCGCGGTAGCCATCCAGCAAGCCAAGCTGCGCCAGCGGATAAACCCCGGCCGCTATCGCGCCGATCACACAGCCGCTGCGCACCACGTGTTTGAGCGCAGCAGACAGCGCAGCGGGCATCGGCCCCGGTGGCTCATCGGCCAGCAGAAACAGCTTCTGGCAGCCTTCGAGCTTGCCTACCCAGGATTCGCCCGGTAATCGCCAAGCATCTTCAATGGGGGCTTCGGCCTGGAGAAACACCAGCTCATACACCACCTCCGGATGAACCCGCTGGGCGACGCGCAGCGCTTCTTCGGCCAAGGCCAGGGTTAAGGGCTTGGTGGAGGGCCAAAGCAGGAAGCCAATTCGGTGGGCATTCATGGGGGCAGTTTAGGCTCTGTTGGCGATTATGGGCATAGCAAGGGTGTGTGCGACTGTTGCCACCGATTACTTGAGACTGCCCGAAAGGAATTGTTGCAGACGCTCGGATTGCGGGTTGGCTAACACCTCGCGTGGGCAGCCACGCTCTTCCACCACGCCTTTGTGGAGGAACACCAACTGGTTGGAGACTTCACGGGCAAAGCCCATTTCGTGGGTCACCACCACCATGGTGCGGCCTTCCTGGGCCAGGTCCTGCATGACTTTGAGTACTTCGCCGACCAGCTCCGGATCAAGCGCCGAGGTCGGCTCGTCAAACAGCATCACCTCAGGCTCCATGGCCAGGGCGCGGGCAATCGCTACACGCTGCTGTTCGCCACCACTCATATGCGCAGGATAAGCATCTTTTCTGTGGGCCACACCGACCTTGTTCAGGTAGTGCTCGGCCTTTTCCAAGGCATCCTTCTTGCTCATGCCGAGCACGTGCACCGGGGCTTCCATGACGTTTTCCAGGGCGCTCATGTGCGACCACAGATTGAAGTGCTGGAACACCATCGACAAGCGCGAGCGCATACGCTGTAGCTGCTTAGGGTCAGCGGCTTTGAGGCCGCCATCCTTGTTGGCCACCAGCTTGAGCTCTTCGTTATTGAGCAAAATTTTGCCGCCGTGAGGTTGCTCCAGCAGGTTGATGCAACGCAGGAAGGTACTCTTGCCCGAGCCGCTGGAGCCAATGATGCTGATCACATCACCGGCTTTGGCTGCTAGCGACACGCCCTTCAATACTTCGTGGCTGCCGTAGCGCTTGTGCAGATCCTGAACTTCAAGTTTGTACATGGTTTCCACTCTCTTGAATCAGTCGCTGAGCAAGCGACCCTGGCGAATAGGGGTACGACCGGCCACTTTAGCCAGCCACAAACCGGGCTGGGCAAAACGCAACCGCTCACGCGCATAAAGCACACCATCTGTGACGGCACAGACAGTTGTGTGGCGATCATCCAGCGGATCGATCACTTCAAATAATGGGTCGCCGGTTTTGACAGTTGCGCCCACCGGCTGCAGAAAACTCACCACCCCAGCATGCGGCGCATAGGCGTATTGAGCGCCGTCAAACGGTGTGGCATCGCAACTTTCAACGTTGGCTGGCGGCCAATCACCGGCAATCAACCCCTGTTCAGCCAGGAACGCCAGAATATGTTCAGCGCTGGCTTCGGCCTCAGGTTTGCCGGTATCGGCCATGCCGCCGAGCTCAACCGTTACTGCCAGGCAAGCCAATGGCACCGCAGCCTGGGGGAAATGCCGCGCCAACTGAACCCAGGGTAAGGCGCAAGCCTCATCGAATGAGCTGCCACCTGAATCCTCGACGGTGAGCGCCGCACCGGCCTGCAATCGTGCGGCCAACGAGCGCAATTGCGGCCACTGCTGCGGCAATAAATACAGGTGCACGGCGGCATCGAAATCACAGTGCAGGTCGAGCACTACATCAGCATCACAAGCATGTTTGAGCAGCAAACGTTGCATGCCCTGCAGCTCCGAATCAGCCGCAGGCAATGCTTCCAGGGCGGCTAGCATGGCAACGCGAATCAGCCTTACATTGCTTGGCCCGTCACTGCCCAAACAGCCTTCCAGAGCAGGCGCGATGGCGGCGGCCAGATCAAAAAAATCACGATTGAAATTCTTGCCGCTCCCCACTTCGAAGCGGCCCTGATGAGTCGCCTGAAACATCTGTCCCAGGCCAATCGGGTTGGCGACCGGCACGAGTTCGATCACGCCGGTTAAGCGGCCCTGGGCTTCCAGTTCACGCAGTCGGCGCTTGAGTTCCACCGCCACTCGCATACCTGGTAGCTCATCGGCATGTAGGGAGGCCTGGATGTAGGCTTTGCACGGGCCATGGCCGAAGCGGAACACGCTCAACCGGCGTTCAGTTCCAGGGCAACCCCAAGGCAGTGGATGATCAATACGCTGCATGCGTGATCCTCAAGCCTTGCGCGGGGCTAAGTAAGCCAGCCAGCGGCGTTCAGCCAACTTGAACAAGCGTACGAGAATAAAAGTCAGGCACAGGTAGAACAGGCCCGCAGTGATAAAGGCCTCGAACGGCAGGTAATACCGCGAGCTGACGGTGCGCGCTGCGCCGGTGATGTCGATCAAGGTGACGATCGACGCCAGCGAGGTGGTGTGCAGCATCATGATCACTTCATTGCTGTACTGCGGCAGTGCTCGGCGCAACGCCGATGGCAACAGGATGCGCCGGTACAACTTACTGCGCGACATACCCATGGCCTTGGCCGCTTCGATTTCACCGTGCGGTGTAGCCTTAAGGCTACCCGCAAGAATCTCGGCGCTGTAGGCGCTGGTGTTAATGGCAAACGCCAGGCAAGCACAGAAGGTGGCGCTGGAGAAATACGGCCAGAGGACGCTGTCACGCACCGCCTCAAATTGGGCCAAGCCGTAATAGATGAGAAACAGCTGCACCAACATCGGGGTGCCACGAATCACATAGGTGTAGAGCCAGGCTGGGAAGTTAACCAGTGGCGATTTGGAAACGCGCATCAAACCCAGGGGAATGGCCAACGCCAAACCTGCGGCCAGGGAAATCAGCAGAATTTTCAGGGTGACCAGTACACCGCCCAAGTAAAGCGGCAGGCTGTCCCAGATTACGTTGAAATCAAAAATCATCGCTGCGCTCCCCCGCTTACAGATCAGCGGCTTTAATGCCGACCGAGTAACGTTTTTCCAGGTAACGCAAAGCCAGCAATGAAACGCTGGTCAGCACCAAGTACAGCCCTGCTACGGCCAAGTAAAAGGTAAACGGCTCACGGGTAGCATCTGCCGCGCTCTTGGCTTTGAACATCATGTCTTGCAGCCCTACCACGGAAATCAGCGCCGTGGCCTTGGTCAACACCAGCCAGTTATTGGTAAAACCTGGGATGGCGAAGCGAATCATCTGCGGCACCAAGATGCGAAAGAACACTTGCATGCCACTCATGCCGTAGGCTGCACCCGCTTCTGACTGACCTTTGGGGATGGCCATAAAGGCGCCACGAAAGGTCTCCGACAGGTAGGCACCAAAGATAAAACCCATGGTGAACACGCCGGCAACAAAAGGATTGATATCAATGTAATCGTCATAGCCGAGCATCGGTGCCAGACGATTAACCAGATCCTGGCCGCCGTAGAAGATCAGCAGAATCAGTACCAGGTCGGGAATCCCGCGAATCACCGTTGCATAGGTTTCACCCAATAACGCCAGCCACTTGATCGGCGACAGGCGAAAAGCGGCCCCCAACAAGCCTAACGTGACGGCCACGGCCATCGATGTTAGCGCCAGAATCAAGGTGAGCCAGGCACCCTCTAGAATGGTCGAGCCGTAGCCGTTGAGCATGCTCTGCTTACCTTATGCAAACGCCGGGCGGCGCCTGGGAGTAAAACGAAATTACCGGGAGCAATTTTTAACGTCGCTCCGCGACGGCCAGAAGGGTGATCACTGAAAGTGGCGCAAGCTTCAGGTATAGCGCTTGCACCACTTTCAGTGAACGCGACGGAGCAAACTCAATCAGTCGCCGTAGACGTTGAAGTCGAAGTACTTGTCTTGCAGTTCCTTGTACTTGCCGTTGGCGCGAATGGCATCAATGGCGTTGCTGATCTTGTCAGCCAATTCCTTGTCACCCTTGCGCACGGCGATACCGGCGCCATGGCCGTAGTACTTCTCTTGGGTGAAGTCCGGGCCGACCAAGGCGAAATCTTTGCCGGCGTCCGTTTTGAGGAAACCTTCGTCGATATTGACCACGTCGGCCAGGGTCGCGTCTACACGGCCGGAAGCCAGATCGAGGAAAGCTTCGTTCTGCGAGCTGTAACGCACGATTTCAGCGCCGGCTGGCTCGAACTCATCGCTGGCATGACGGTCGTAGATCGACGAGCGCTGCACGCCGACTTTCTTGCCCTTGAGGTCGACCAGCGGATCGTTGATCACAGTGCCGGCCTTCATCGCCAGTTTGCCGGGGGTGTGGTAGTACTTCTTGGAGAAATCGACCGACTTCAAGCGGTCTTCGGTGATGCTCATCGACGACAGTACAGCGTCAAATTTGCGTACTTTCAGCGCGGGAATCAGGCCGTCGAATTCCTGCTCAATCCACTTGCACTCAACCTTCATCTCTTCGCACAGAGCAACGCCGATGTCGTAGTCGAAACCGCTGATGGCACCCTCAGGGGTTTTAAAGGCGAACGGTGGGTAAGCGGCCTCGATACCGATACGCAGAGGCTTAGCCTCTTCAGCCATGGCTAGCGGTGACAGCATGGACAGCGCCAGTGCGCCGAGAAGTGCAATCTTCTTCATTTTGTGACTCCTTCGAATGGGAATGGCATCAGGTGGCAGAGCGTGTCAGTTACTGCATCCAGCCTTGCATAAATTGTAGTGAGTTGCCGCCAAGCTGCGCGATACGCAGTGCATAAGCGGCTCCAGCCGGGTGAGCGGCATTCTAGCGAGAGCTCGAAAGTCGATATTTCTTCAATGCGACAAGTAGTTACAAAAGGCTCAGACGGGCACAGCGGGGATATTGACAGTCCGCGAAAAAAATGCACGGACAGAAAAGACGATTAACCACTGAGTAAAGCAATTCATGCGCCAGTTTAAATACGCGCCTTTAATTGCGGGGCCTTAGCCGCAATTTCATTGCACAGCGCGGTGGGCGTGACGTACTACTTGAGGGGAAAATGTTCCCGCACACCCCAAAAAAACGCGCGCTGTTACCGCTCAATTAGAACAGCTTGTACGGATTAACATCGATAAATCACGGCTAATAGCCCTGCCCCATGCAGCAGATCGCTTGGCGGCAGCCTTTAAAGCACAACGCCCTGCCCGGCTTGTGACCGAAACAGGGCGTTGCTTGCAGCTGTTCTAACGAGAGTTAGGCGGCCTGCATGTCGCGGTGAGTGTCGATAAGGTGCTGCACCACGCCAGGATCTGCCAGCGTGGAGATATCGCCGAGTGCATCGTATTCGGCAGTAGCAATCTTGCGCAGGATACGGCGCATGATCTTGCCCGAGCGGGTTTTCGGCAGGCCTGGGGCCCACTGAATAACGTCCGGACAGGCAATCGGACCGATTTCCTTGCGCACCCAGTTTCGCAACTCTAGGCGCAATTCTTCGGAAGGCTGCTCGCCGCCATTCAAGGTGACGTAGACATAGATGCCCTGCCCTTTGATGTCGTGCGGCACGCCAACCACGGCAGCCTCAGCAACTTTCGGGTGAGCAACCATGGCACTTTCGATCTCAGCGGTGCCCATACGGTGGCCGGAGACGTTGAGCACGTCATCGACGCGACCAGTAATCCAGTAGTAACCGTCTTCGTCACGGCGCGCACCGTCACCGGTGAAGTACATGCCCTTGAAGGTCTTGAAGTAGGTATCCACAAAGCGGTCGTGGTCGCCATACAGGGTACGCGCCTGGCCCGGCCAGGAATCGATAATCACCAGGTTGCCTTCAGCAGCGCCCTCGATCAGGTTACCGAGGTTATCCACCAGCGCCGGCTGCACACCGAAGAACGGACGGGTCGCCGAGCCCGGCTTGAGTGCAGTAGCACCCGGCAGCGGGCTGATCATGATGCCGCCAGTTTCGGTCTGCCACCAGGTATCGACAATCGGGCAACGCTCTTTGCCGACGGTCTTGTAGTACCAGTTCCAGGCCTCCGGGTTGATCGGCTCACCGACCGAGCCGAGCAGGCGCAGGCTGGAACCATCGGCACCGGCTACCGCCGCATCGCCCTGGGCCATCATGGCGCGAATCGCCGTCGGTGCGGTGTAGAGGATATTGACCTTGTGCTTGTCGATGATCTTCGACACACGGGTAATATCCGGATAGTTGGGGATGCCTTCAAACAGCAGCGTGGTCGCGCCATTGGCCAGCGGGCCGTAAACGATATAGCTGTGGCCAGTGACCCAGCCCACGTCAGCCGTGCACCAGTAGATATCGCCCGGCTTGTAATCGAACACACGCTCATGGGTCAGTGCTGCGTACAGCAGATAGCCACCGGTGGTGTGCTGTACGCCTTTCGGCTTACCGGTGGAGCCCGAGGTATAGAGGATAAACAGCGCTTCCTCGGCGCCCATTTCCTTCGGTGCGCAATGGCTGGACGCTACGGCCATCAGGTCTTCGTACCAGATGTCGCGATGCTGATTCCACTTGATGGCACCGCCAGTACGCTTGCATACGATGACTTTCTGAATGCTGCTGGTTTCCGGGTTGGTCAACGCGTCGTCGACGTTGGCTTTCAGCGCGGTTTTCTTGCCGCCGCGCAGGCCTTCGTCAGCAGTGATCACCACCTTGGATTGGCAGTCGATGATGCGCCCGGCCAGGGCCTCCGGCGAGAAGCCGCCGAACACCACCGAATGGATTGCACCGATGCGGGTACAGGCCAGCATCGCCACCACCGCCTGCGGAATCATCGGCATATAGATGGTCACCACATCGCCGCGGTGCACATCCTGGCCACGCAAGGCGTTGGCGAACTTGCAGACTTGTTCGTGCAGCTGGCGGTAGGTGATTTCCTCATGCTCGGATGGGTCGTCACCCTCCCAGATAATCGCTACCTGATCGCCACGTTCTGCCAGGTGACGGTCCAGGCAGTTATAGGACACGTTGAGGGTGCCGTCGGCAAACCACTTGATGTCGACACGGTGATCGTCGAAGGAAGTTTGCTTGACCTGGGTAAACGGCTTGATCCAGTCCAGGCGCTGAGCCTGCTCACGCCAGAAACCGTCAGGGTTGATCACCGACTGCTGGTACATGGCTTTATAGGTGGCCTCATCAGTCAGCGACTGGGCCGCCACCTCAGGGCGTACGGGATACAAGGACGCAGCAGTCATCAGAAACACCTCGATGGGTAGTTGTTGTTCTATGCCCCATTTTGTAGTCAGCAGCCTACTTTAAAGCCATTCGACCATGGTCTTAACGCTCTATGACCATGGTCTCAAGCATTTTTCAGTTCATGCCCAGCCAGTTGGGCAAGGCCATGGATACGGCCGGGATGTAAGTGATGATCATCAGGAAACCCAGTAGCAGCATCAGCCATGGCCAAGCCGCTTTCACCACGGCGGTCAACGGCATCCCGGTCACGGCTGAGGTGACGAACAGGTTGAGCCCCACCGGCGGGGTGATCAATCCGATCTCCATGTTCACCACCATGATGATGCCCAGGTGAATTGGGTCGATGCCCAGCTGCACGGCAATCGGGAAGAGGATCGGCGCGAGGATCAGGATGATTGCAGACGGTTCCATAAAGGCCCCGGCCACCAGCAGCACGATGTTCACCACCAGCAAGAACTGCCAAGGTTGCAGGCCCATCTCGATCACCCAGGCGGTGATGGTCTGAGGGATTTGCTCGGTGGTCAGTACGTGGGCGAAGAGCATGGCGTTGGCGATGATGAACATCAGCATGATGGTCAACTTGCCGGAGTCCAGCAGCACCTTGGGGCACTCGCGGATGGTCAGGTCTTTGTACACAAACAGCGCGACGAAACCGGCATAAACCGCTGCCACGGCAGCCGCTTCGGTTGGGGTGAACATGCCGGTATAGATGCCGCCGAGGATGATCACCATCAACAACAGGCCCCAGATCGCCTCGCGAGCCGAGCGCAGGAACTCACGCAGGGTGGCGCGCGGCATGGCCGGCAGGTTCATCTTCCGTGCGACGATATAGATCGCCACCATCAGCGCTACGCCCAGCAGTAAGCCCGGCACTACACCGGCCATAAACAGCTTGCCCACCGATTGCTCGGTCGCCGCGGCGTACACCACCATGACGATCGACGGCGGAATCAAGATGCCCAAGGTCCCGGCATTACACACGATGCCGGCGCCAAAGGCTTGCGGGTAACCGGAGCGCACCATGCCGGCGATGGCAATCGAGCCGACCGCCGCAACCGTGGCCGGCGATGAACCGGACAGGGCGGCGAACAGCATGCAGGCCATGACGGCGGAAATCGCCAGGCCGCCACGGATATGACCGACGCAGGCGTTGGCGAAATCGATCAAACGCTTGGCCACACCGCCGGTGGTCATAAACGCACCGGACAGCAGGAAGAACGGAATGGCCAGCAGGGTGTAGTGCTCGGAGGTTTCAAACAGCTTGATCGCCAGCGAACGCACCGAGTCCGGGCTGAACAGCATGATGGTCACCGAGCCGGCCAGGCCCAGGGAGGCGGCAATCGGCACGCCAATAAACATCAGCAAAAACAGCAGGAAAAAGAGGAACAGAATGGTCATTGCTTGTGCTCCCCGTGTTCATTGATCTTCAGCGCGTCGGCCGCTTCATCGGCCAGGCCTAAGCCGGTCTGCTCATTGCGCAGAATGCGTATAAAGATTTCAGAGAAGCGGACAAATACCATGGCGTAACCGAACGGCACGATCAGGGTGATGTGCCATTGCATGATGCCGTAGTGACCGAGGTCTTCGGCGCCAATGCCGGCAGTGAACAGGGTTTTCACCCAGTCGAAGCTGGCCACGGCTATCAGGCCGGCATAGCCCAGGCAGCACAGGCAGGCGATCAGGCCGATAGCCCGTTGGATGGGTTTACTCGCCAGTTTTACCAGCGCATCGACACCGATATGGCCTGCGGTGCGCACACCGTAGGCCAGGCCGAAGAAAATCAACCAGGCGAATAACGCCTTGGTCAGGGCAATGCTCCAGGTCATCGACTGGGCCATGCCGAGAATGCTGTCGCCAATGGCGAAGAAGAACTCACTGCTACCCTCCCAGCGATCGGCCAGGGTATAGAACAGCGTGTAGAGGTTGTTAAGGATCACGTAAATGAACGTGATGAGTGTCATCGCGACAAGGAGAAAAGCGATAAAGCCTTCCTCAAAGCGTGCCCAGACGCGCTGTAAAGCGTTCATGGGTATCTCCGTTAGGCTGTGTAGTCGGGAGGAGTTGAAGCTAACCGGACAGGGAAGCGCATCGCGTTAGATGCATGCAGCCCTCGGCGGCCAAACTTGGGGATATCAACGGCCTATGAAAGGCAGAGGGGGAATGACCACTTCGGACGACAAGTCCAAAGCGGCCAAGGATGCTATTGCTGATTGGCCGCTTTGGCCGCTTCGATCACATCGCTACCGATCTCGGCTTCAAACTTGGCCCACGCTGGGCTTACGGCATCACGCCAGGCCGTACGTTGTTCAGGCGTCAGAACGGTGATCTCAGTCTTGCCGGAGTCGACAATGCCCTGACGAGCCTCGGCATTCAGCGCTTCAGCCCGCTTATTCACCTCAACGGTGACTTCATCAACGATCAGTTCCAGCTCGCTGCGAATATCCGCCGGCAAACCGTTCCAGAATTGGCTATTGGTGATCAGCAAATAGTTGCCAATGGCGTGGTTAGACTCAGTCATGTACTTCTGCACTTCGAAGTACTTCTGCGAGTAGATATTCGACCACGGATTGTCCTGCGCATTGACTACACCCGTCTGCAGCCCCTGGTAAATCTCGGCGAAGGACATCTTACGCGGCACCGCACGCAGCGCACTGTACTGCGCAGCCTGAAGATCGGATGGTTGCACGCGGAATTTCTGCCCACGTGCATCGGCAGGCACGATCAACGGCTTGTTGGCGGTGAGTTGGCGCATGCCGTTGAGCCAGTAAGCCAGCCCGGTTATACCCTTGCTCTCCATGGATTTGAGCAATGCCTTACCCTTATCCGAACCTTGGAAACGTTGGGCGGCAGCCACATCGTCGAACAGGAACATCATGTCAAACAGCTGCAGTTGCTTGGTGTACTGCTCAAGCTTGGACGGTGCTGGGGCCAGCATCTGCACCTCGCCGAGCAACAGCGCCTCCATTTCTTTGCCATCGCCATACAACGAGGAGTTGGCATAAACCTCGACCTTAACCTTACCTGGCAGACGCTCTTCCACGAGCTTCTTAAACAGCAGTGCACCCTGCCCTTTGGGCGTGCTGTCAGCGGTGATATGGGAGAACTTGATCAAAATGGGATCGGCGGCCTGCGCCGACAATGTACCCAGTAAAGCGCAACCGACGAGCAGCCCGGCAAGGCCGCGACGGACGGATAGATACTTCATGAAGAGCTCCTGTTGTTTTTGTCTGAGCTTCGCGGGCGGATGCCTAGCGATTGAGCGGACTCTACCCCAGCGCTCCTAAGCCCTGAAATTCACATTTGAACAACTCTGCCTTCGGCATTCACGAAGGCAGATGCGCTTTCAGGCTGTTTTGCTCGCTATTGCACAGGTGCTCAAGCAACTGCTTCGCAGTCAACGAAAGACTGTCCATATGGCGCACAGCTATCTTCAGTTCGCGCCTGGCCCAAGGGTCGTGCAGCGGAATGACGCGCACGTCCAAAGCAGGCAAGTAGGTACGCACCGCCAGTTCCGGCAACACGCCAACCCCCATGCCGGTATGAATCATTCGACAAATCGCCTCGAAACTACGCACCTGAATACGCAGCCGAAGCGCGATACCTAGGTTATGGGCCGAATGCTGTAACAGGCCGTGTAGCGAGGCATCTTGTTGCAAGCCTATAAAGTCATAACCGACCGCTTCACGCAGATGAATACCCGTGCGCTCAGCCAGCGGATGATCACGCGGGATGACCAACACCAATTGATCATGGCGATAGGTGAACACTTGCAAGTCATCGGCTGACACATGCCCCGCGAATATACCGATGTCAGTCAAACCTTCGCGTACCGCGCGCAAGGTTTCACTGCTAACGCGCTCCTCCAAGTCAATCTTCACCTGTGGATGTGCACGGCTAAAACTAGCCAAGTCCTCGGGAAGGAACTCGATCACCGCTGAGGTGTTGGCATGGATACGCACATGGCCCTTAACCCCCTCGCTGAACTCACTGAGATCAGCATTGAGCTGCTCAAGATTGTTCATCATGTTGCGCGCGTGGTGCAGCAACGCATGTCCGGCCGGGGTCAATTCGACGCCTTTAGGCTGGCGATAAAGCAGTGCGATACCGAGCTGGCTTTCCAAATCGCTGACCCGCTTACTCACCGCAGCCAAGGCTAGGTGTTCACGTTCAGCGGCGCGGGTCAGGCTGCGCTCATCGGCGATTGCCACGAACAGCTTGAGAGTGATGAAGTCGATACGACGCATGCTGACGGCCTTTTGATTCGTGTTCTACGAAGCAGCAGAGCCAAAAAGACCCTGCATTGAGTCGCTACAGCATCGCACTTCGCAATACACGAAGCCTAGCTTGGCGATTGATCAATTGTTCACGCAGTACCGCTGCGCCATCCTGCCTCCCATAAGAACCAATACCGCACAGGTGCCGCAATGACACAAACAAGCACAGCTACCATGGCCCTGCAGGGCATGAAAGTGATCGAAATGGGGCAGCTCATCGCCGGCCCTTTTGCCAGCAAAATGCTCGGCGAGTTCGGCGCTGATGTGATCAAAATCGAGCCGCCAGGCGTCGGCGACCCGCTGCGCAAGTGGCGCAAGATCAAGGATGGCACCTCGCTTTGGTGGCACGTGCAGTCACGCAACAAGCGCTCACTGACCCTCAATTTGAAGGAACAAGAGGCTCAGGAGATCGTCCGCCAGCTAGTCGCTGAAGCCGACGTACTGGTGGAAAACTTCCGCCCCGGCACCCTTGAAGGTTGGGGGCTTGGTTATGAAGAGCTCAAGCGTATAAACCCGCGCCTGATCATGCTGCGCATCTCCGGTTACGGCCAAACAGGCCCTTACCGCGATCTGCCCGGTTTCGGTGTGATCGGTGAGGCCATGGGCGGTTTGCGCCACCTTTCCGGCTACCCGGGCCAGGCCCCGGTGCGCGTGGGCATCAGCATCGGCGACTCACTGTCGTCACTGTACGGCGTGATTGGCGTACTCCTGGCTCTGCAGGAACGCCAGCGCAGCGGCCTAGGTCAGGAAATCGACGTGGCGTTGTATGAGTCGGTATTCGCCATGATGGAAAGCCTGGTGCCGGAATACGACGCCTTTGGCTACATTCGCGAGCCTGCTGGTAGCGCCCTGCCCGGCATCACGCCGTCCAACTCCTACCCCTGTAACGATGGCGCCTACGTATTAATCGCCGGTAATGGCGACAGCATCTACAAGCGTTTGATGAGCCTGATCGGCCGTGATGACCTGGGCGATGATCCGCGCTTGGAGCAGAACGATGGTCGCAGCGAGCACGCCGAGATGATCGACGCGGCCATCGCCGAGTGGACCGTTCTGCGCGGACGCGACGAGGTTATCGAGGCGCTCAAGGCGGCGCGAGTGCCGGCTGGGTACCCTTACACCGCAGCTGACATCGTCAAAGACCCGCACTACCTGGCGCGCCAGATGATCGAGACCGTACAAACCAGCGCTGGCCCGCTCAAGGTACCGGGCGTGCTGCCCAAACTTAGCCGCACACCGGGGCGCCTGGGTAGCGGCGGCCCGCAACTGGGCGAGCACAGCGACGATATTTTGGCCGGCCTGGGCCTGAGCAACGAACAGGTAAACGGCCTGCGTGAACGCGGAATTATCTGAGGCACCGGCGGAAACGCCGCACCTATGTAAAAACAACAGGATTCGAACATGAGCAAGCGTCTGTACATCCAAGAAGTGGCCACTCGCGACGGTTTCCAGATCGAACCAGCGTTTGTGCCCACCGAAAGCAAAATCACCTTGATTAATCAGCTGTCGCGCACCGGTCTGGCGAAAATTGAGGTGACCTCTTTCACCTCGCCCAAAGCCATTCCTAATCTGCGTGACGCCGAAGAAGTAATGCGCAGCATCACCCGAGTGGCTGGCGTCGAATACACCGTACTGGTACCCAACGTAAAAGGGTGTGAGCGTGCCCTGGAGTGCCAGGTGGATGAAATCAACCTGGTGATGTCTGCCAGCGATACGCACGGCCTAGCCAACCTGCGCATGACAGCCGAGCAGTCGTTGCTGCAGTTTCGCGAGATCATTGAGGTCAGTCGTGGCAGTGGCGTATTCATCAACGCCTCGCTGTCGACCACTTTCGGCTGCCCCTTCGAGGGCGAGGTGGCAGACAGCCGGATCTATGAGCTGATCCAACGCCTACTGGATATGGACGTACAGGGCATAACCCTGTGCGATACCACTGGCATGGCCGACCCAGCCCAAGTTCTGCGGATCAGCAGTGAAGCACTGAAGCGCTGGCCAGAAGCGACCTTCACCGCACACTTCCACAACACGCGCGGCATGGGCTTGGCCAATGCACTGGCTGCACTGAACGCGGGTATTGAACGCTTCGACGCCTCCCTCGGCGGCCTCGGCGGCTGCCCTTACGCGCCGGGCGCCAGCGGCAACATATGCACCGAGGATTTGGTGCACATGTTTCAACGCATGGGGCTGGCAACAGGCGTAAATCTCGATGCTCTACTGAGCAGCGCCGCTCACTTACCGGAGCTACTCGGCCACGATGTACCGGGGGCTGTGCTCAAAGCGGGTAAGGCAGACAAACGTTATCCGAAGCCAAAATGGATGACTGCCGATAACGCCTGAATGGCAGTTATGACAGATCCCGGCGTCGCGCTGGGTCCAATGTCGCACACCTGATCCTGACCAAGCACCCTCACCACATGCGAGTGCGCCTCAGGATTTTTTACAGGATCTAGGGAAAATATGGAGGGGTGTTCTCTGCCCGTTTCCGCATCAGAAAAACAGGCAAAAAAAGGCGACCTCGAGGGTCGCCACCCAAAACATTCCGGGGGAGGAATGGAGAAACGCCGTATCCAACTCACGCAGGAGTGGAACCGAAGTAGTCTCCCCCAGTACAACGTTGTGAACTATTGCACCTTGGTCGTAGGTTGCGATTTGCTCGCTTGTCTACCGCTTAGCTCAACGACCCAAGGCTCCAGCCGCCGGCCAAAGGTGACCTCGGCCGCAAACAGCTTTTGCCCATTCGTATAATCACCACCTAACGACTCATCCTGTTGCGGTAAACCATCAAAGGTCGCATGCCAGCGCTGCGGTAGATGGAGGCTCTGCGCCCCAGGGGTATCGGCCGAGCCGCCAAGCTGCCAAGTCCAGCGCTGACTCTGCGGACGCGGATCCTCGCCCTTCCCCGTCCACTCGCTTGCCACGCTGCTGGCCTGCACCTCTACGATACCGCGCACAATTGCGTAGTGTTGACGGTCCGGGTAGCGCGCCCGCAACGTCTGCTGGTCCCTGCCGACATCCACCACCAACAAGCGACTGGCGCGCCGTTGCTCGTAATCCAATGCATTCGCCGCATGCACAGCCGCTTCACGCAGCTCCTTGTTGTCCGGCACGGATTTCTGTAACCGCTGGGCCTCGCCAAGCGCAGCAACCAACAACGCCACCTCACGTTGATAAGCCGGGCCATTGAGCTCCAATACCAGCAACGCATCACGGTCCAACTGGCGGCGGTAGCGCCGCACCGTTTGTTCGTTCAGCTCAGTCGGCACATCGAAGCCCAACTCCGCCATCTTCTCGGCACTGATCGACAGGTAGTAGTGGTCATCATTAACCTGGCTGGGCCAACGATAATCCAGGCGCAGCGCCAAGCTGCTGTTGTCCTTGCGCCAATAGGCGTAAGTATTGCCCAGCTCGCGCTCGGACAGTTGCAGGCGACTTTCCGCAGGCTCCTGGCGGTTCCAGGCCACACCCGCCAACACGATGGCGTTGACCACACCGATCAGCACCAGACCTGCGATCAGATATCGCGCACGAAGGCTTTTCATTGCACGCCTCCCAGCAGGCCATTGCGCCTGCGTAAACGCCGCAGTACCAACAGAATCAATACCGCACTCAGGCCCAGCATTAGGAAGAACAGGTACTTGGGCATGCTCTCCCACCACCAGTCGAATAACTTGGTGTAGAGGAAGATCACAAAGAAGCTCAGCCCGGCATTCACCACATCCGCCCACTCGCGGCGCACACCCAGCCAGATCATCAGGGCTGCGAGGATAAAGCCGCCAATATGGTAGGTATTCTCGATGTACTCAGGCGGATAGTCGAAGTAACTGCCCGCGCCCCAATGCGCTAGCACCAGTACCGGCAGAAATACCCCCATCAAGCCGAACACTCGGTAGATCACGACAAAGCCATCAAAACGGCGCTGATCGATCAGCAGCGGTAGCACGAAGATCAGCAGCGCCGGCAGGATAAAGTTCTCCGGTCGCTGGACAAAACCTAACCAGTAGATGCCATCCCAGCTGCCGATGCGCGCGGCCACAAAAGCCAATACACAAGCCAGACCAGCCGCTAACAGCAACCGCGCGCCACAGGCATAAGCCAGCAACAGCGCGTAAAGCGCCCAGGGCAGCAACGCATTGTTCGACGGGGTGATATTGAAGATCTGCCCGAGCATGACGATGTTCAGCACAAAACAGGTAAAGGCCACCAGCGCTGCCAACTTGCTGAAGTAGCCCGAGCTATCGAGGCGTTGCACCCAGAGCGTCAAACTGAACGAGGCGATGCTCGCGGTCAGCAGAATCGCCACCTGGCTCTGAGTGCCGAACAGCCCCCAGAACTGATAGAACAGGAAAAACACACTGGCCGCCAACGCCAGCGCACCGAGGAACGAAGCGATACGCATACCCAGAGACAACTGCCGAGCTTGGATGTCGTGATCGATATCGAAGGCCGCCAGATAGCGGTTGAGCAGTTGCTGCTGGTAACCGTGCAGGTTAGCCCGCTGGCTATCACTCAGGGTTAACACCTGCTCTGCCTCAAGTCGCGACAGCTCACGGTTGAAAACGCCGATGTCATCGGCACGTTGCTGGGCATCACTGCGGTTTAAGTTCAACATGGCAATCCTTGCTGCGGCCCATCAGGTCATAGGCTGACCCGCACACTCTAGCGACAAAATCTTCGCAACACATCCGGCTGCGCAACTCGAAATTACAGTGAACACCACCACCCATAACCAGCCCCACACGCATGACATCAAATAGCCAGCGCTTCTAGCAAAGCGCTCTGATGCCGACTAGAATCGCCGCCGCAGGACGCCCCCTCCCCACCTTCTGGAATTATCGTCATGGATAGACTTATGCCGCCATTCGCGCTCGGCACATGCAGCGCTAGCAGCTTGCGAAATCCCTGACGGCTCCACCCTCGTTCTTGCTTCCCCTGTCTATTAAATCAATGAGACTCGTATGAACAAAATCATCACTGCCAGCCTCGCTGGCTTGCTTGTACTGCTTAGCGGTTGCGCCACGGAACAGTCGCGCACCTTGGAAGTTGCAAAAGTAAATACCGCCAGCAGCCAGTACAGCGGTCCGCGCAGCCCGATAGCTGTAGGCAAATTTGATAACCGTTCCAGCTATATGCGTGGCATCTTCACTGACAATGTCGACCGCCTTGGCGGGCAGGCCAAAACCATTCTGATCACGCACTTACAACAATCCAATCGCTTCAATGTGCTTGACCGCGACAACCTGGCAGAGCTGCAACAGGAGTCGGGCTTCTCCAAACAAGTTCAACAGGTACGCGGGGCAAACTTTGTCGTCACTGGCGATGTAACCGAATTCGGTCGTAAAGAAGTAGGCGATCACCAGCTCTTTGGCATTCTCGGGCGCGGCAAACAACAGATTGCCTATGCCAAGGTCAATCTGAACATCGTCGATGTGCTGACTTCCGAGGTGGTCTATTCCGCACAAGGTGCGGGCGAGTACAGCCTGTCCAATCGGGAGATCGTTGGTTTCGGTGGCACAGCCAGCTATGACTCAACACTCAACGGCAAAGTACTGGATCTGGCGATTCGCGAAGCCGTGAACAATCTGGTCAGCGGTGTCGATAGCGGCGCTTGGCGCCCAGCCAAGTGAGTACGGAGAAATCGACCATGAACCTCACCCGCCCCACATTTTTTCTAGCCGCTTTGATGGCCGCAGCCACCTTAAGTGGCTGCGTGAGTCAGCCGCAGCCACTCTATTACTGGGATGGCTATCAGCAACAGGTTTACCAGCGTTTCGAAAACACCAGCAGCGCTGAAGAGCAGATTGCCGCCCTTGAAGAAAGCCTGCAAAAGGCCCGCGCCGCAGACCGTGCGCTGCCGCCGGGCTTCCACGCTCATCTTGGCATGCTGTATGCGGAGATTGGCAAAGCCGATCAGGTACAACAACAATTCGAGACCGAGAAAACTCTGTTCCCCGAGTCCGCTCAATACATGGACTTTCTTATGCGCAAATTTGCCAAGTGATCAACATGCCCTTCCCCAACCTACTTAAAGCGCTCATCGCGCTCGCGCTATCCATGTTCATAACCGGTTGTGTCACACAACAGCCCTACGATTACAGCGCGTTCAAAGAGAGCAGCCCGGCCTCTATCTTGGTTCTGCCGCCAATCAACAAGTCGCCTGATGTCAAAGCGTCCTACAGCGTTTATTCGCATATAACCCTGCCCCTGAGCGAGGCTGGCTACTATGTGCTCCCCGTTGCAGTAGTCGATGAAACCTTCAAGCAGAACGGCCTGATGAATGCCGACGAAATTCGTGAAGTTTCACCACAGAAACTTCACGAAATTTTTGCCGCCGACACCGTGCTGTATATCGATATCACCGAATACGGCAGCAGTTATATGATCATCAGCAGTGAGGTCGCGGTCGCGGCTACTGCAACGCTGGTTGATCTGCGCAGTGGCAAGGAACTTTGGAAGGGCGTCGCGCGCGCCAGCACTGCCGAACAGCAACAAAACAGCGGCGGCGGACTGGCGGGGATTTTGATCACCGCATTGGTCAATCAGGTGGTGAACACCTTGAGTGACCGCGGCCATGAAATTGCCGGCATTGCCAGCAACCGTCTGCTTTCGAGCAACCCAGTGAATGGCATTCTGCCTGGCCCAAGAGCGCGGCCAACTACGCCCCGCTAAAGCACTAACATGCCAAGTCTCTCACTGCAGTGACGGGGCTTGGCATAGTTAAACGCAGCCGCCTGGCTACGCTACTCCTTGCCAAGCCCATGCTGGCGCAGCTTATTGGCAATAGTGGTGTGCGACACGCCGAGGCGTTTGCCGAGCTGACGGCTGCTCGGGTGATCGTGGTAAAGACGTTCCAGCACCGCTTTCTCAAAGCGTCCGAGAATATCGTCCAACCCGCCCTCCACGGAAAACTCACCCAATGGCTGCGGTGCGCCGTAATCTGGCAAACGGATGTGCTCAGCCTTGACCACTCCGCCGTCGCACAGCGACACCGCCTGAAACAGCACGTTTTCCAGCTGACGCACATTACCCGGCCAGTGGTAGTGGCTGAGTTTATCCAGCACCTGCGGCGCTAACTTTGGCAACGGGCAGCCAATCTGCCGGCTGGCTTGGTCAAGGAAGTGCTCAACCAGCGGCGGCAAGCCATCCAGGCACTCACGTAGCGGCGGGATATGCAGGCTCAGCACGTTCAAGCGGTGATACAGGTCCTTACGGAACTCACCTTTGGCGCACAGTTCGGACAGGTCAACCTGGGTCGCGCACATCACCCGCACATCCAGGTAAACCTCTTCATCACTGCCGACCCGGCGAAAGCAGCCGTCCTGTAAAAAGCGCAGCAATTTAGCCTGCAGGCGCGGGCTCATTTCACCCACACCGTCGAGAAATAATGTGCCTCCGGCGGTCAGCTCCAGCAGGCCGAGCTTGCCTTCCGGTCGCGCGCCCTCGAAGGCACCTGGGCCATAGCCGAACAGCTCGGTTTCGGCCATGGATTCCGGCAACCCCGCACAGTTCAGCGCCATAAAGGGCGACTGCCCACGCGGGCTGGCCAGGTGGCAAGCGCGTGCCAACAGTTCTTTGCCGGTGCCGGTTTCGCCTTCGATTAACAACGGTGCATCCAGCGGTGCCATACGCCGCGCCTCACGCACCACAGCAGCCATGACCTTGGAACTCTGGAAGATGCTGTCGAAGCCGCGTAGCTCCTGCTTGCGCACGTTGTAGATGCGCTCACCGATGCGATCAGCGCGGTGCAAGGTCAATACCGCACCCGCCAGAGCATCGCTTTCATCGTGCTCGGTTTGCAGCGGCGCGATGTCAGCGAGAAATACATCGCCCTTCACTTTCACCCGCAGGCCATTAATCCGCGACTTGTTGGCGCGCACCAGCTCAGGCAGGTCGAAGTCCTCGGCATAACGCGACAGTGGGATGCCCGGCACCTCATCGACCCGCACACCTAACAATTGCGCCGCGCTGCGGTTGGCCGCGACGATCGAGCCGCCCATGTCGATTGACAGCACCGGAAAATCCAGCGCCCCGAGCAAGGCATTGAGTTCCAGATGACGACGCTCACTGGGCATCAGACCAACGCGCTTGACCCCAAACACGCCGGGTATTGCTTCAAATTTTGGGCGTAGCGACTGGAACTGTAAGTTGATCAGATTGGGGCAGTGCAAATAGATGGCATTGCCCTGCTCACCACCGACTTCGCCACGGGCGACGTTGATGCCGTACTCGACCAGCAGGTTGAGGATGTCGCGCAGAATGCCAACCCGGTTCTGACAATGAACTTTGATACGCATGGCAGAGCTCTGTTTAGGCTTATTACAGGCCGCACGCCGAAATTTCAGCGGTGGCGGCGGATTTGTCGTCAAGAATATGTGACAGATTAGCGCAGCCGCAAGACGATACTTCGCCACACCGCCCAACACGTAACTTAATCGTTACGAATAATCGTGCTCTTTGCTGCCACAACGCGTTATCGAGGGCTGCATAAACGCAACCACTGGCGTATTCCTAGCTCAAACACAACAACAAAGCCCCAGCAGGAGGCAGTGATGAAGAGCACGCAATACCTGGCGCGCGAACCGGACAGCAACGGCTTTATCGATTACCCAGAGGCTGAGCATCAGATCTGGAATACCCTGATCACCCGCCAGCTCAAGGTGATAGAAGGCCGCGCTTGCCAGGAATACCTGGACGGTATCGAACAGCTCTCCCTGCCCCATGAGCGCATTCCGCAGCTGGGTGAGATCAGTCAGGTACTGCAAACCACTACCGGCTGGCGCGTGGCGAGGGTGCCGGCGCTGATTCCGTTTCAGACCTTCTTCGAGCTGCTGGCCAGTAAGCAGTTTCCCGTGGCCACTTTTATCCGCACGGCTGAGGAGCTGGATTACCTCAAGGAGCCGGATATTTTCCACGAAGTGTTCGGTCACTGCCCGCTACTGACCAACCCCTGGTTTGCCGAATTTACCCACACCTATGGCAAGCTCGGCTTAGCTGCCAGCAAAGAAGAACGCGTGTACCTGGCGCGCCTGTATTGGCTGACTATCGAGTTCGGCCTGGTCGACACCCCGCAGGGCCAGCGCATCTACGGCGGCGGTATTCTTTCCTCCCCTAAAGAAACCCTCTACAGCCTCTCCACCACCCCCGAACACCAAACATTCGATCCTGTGGAAGCGATGCGCACCCCCTATCGCATCGACATCCTGCAGCCGCTGTACTTCGCCCTGCCGGAACTTAAACGCCTGTTCGAGCTGGCCCATGAAGACATCATGGGCATGGTCCAGCAAGCCATGAAACTAGGCCTGCACGCGCCGAAATTTGCGCCAAAAGCCGCTTAGCTACCTTGTAGGATGGGTATCGCTGCGTTCAACCCATCCTGCGGTTCACCTTTGACTCTTGGAGAAACCTAATGTCCCTTGCCCAAGCCCAATGCGAAGCCTGCCGCGCCGATGCCCCCAAAGTATCGGATGAGGAACTGGCCGAACTGATTCGCGAGATCCCGGACTGGAACATCGAAGTACGTGATGACCACATGGAGCTGGAACGGGTTTACACGTTCAAGAACTTCCGGCATGCCCTGGCCTTTACCAACGCAGTCGGCGCCATCGCCGAAGAAGTGGGCCACCACCCGGCGCTGCTCACCGAATGGGGCAAAGTCACCGTGACCTGGTGGAGCCATGAAATGCGTGGCCTGCACCGCAATGACTTCATCATGGCCGCGCGTACCGATGTGCTGGCGGCTGGCGCCGAGGGCCGTAAGTGAGCCATTTCGCCAATGTCGCTCGCGTTCCGGGCGACCCGATTCTCGGGTTGATGGACGCTTACCGCGCTGACCTACACCCGGCCAAGCTCGACCTCGGCGTTGGCGTGTACAAAGACGCCCAAGGCCTGACATCGATTCCGCACGCGGTAAAACTGGCCGAGCAGCGTCTGCTCGACAGTGAAACAACCAAAACCTATGTTGGCGGCCATGGTGATGCGTTGTTCGGCAGCCTGCTTAGCCAGCTGGTGTTGGGCGCGGACAATCCACTGCTGGTCGAGCGCGCCGCGGCTACGCAAACGCCTGGGGGCACCGGCGCACTGCGTTTAAGTGCCGACTTCATCGCGCAGTGCCTGCCCGGCAAAGGTATCTGGCTAAGCGATCCAACTTGGCCAATCCACGAAAGCATTTTTGCCGCTGCCGGCTTGCGCGTGGGCCACTATCCCTATGTCGGTGCAGATAATCAGCTGAATGTCGAAGCCATGCTCGCCGCGCTCAGTCATGTGCCCAAAGGCGATGTGGTGCTGCTGCATGCTTGCTGTCACAACCCTACGGGCTTCGATCTGACGCCTAGGGACTGGAAGCGCGTACTGGAAATCGTTAAGGCCCGCGACCTGTTGCCGTTGATCGACTTCGCTTACCAAGGCTTCGGCGATGGCCTGGAACAAGACGCCTGGGCCGTTCGCCTGTTTGCCAGTGAATGTACGGAACTGCTGATTACCAGCTCGTGCTCAAAGAACTTCGGGCTATACCGCGAGCGTACCGGAGCGTTGATCGTTTGCGCCCACACTGCACAGAAACTGCAGGATGTGCGCAGCCAATTGGCCTTTATCACCCGCAACCTGTGGTCTACGCCCCCCGCTCATGGCGCTGCTGTGGTGGCGACCATTCTTGCCGACAATGAACTAAAAGCACTGTGGGCAAGCGAACTGGAAGGCATGCGCAAACGTGTTGCCAGCCTGCGCTTTGGGCTGGTCGATGCCTTGCGCCCTCATGGGCTGGCCGATCGTTTCGCGCATATCGCCGAGCAGCGCGGCATGTTCTCCTACACCGGCCTAACCCCACAGCAGGTGCAACGCCTGCGCGATGAGTTCAGCGTGTATATGGTCGGTAGCGGTCGGGCCAATATGGCTGGGTTGGATGCCAATCGTCTGGATCAGCTGGCCAAAGCGATCGCCACGGTGTGCACGCCCTGAGGCATAACCCACCGCCTCGGCCCATCACGAGGCGGTGCTAGCACTATCGACCTGCAGGCTTGCTATAGTCGCAGCACGCCCATAGTGCCGAGATGCCCGTGTCCCGTTTCTCCAATATTGCCTTTCGTCTCTACCAGCGCATTGTTCATAGCCTTGCCTTTTACCCCACGCTAATTGCCGTGGGTTTTCTGTGCTTGTGCCTACTGAGCATGCGTATCGAATACCAACCCTGGATGATGACACTCAAGGACACCGTGGATGTCGGCATGGTGCGCAATGCCGATAACGCTCGCTTGATTCTCGGCACATTGGTGGGCGGCATTCTTTCGCTGATGGTGTTTAGCTTCTCCATGGTCATGGTGGTGCTCAACAACGCCAGTGCGAGCCTCTCGCCTCGGGTGATCCCTGGGTTGATCAGCGACAAAGGCCACCAGAAAACCCTAGGGTTCTATCTGGGCACCATTCTGTATGCATTACTGCTGATCACCAGTATCGAACAGAACAGCACCACTGATGTACCCAGCCTTGGCGTACTTATTTCACTGTGCTTAGGCATCGCCTGCCTGGGCCTGTTTGTGCACTTTATTCACTCGATTACCCGCTCAATACAAGTCGAGTACATCCTCAATAACCTCTATTGCACCACCTTGCACAAACTCGCTGCACGTGAGGCCAAAATGGCGTGCGTCGAAACGCTGCCCAGCTGGCCCGACGACAGCAATTGGCGAGAGGTGCGCTCCGAGCGCAGCGGGTACTTTAAAGAGCTGAACATCAGCGCGATCAACGCCATGCTCTGCGAGCACGACTTGCGCATGACGGTGATGATCCACCGGGGGTTCTTTGTGATGAGCGGTCGCCCGCTGTTCAAGCTCGATCGTGAAGTGGATGAGGACATTGCCAGCCAGTTGCTCGACTGTTTTGATTTTTTTATCGAAGAATATGCCCACACGCACTACCTGTTTGGCTGCACGCAAATCTCGGAAATTGCAGTCAAGGCCCTGAGCCCTGGAATTAATGACCCTGGTACAGCCATTACTGCGATTGACATGCTCAGCGTGCTGCTCAGCAAACGCCTGCCCTTGCCAGACCTGGATATAGCGCCACTGCCCGATCAACCACCGCGCCTATTTCATTACGAAATGAACCTCGACGAGTTACTGCTGTTGGTATTGGGGCCCATCCGCAATTACGGCTGTGCGGATGTCGGCGTATTGGTTTGCCTACTGCAAGCGTTTAAAAACTTGTTCTATCACCCACTGCGCGCGCAGCAGAAAAGCGACCTGCTTAAGCACGTCGCCAGTGTGCTGGAAACGGCAGATCAACACTTAAGCAATAGCCGCGACCGCGAAGCAATCAACCAACTGATTGAACGAATCAATCAAGTAGGCGAGCCGCCACAACGGATTGAACCCTTGGCCGTGCCGGCCAATAAGGTTTGAACTCTAAGCATTAAAAAATACTTAGCACCCTTATAAGTCGTAAAATATCTATACAAATCAATAACTTTTGAAGATATAGAGTACTGTCGTCACATTAAATACATTTGCAAATGATGGCTTTTATGCTTAGGGTAGGCCTCTATGTGGTCCTTAATTACCCCCATCAGCTCGTTGCTGGGAGGCGTTGCGTTACTCCTCCTTGGCAATGGACTGCTCAATACCTTACTGACCCTGCGTGGTGTCGCCGAAGGCTACTCCACCTCAATGCTCGGCTTGATTATGTCCGGGTATTTCGTCGGTTTTCTCCTTGGCACCTGGCTAGCGATTCCGCTGGTCCGCCGCGTTGGGCATATCCGTGCGTTTGCTTTTTGCGCCGCACTGGCCGCGATCACTGCCCTGCTGCATGTGTTGATCGTCGATCCGTGGGTCTGGTTAGGTTTGCGCGTTCTTTATGGTTTAGCGTTGGTCAGCCTTTATATGGTGATCGAGAGCTGGCTTAACGCGCAGGTACCGAACGACAAGCGCGGCCAAGTATTTGCCGTGTACATGGCGGTCAACCTCGGCGCACTGGCGGCCGCGCAGCAGTTGCTTAACCTGGCCAGCCCCAGCGACTTCGTGTTGTTCGTACTGGCGGCTATGCTGATTAGCGCGGCCTTGATGCCTATCACCTTGACGCGACAGGTGCAGCCCAGCGTACCGGACACGATGCACACCAACCTGCGCCAGATCGCCGGCATCGCCCCGCTGGCAATTGCCGCCGCCGGGTTATCAGGCCTGGCCTTGGGGGCGTTTTGGGGCATGGCACCGGTATATGCGGCGTTGAGCGGTTTCGACGCCACCGATGTCGGCTTGCTGATGAGCAGCGCGATTCTCGGCGGCGCTCTGCTGCAATGGCCGATTGGTATTTACTCGGACAAACACGACCGTCGCCTGGTGCTGTTCTGGGTAGTAGCCCTGGCAGTGGTAGTCGCGCTATTAATGAGCGTACTGCCGGCTGGCCGTCTGCTATTGGGGCTGATATTTCTCTGGGGCGGTCTGGCTTTCGCCATCTACCCCATCGCCGTGGCGCAGTTGATTGACCAATTGCACAGCGACGAAATTCTTTCAGGCTCCAGCAGCCTATTAATGGTCAACGGCATTGGCTCAGTGTGTGGCCCGCTACTGGCCGGTGTGCTGATGGAGCATATTGGGCCCCAGGCGCTGCCTCTGTATTTCGCCGTAACCCTTGGCTTGCTCGCTGCCTATACGCTGTATCGCTTACGCCATGTCAGTGATTTGGTCAGCGCACCCGCCGGGCACTTTATGCCAATGCTACGCACCAGCCATACGGTGCTAGAACTGATGCCAGACGCGCCACCCACAGATTCAACAGCAACACCCGAAGAACAGCATGATCCGGCGCAGCAGACGTCCGGATAAAAATGAAGAGGCGAACGTCGCATTGCGCAATCGCCCCAATAGCTCGTCGGCTTATGTCGGCGCGTCACTGCACCCATTTAACTGGACAGGAAGACAGCGCATGTTACTTGCCACCGATCTCGATGGAACCTTTCTCGGCGGCGATCCCAAGGATCGTTTAAATCTTTACCAAACCATCGCCGCGCACCCGGAAATTCGCCTGGCCTATGTCACCGGGCGCAGCCTGGAATCTGTATTACCGTTGCTGGCCGACCCTACGTTGCCGCAGCCAGATTTCATCATCTCTGATGTCGGCGCCAGCCTGGTGCATGGCGATACCCTGCAGCCGATCCAGCCGCTGCAAAGCGCAGTCGATGCCCTATGGCCCGGCGACAGCCAGGTTGCCAGCGCCATCGAGCGTTTTGCCCTGGAACGTCAGGACGTACCACAGGTACGTCGCTGCTCCTACTTCTGCAGCCCTGAAGAAGCAGCCAACCCAGAACTGCTGACCATCGCCGAGAGCCTAGGCTGTGACCTGCTCTACTCGGCCGAACGCTACCTGGACTTTTTGCCCAAAGGCGTCAACAAAGGCAGCAGCCTGCAAGCGTTGATCGACTGGCTGGAACTGGACCATGACCAGGTACTGACTGCCGGCGACACCTTGAATGACCTGAGCATGCTGAGCGGCCAGTTCAAGGGCGTGTGCGTGGGCGCATCCGAAGAAGGTTTGCTGCAAGCCACTCGCCAGTACTCACGGATTTTCCATGCCGAGCGCGCTGGTTGTGGCGGCATTCTTGAAGCCTTTGTGCATTTTGGTTTTCTCGGCAAACAGGGTATCGCCGCTGAAGGCAAGCAAATCGCCGAACCCGGCAAAGCCGATTTGGTGATGGTTTATCACCGCCTGCCCTATGAAGAATTTCGCGGCGCCGATGGCAAGCTGCAACGCCGCCGGCCGACGTCACCCAACGGTATCATTCCCACCCTGCTGAGCTTTTTCGGTGAGAACCGTGCCGGTTCTTGGGTGGCATGGGCCGAACATGATGAAGCCTGCGGCGAAGCGTTTGAGAGCCACACCACAGTGGACGCCGAGCGTTACCCTAAATTAACCGCTGCTCGCGTCGCGCTGACCAAAGAAGAAGTCGACATCTTCTACAAGCGTTTTTCCAAAGAGGCCTTCTGGCCGACCCTGCACACCTTCTGGGAACGTGCACAGTTCCGCGAAGATGACTGGCAGGTGTTCCTCAAGGTCAACCGCGCCTTTGCCGAACGCACGGCGCTGGAAGCCGCCGAAGGTGCCACGGTGTGGCTGCATGACTACAACCTGTGGATGGTCCCCGGTTACCTGCGTGAATTGCGTCCGGACCTGCGGATCGCCTTCTTCCACCACACCTACTTCCCGTCGGCAGATGTGTTCAACGTGCTGCCATGGCGCAAACAAATCATCGGCAGCCTTTTGCAGTGTGACTACATCGGCTTCCACATCCCCCGTCAGGTGGAAAATTTTGTCGATGCCGCACGCGGCGTGATGCCGCTGCAAACCGTTAGCCGGCAGAACTGTGCACCGCGCTTCATCACCTACGGTTGCGCCGTAGGCCTGGAGCGTATGACCACAGCTGTAGACACCGGCAGTCGGGTGGTCAAACTCGGCGCGCATCCGGTAGGCCTGGACATTAATCGCGTCAGCAGCGCCCTCGAATCACCGAAAATCAAAGAGATGATGGAGCGCCTGCGCACCGAGCTTAGCGGGGTCAAACTGATCCTCTCGGTGGAGCGCTTGGATTACACCAAAGGCATTCTGGAAAAGCTCAACGCTTACGAGCGTTTGCTGGAAGAAAATCCGGAGCTGCTCGGTAAAGTTACCTTGGTCACGGTCTGCGTACCGGCTGCCAAGGAGATGACTATCTATGACGAGTTGCAAGGGCAGATCGAACAGGCTGTAGGCCGCATCAACGGCCGTTTCGCCCGCATTGGCTGGACGCCACTGCAATTCTTCTTCCGCAGCTTGCCATTCGAAGAAGTCAGCGCCTGGTACGCCATGGCTGACGTGATGTGGATTACTCCACTGCGCGATGGCCTCAACCTGGTGGCCAAAGAGTTTGTCGCCGCGCAAGGCTTGCTTGGCGGGCGCGGCGTGCTGGTGCTATCTGAATTTGCCGGCGCAGCAGCAGAGCTTAAAGGCGCCCTGCTGACCAATCCACACGACCCGGTGGACATGGTGCAAACCTGTTATGTCGCGCTGAACATGCCCAAGGTTGAAGCGCAGGATCGCTTGCGTGAACTGTTCGATATCGTCAGCTACAACGACATTCGCCGTTGGGGGGATGAATTCCTCAGCGCGGTTGCAGACCCCGAAGCGCAGCTGGATCGAGCGCTGGGCTTGGTCGTTTGAGCTAAGCCTGCATCGCAACAGCCCGGCCCATGGCCGGGCTGTTGCGTTAAGCGTTAGCCCATCTGTGCATCAATGTTGCAATTGATCATCCAGGACACGCCAAACCGATCAGTAAACATGGCAAAGCGGGTGGCCCAGAAAGTCGGCTGCAACTCCATCTGCACCGAGCCCTGAGCGGAGAGCGCTTCGTACAGACGCTCGGCCTCTGGCACGTTCTCCACTTGCAGAGAAACCGAACAGCCTTTGATGCCCTCATACGGCATGCCCATGCCTGGGCAGGTGTCGGACGCCATTAGCAACTGATCACCCACAGTCAGGCACACATGCATGACCCGCTCATGAAACTCCTCCGGCATATTGCCCGCCTCCGGGCTGTCGCCCATGCGCATCAACTCCAAGTCGCCACCCAGGCAATCGGCGTAGAACGTGAAAGCGGCCTCACACTGACCATCGAAGGTTAAGTAGGTATGAATTTTCATCTGCACTCTCCTTGAAAGCAGCTCAACAGCCTGCTGCGCGTCGGCCCTGCTGCGTTAAAAGCAGGCTCGGATGCTCATGTACAACTCGTACACTGCGCGTCCTCGCCTACTTTTTCCTTGCATGGCTCTAGCTCGCGAGGCTGTAGAGACGCTTTGTGGTTGGTTATGAATCAAGCTGCGCGCGAATCCGCTCTTCCTGTTCACGCAACTCGGGGGTGAACTCGCTGCCGAAGTCCTCGGCTTCAAATATCTGCCGGATCTCGATTTCCGAGTCGCCGGGCATGGGGTTAGGGCAACGCTTGACCCAATCGATGCACTCTTGCAGCGAGGCCACTTGAAAGATCCAGAAGCCGGCGATCAATTCTTTAGTTTCGATAAAAGGCCCATCCGTGACGCTGCGCTGACTGCCAGAAAACCTCACGCGAGCGCCCTTAGCGCTCGGCTGCAAGCCTTCACCGGCCTGCATCACACCCGCAGCAACCAGCTCTTCGTTGTAATGCCCCATCGCCGTCAGTAGCGCCTCGCTGGGCATCACGCCGGCTTCAGAATCTTCAGTTGCTTTGATTATCACCATAAAGCGCATGCTGTTTCCCTCGCATGATTCATTGATCAGTCTGCCGTTACCGGTTTATCCGCGTGTGTATGGCAGACCGCAAACCCAAGCCTGGGTTCTATACGTTAGTCGAGCGGCGAGAGGGGCAATCGACAGGCGTGGCGAAAAAATTTAACGTGAGCCGCGTGCTGCTAGCTAGAAAACGGCAATCAACCGCCAGGGTTGAGAATGCCAAGCAGCACGGAGATTGGGTGAAACCCAACGGTACTCGGCGTTAATGAAAGCTGTCTGCTCGGCTTCGCTGTTCAACCCACGCCGCGCTAGAAATCGATCTTGCCGCGCCCGGCCTTGATCGCACCGCGCTTGGTTTTACCTTCTAGGCGGCGCTTCTTCGAGCCTAGAGTCGGCTTGGTCGGGCGCCGGGCTTTTTCAGTTTTGCCGGCGTTGCGAATCAGCTCGGCCAAACGCTCCAGGGCATCGGCGCGGTTCTGCTCTTGGGTGCGGTACTGCTGAGCCTTGATGATCACCACACCTTCGGCGGTGATGCGACTGTCACGCAACGCCAGCAAGCGTTCCTTATAGAACGGCGGCAAGCTGGACGCCTGGCTATCGAAACGCAGGTGCATCGCACTGGAGACCTTATTGACGTTCTGCCCACCCGCACCCTGGGCACGAATAGCGGTCAACTCGATTTCAGCGTCAGGGAGATGAACGCTGTTGGAAATAACCAGCATGGACAGACTTCATCGCAAGAATGGACGCGCAGGATAACGCGAACGCCCATTCACTGCCCGCCCACAGACTGCCAGCGCCCTGCCGGTTTATAGTGGCAATAACGATAACGTAACGAAGCGCGGGCAAACGGGTGGCTCCAAACACGTAGGATGGGTTGAGTGAAACGATACCCATCACACCGCCAAACGAAGCAAACTGCTCAACTCATTGAATTCAGACCAAGGAGCCGCCAATGGCCACCCTCAATTCAACAAAACTGCACATCGACATCGTCTCTGATGTGGTCTGCCCTTGGTGCGTCATTGGCTACCGGCAGCTGGCCAAGGCGCTGGACGCCAGCGGTACAGACTATGAACTGCATTGGCATCCGTTTGAGCTGAACCCCAACATGCCGCCCGAGGGTCAAAACTTGCGCGAGCACATCGCCGAAAAATATGGCGCGACGCCAGAGCAGTCACAAGAGAATCGACTGCGTATGGCCCAGGCCGGCAACGACGTAGGTTTCGAATTCAGCTTTGCCGACGACATGCGCATGCACAACACCTTCAACGTCCATCAACTTTTGCATTGGGCCGACCAACAGGGCCGTATGCACGACCTAAAGCAGGCGCTTTTCGCCGCGCACTTCACCCATCGCCGCAACCTCTCGGATAACAACGTACTGGCCGAGGTGGCCGCTGAAACAGGACTGGAGCGCACTGAGGCGCTGGCCATACTGGCAGACCAGCGCTTCGCCAACGAGGTACGCGCTGCCGAAAGCGCCTGGGTCAGCAAAGGGATTAGCAGTGTCCCAGCAGTGATCTTTAACCACCGCCACTTGGTCAGCGGAGCACAAGGAGTCGAGAACTTCACACGCATTCTCGAGCAGTTGGCAGCAGCGGAAGACTGAATAGTCACGCACTTACATAATGCTGATGTACCGCAGCCCCTTGATGATCTGCGAACCGTCTGTGGTGAGATAGCTATCGCGCGACGCCAGCATGTGTTTTTGTTTATTTTTCATCTGATCCGCTTTTTATTGGAAAACCTGAGCCTGTTATCCAAACAGCTGCGCTCGCATCATTCGTCTCGCCTGATAAAGCCCGACGAGGCCCGTAATGAGCGAACGTATTCCCGCGCAGATCATCGAAACCATCGACCCGCGCCAGCCTATCCGCCTGACGCCTTCCCAGGCTGGCGGTCCGATCCACACCCGTAGTTTCAGCGGTTATTTCCGCAATCTGCGCCTGTATGGTGCGGGTCTGTTGTTTCTGATCTTCTTCGGCACCGCCTGGCTCGACTGGGGCGGCCGCCAAGCCGTGCTGTGGAACCTGGCCGAGCACCGTTACTACATCTTTGGTGCGACTTTCTGGCCGCAGGATTTCATTTTGCTGTCGGCGTTGCTGATCATTGCCGCCTTCGGCCTATTCGCCATCACCGTGGTGGCTGGCCGCGTGTGGTGCGGCTACACCTGCCCGCAGAGCGTGTGGACCTGGGTGTTTATGTGGGCGGAGAAAGTCACCGAGGGCGAGCGTAATCAACGCATCAAGCTGGATGCCGCACCCTGGTCGCTGAACAAGCTGCTGCGACGCAGTGCCAAGCACACGATTTGGCTAGGCGTCAGCCTGCTCACCGCGCTGACCTTTATTGGCTACTTCACGCCGATCCGCGAACTCACCAATGACCTCCTACACCTGCAACTGGACGGCAGTACGCTGGTGTGGGTGCTGTTCTTTATGGCCGCCACCTACCTCAACGCCGGCTGGCTGCGCGAAAAGGTCTGCGTGCATATGTGCCCGTATTCGCGCTTCCAGAGTGCGATGTTCGACGATGACACCTTGCTGGTGGCCTACGACGTCAAGCGCGGCGAAGGCCGTGGCCCTCGCAAGAAGGACAGCGACCACAAGGCCGAGGGCCTGGGTGACTGCATCGACTGTTATATGTGCGTGCAGGTGTGCCCGACCGGTATCGATATTCGTGATGGTCTGCAGATTGACTGCATCAGTTGCGGTGCCTGTATCGATGCCTGCGATTCGATCATGGACAAAATGGACTACGCCAAAGGTTTGGTCGGCTATCACTCCGAGCGCGAGCTGCAAGGCGGCAAGACCCACTGGCTGCGCCCACGACTGGTTGGCTATGGCATTGCCCTGGTGTTGATGCTTGCCACCTTTGTCTGGGCCTTAAGCGCGCGCTCGATGCTGTCCATCGACTCAGCCAAAGACCGCAGCATGTTCCGCGAGAACCAGCTGGGGCAGATCGAGAACACCTACCTGCTTAAGGTAATCAACAAGACCCAACAGCCGCAGCGCTATGGCTTGGCACTGCTTGACAGCCCCGGCCTGCGCCTAGATGCACCGCAGCAACTGCAGCTGAGCCCTGGGGAGATTCTCGACGTGCCGGTGACCGTGGTACTGGAAAGCGAACAGGCCGAGTCCAGCACCCTGCCCGTGCGCTTCGCGATCCATAACCTGACCGATGCCAACGAACAGGCACAGACGCAGAGTATCTTTCTCTCACCACGCGGGCGCTGACAGTCGCATGGCACGGCAACTCCCCGTAGAGTGCGGTCATCTGCAGGCCGCTCCTATGGACACGATGAAACGCTACGAGAAATTCGCCGACCAGATTGCCGAACTGATCCGCAGCGGCATGCTCGCTCCGGGTGAAAAAGTACCCTCGGTGCGCCATGCCAGCCGCACTTATGGGGTCAGCCCGTCCACGGTTTTCCAAGGCTATTACCTGCTGGAAGACCGCGGCCTGATCCAGGCCCGCGCGCGCTCCGGCTATTTCGTGCGCGAGCTGGCGCGACATTCCTTGGCCGAGCCGGAGACCAGCCAGCAGCCGACGCAGACCACCGAGGTGGATGTCAGCGAGCTGGTGTTCTCGGTGCTTGCCTCACTCAAAGACCCCGGCACCGTGCCGTTCGGCTCGGCCTTCCCCAGCCCGCAGCTGTTTCCCCTGCCGCGTCTGGCGCGCTCCATGGCACAGAGCGTGCGCGATATGCAGCCGCAAGCGGTGATCGCTGACATGACCGAGGGCAACCCCAATCTGCGCCGACAGATAGCTCTGCGTTATATGGTCAGCGGTGTGATGCTGGCGCTGGAAGAACTGGTGATCACCAGCGGCGCCATGGAAGCGCTCAATCTTTGTCTACAGACGGTGACTCAACCCGGTGATCTGGTGGCCATCGAAGCGCCGGCGTTCTACGCCACGTTGCAGGTGCTGGAGCGATTAAAGCTCAAAGCAGTGGAAATCCCGGTAAACCCGCGTCAAGGGATCGACTTGGATGTGCTCAGCGAGCGCTTGGCCGGCCTGCCGATCAAGGCTTGCTGGTTTATGAGCAGCCTGCAAAACCCGCTAGGCGCGAGTATGAGCGACGACAAAAAGCGTGCGCTGTATGAGCTACTGCAACGCCATCAAGTGCCGTTGATTGAAGATGACGTGTATGCCGAACTGTATTTCGGCAGTCAGCCACCCAAACCAGTAAAAAGCTTCGACCGCGACGGCCTGGTGATGCACTGCGGCTCGTTTTCCAAGTGTCTAGCACCGGGTTATCGGGTCGGCTGGGTGGCTGGTGGCCGCTATGCCGAGCAGATCAGCCGACTCAAACTGATGACCACCATCTCGCCCTCCGTACCGGCTCAGGCCGCTTTGGCCGACTACCTGCAACACGGCGGCTATGACCGCCACCTGCGCAAACTTCGCCATGCTTTGGAAGCGCAGCAAGCTTCGATGCTGGCCTCAGCCGCGCGGCACTTCCCGGCCAGCACCAAGGTCACCCGCCCCAGCGGTGGCTACTTTCTCTGGTTCGAATTCCCCGAGCAGGTCGATGCGCTGCGCCTGTTCCAACTGGCGCTAGCCCAGGGCATCAGCCTGGCCCCAGGACCAATTTTCTCGGCTACCCGGCGCTTCGGCAATTGCGCCCGGCTGAACTACGGCCACCCTTGGGATGCGCAGAGTGAACAGGCAATGGCGGTGCTGGGTCGGATTCTCTCCTCCTTCTGATCAGCCGCCGTTGCATGGCCAGACCAGTAAGCGCTCCGCACCCACTCACCTATTCCATTCCGCACGCCGAGCTGTACAACTTAAGCACAAGCATGCCGAGCGCAGTGATTTGCATACCCACCACCTTTAAGTGGCAGCGCGAAAGCTCAAAAAAACCTTTATTTACGGGCGCTACAGCCGTTTAGCGGACTGTCTGAAAGGTCGCGACCGTTCATCGCAGATGATTGTGCAAACGACAATGACAAATTGTACAAGCAACAATACATGTATAAGTTATGCATAAGAGAGCACTCAACACATTGCAGAGCCTCCCCTTTAACGCAATAAGCCGTCGCTGCCCTGAGGGGCTAGAGGAGTCGATTTTATGCAATCACAACTGAGCATTGCGCAGCGCTTGAGCCTTGGTTTCGGTCTAATCCTGTCATTAATGATTCTAATCACACTTATTGGCGTGTTTCGTGTGAGCTTCATCGATGAAACCCTAACCGCTGTGAATGAAGGCGCCTCGCTTAAGCAGCGTTACGCCATCAACTTCCGTGGCAGCGTACATGACCGTGCCATCGCCATTCGCGATGCGGTACTGGTAGACAACGACTCTGCACTGAGCCTCCAACTGACCGACATTCAACGACTTAAAGACTTCTATCAAGAATCGGCCCAGGCCATGGATAGCCTGCTGCGCAGCCAAGCGCCAAGAGCTGCCGAACAGCGTCTGTTGAACGACATTCAGACCATCGAGCGCAGCACCTTGATCTTGACCGAGCAACTGATCAGCCTGCGCCGCCAAGGCGATACGGACGCCGCTAAAAACCTGCTGATGGAGCAAGCCTCACCGGCTTATGGTGAGTGGCTCAAGCGCATCAACGCTTATATCGATTATCAGGAGCAAGAGATCGGCCAGGATATTGGTGCGGTGCGCGAGGCCGCTGGTGGTTTTCGTTTGCTGATCTTGCTGGTCACCGCAGCGGCAGTACTGCTGAGCATCGGCGTGTCACTCATCATTATCAACAAACTGAAATCCACCCTGGGCGCAGAACCACACGAAGTCGCTGACGTTATTCAGCGTCTGGCCAATGGCGAACTCAACCAGGGCATTCAAACCAACTACCCGAATAGCGTCATGGGTGCCTTGCAGGACATGGTCAAACACCTGGCCGATACCATCACCCAAGTGCGCGGAGCCGCCAGTGAACTCACCCTGGCCTCAGATCAACTGCTGACTACATCCGACAGCAACAACCAACAGATCCGCCTGCAATCCAGCGAGGCGGAGCAGATGGCCACCGCCATCAACCAGATGGCAGCCACTGTCAATGAAGTAGCCAACTATGCCGCCAGCGCCGCCTCCGCCACCCGCAGCGCTGATCATGAAGTAGCAACCGGCAATCAAGTTGTAAGTGCTACCGCCAGCGCCATCCAGAATCTGGCGCGCACCTTGGAAAGCGCCGCCGAAAGCGTGCAGCAGGTGTCTACCGACAGCGAAAGCATTGAGAAGATCATCGAGGTGATTACCTCCATTGCCGAGCAGACCAACCTGCTCGCCCTCAACGCTGCGATTGAGGCCGCACGGGCCGGCGAACATGGCCGTGGCTTTGCCGTGGTGGCCGATGAGGTACGCTCCCTGGCCACCCGTACCCAGGACTCCACCCGGGAAATTCGCGGCATGATCGGCAAACTGCAGGAAGGTGCCGGCAAAGCCGCTGAGGTAATGCGCAATAGTCGTCAATTGGCCCAGCAGACAGTCGAACAAACTGGCCAGGCCGAAACGGCGCTCAACAAGATTCGCAGCGAAGTTACCGCCATCAACGACATGAATGCGCAGATCGCCAGCGCCTCGGAAGAACAGAGCGCTGTGGCTGAAGAGGTCAACCAGAACATCAACCGCATCCACAGCGCCACCCTGGAAACCTCAGCCGGCTCCGAGCAAGTGGCTGTTTCCAGCCGCGAACTGGCCACTCTGGCCAATCGCCTCACCGACAAGGTCAGCTTCTTCAAACTCTAACGAGCTAATAGCTCAGCATGCCTGGTCGGGATTACAACGCAAACTGACGCTACCCATTGAAATCTTTACTTGAACATTAGCCGCTGCCAAACCCTGGCCGTTCAGCTAATTTAGCCGCCTGTTTAATTCAGAGATCAGTCATGGACTCGATAACCCAGGCGGTACTTGGTGCCAGTATTCAAGGCGCACTGCTCGGCCGCTGGCAGGGGCGTAAGGCGCTGTTGTATGGCGCCATGCTCGGCACGCTGCCGGATCTGGATGTGGTTATCGATTACGGCGATGCCGTAGCCGATATGACTTATCACCGTGGATTCAGTCATTCGCTATTTGTTCTCACCGGTCTGGCGCTGCTGCTGACTTGGCTGACCCGACGCTTCCGACATAACCCCGGCTATTCATCTCATCGGTTATTTATCACCCTGTGGCTGGTGCTGATTACCCATCCGTTGCTCGACAGCTTTACCAGCTACGGCACTCAGCTGCTCTGGCCGCTGACGCCGATCCCTACCGCCTGGTCGAGCATCTTTATCATCGACCCGCTGTACACCGTGCCGCTGTGCATAGCGGTCGTGCTCGGCCTGCTTTATGGCCTGCGTGATAGGCCGCAAAGGCACCGGCTATGGCCTTGTTGGTTTCCTCGCTTTACCTGGCATCCACCCTGGGCGGCAAGTACATGGCTGAACAGCGCGTCGAGTCGCAACTGGCTATCCAAGGCATTCAGGCCGAGTCTATTTTCAGTACACCGACCCCCTTCAACAGCCTGCTATGGCGGGTGATCGTATTGGATGGAGAGGAATATCACGAAGCCTTGGTCAGCTGGTTTGACGATGCCCCGCCAGAGCTGGCACGCATTCCCCGTGGTACGCACCTGGCCGCAGCCCTGGCCGATTCACCGGCGCATGCACGGCTGGCCTGGTTTACCAATGATGTGCTGCGTTATGACCAGATCGATAATCATTTGGTGGTCACAGATATTCGCCTGGGCATGACCGGCTTTCACCCCTTCCGGTTCGATTTCGCCACCTGGCAAAACGGCCGATGGCAGCTCGCCGAGGAGGTTGAGCGGCTACCCACTCAACGCGGCGACCTGTCGCGCCTGCAATTGTTGTGGACGCGTATTTGGCAGCCCGACATCGAGGTGCCATTGGTGGCCTGGGCAAGTGAGTTGAGTCACCCTGCCCTGGCCCACGAATAGCGTGGCGACACGGTTCTGAGTGCTGACACTCAGGGCCATCACTCATGCTGCTTAGGAATGCCCTCGCGCTGCATATTTACACCGAGGTTAACCGCATAATCAGCTGCGGAACTGCGCTACCAAACCCTGCAACTCAACGCCGAGTCGAGCCAGCTCAGCGCTGGATGCCGCCGTTTGCTCACTGGCGCTGGCGCTCTGTTCGCCGATATCACGCACGCGGGTGATGCTTTCACTGATGTTTTCCGCCACTGCACTCTGTTCTTCGGCGGCGGCGGCAATCTGCTGGTTCATCTGCTCAATCGTGCTCACCGCCTGAGTGATACGACCCAGAGCGGCGCCGGCTTCACCGGCCAAGGTTACCGTGCGTTGGGTGAGGCTGCGGCTGCTGTCCATTTTTTCCACCGCACCTTTAGCCAGGCGTTGCAGGCTGCTAATCAACCCTTCGATCTCTTCGGTGGAATCTTGCGCACGTTTGGCCAATGCGCGCACCTCATCGGCGACCACCGCAAAACCACGGCCTTGCTCACCTGCACGAGCGGCTTCGATGGCGGCGTTCAAGGCCAGCAGATTGGTTTGATCCGCGACATTGCGAATCACCTCCAGCACACCGCCGATGCGCGCACTCTCCTGATTCAGCGCGGCAATGGCTTCTGCCGACTCTTCCACCTCTTTAGCCAAGCTGCCAATCTGGCTAACCGCTTGCTGCACCACTTGATTACCCTGCTGCGCTTCTTGGTCTGCGGCGCGGGCCGCCAAGGACGCCTGCTCGGCGTTTTGCGCCACTTCCTGCACGGTGGCCGCCATTTCGTGCATAGCCGTGGCGGTTTGCTCCGTTTCCATCTTCTGGCTTTGAACGCCTGCACTGGTTTGCGCGGTAATCGCCGACAGCTGCTCGGCAGCAGCGGCAATCTGGCTGACGCCACCGCCAATGTGCCCGACTAGGGTCCGCAGGCTCACGCTCATCACCTGCATGGCCGCCATCAACTGGCCCGGCTCGTCACGTCGGTCCTGCGGCAAATCGTGGGTCAGGTCGCCGGCGGCGATGCGCTGGGCAAACACTACGGTCTGCTGCAAGGGCGCAACAATCAGGCGGGAGATAATCAGCGCAGCGAGCATGCCAATAATCACGGCAGCAATACCCATGACGCCGAGCAATAGCATGGCCTGGCGGCTGTCAGCGGCCATGACTTGCTCTTGCTGGACCTTGGCTTCGTCCACCAGAGCCAACACAGCCTGGGCCCGCTCGACCATAGCGACTTCGCTTTGCTGACTCAGCTCACGTACCTGTTGGTAATTGGTAAAGGCCTGTTGATAAAGGGTCAGCGCCTTCAAGGCGGTTTCGATGGCACCTTTCTGGCTGTCGTCCAACCAAACCATCAGGCTGCGTGCCACGGTTTGCAGGTCATCGTTGATATAGGTCCATTCTTCTAAGGCTTCGGCCGAGCCATCGATGATGTACTGGCTTTCATGGCCGCGCAGGTCGAGCATGCGTTTGCTCAGGCCCGAGGCGGTTTCCGCCAGGGTCAGCGGGTCGCTGCCGCGTAGCTTGTCACCTTCCAGGCGTAATTCACGCACCGCGTCGTACATGTCTAGCTCAATCACATCGAATTGATCACGCGCCTCACCCGCTGCCTCACGCATCTGCGTACGCGCTGCGCGGGCATTATTCTGCTGTTCAACAAAGCTGTCGAACTGCTGGCGGTAGTCGTCGATCGCTTGCTGCATGCTGTTCAGACGCGCCTGATCGGCGTGGGAGGCAGCCGCCAACTGCTGGGCGACTGCGGCGCTGACCCGGTCCAGCTGTTCATGCACCTGGGCGGCCGCCTCGCTGTTCTGTCGCAGAGCGAAATCACGCTCGGCGCGGCGCGCCTGTAATACCTGCTCATCAATAGCCGAGAGACCACTGGTGCTGGCATGCCCTTCCAATACGGCTTGCACAGCCAGAAAGCCACTGCCGGTGACGGCAACCGTGAGCAACAGTACTAGGCCGAAGCCACACGCCAGCTTTTTACCGACAGACATATCTGAGAACAGACGGGCAGCAGAAGAGGACATAACAACGACTCCGTTTTTATTATCGAGCGCATCAAGAGGGCGCAATGGCGGCCCAGGCAAACACATGAACGACTGATGACAGTTTAAGCCCCGCTTTACTGCAACCCTTGCGCCAGAGGCCGGCTCACGCCTTAGATAATATCGCCAAGGTCTGAACCAGAGGCATTGGCGGTAACTCAGCGAGATAAAGCCAAAATTCGAATGCAACGTATAACTCGGCTTTTCGGCAAGTTTCCGCTGATGTTTTGTCGAGAGTGGCGAGTTATCGCCATTCGCTTCGCCTCCACGCTCTGATTCAGCACCATAAAAAAGGCGCGCGGCTTTTAACCGCGCGCCCTCTTCTATTGCTGCTCAGCTCAGCTCAGCTCAGCTCAGCTCGGCTCAGCTCGGCTGGCTTAGCGTCCGGCCAGCGCCGGCACTACCCGTGGTCGCAGCATTTCACCGAGTACCGCCAACAGACCGATGGCACCGGCGATCCAATACCACTGCGCCACCGGGTCAAACATCAACCAACCCAAAGCGTGCAGGAACACCACCATGATCAGCACCGGGCAGACGTAGCGCACCATAAACAGCCAGAGCGCATAGCCCAGCGGCGGTAGGTTCAGCTCGTCACGCATGATGTCGCTGCGCAGTGCATAGCCGGCCAAAAGCACGATAAAGATCCCGCCCAGGGGCATCATCCAACGCGACGTCAGGTAGTCCAACCAGTCGAAGAAGTTCTTGCCCATCGGCGTCCAGCCAGACATCAGGTTGAACGAGAGCATCGCCAACAGGCTGATCACCAGCAGCACTGCACCAGAAGCAGCGGCAGCCTTAAAGCGGCTAACGCCGTACTTCTCGTTGAGGTAGGCCACCGTGGCTTCGATCATGGAAATGGCCGAGGTCAACGCCGCCACCGAAACCATGGCGAAGAACAGCACACCGAAGGCCGTACCAAACGGCATCTGCTGGAACGCCAGCGGCAGGCTCATAAAGATCAGCCCAGGACCTGCGCTTGGGCTCATGCCGTTGGCGAAGATGATCGGGAAGATCGCCAGCCCAGCCAGCAACGCTACGCAGGTGTCGCAGATGGCCACGACAAATGTGGTGCGGGCGACCGACTGACCATCCGGCAGGTACGAGCCGTAGGTGAGAATCGCCCCCGAGGCCAGGCTCAGGGTAAAGAAGGCATGGCCCAGTGCAGCCAGCAGCGCTTCACCGGTAATCTTTGAGGCGTCAAAGGTAAACAGAAAATCAAAGCCGGCGCTGAAACCACCGCTGGTAAAGGCATAGCCCACCAGTACCAGCAACATCACCGCGAGGCCCGGCATCATCCAGCGCACCGCATTCTCGATGCCCTTCTGCACACCTTTGGCGACGATCCACAGGGTCAGTAGCGCCACCAGCACACTCCAGCCGCCGAGCTGCCAGGGGTTGGCGTTATGCGCTTCAAACACCCCGCCGAGAGCCTCGACACTGGTCGCGGCCAGAGAGCCGTCGAGCATTTTCACCGTATAGGCAAACGCCCAGCCGGCCACCACCACGTAGAAACACAGGATCATAAAACCGGCGAGCATGGCCATGCCGCCCACAGCCTTCCATAGTTGGCTGCCACCACTCTCTTTGACCACCCGGCTGATCGCATCAATCGGGCTGCCGCGACCGCGTCGGCCAATGGCGATCTCGGTCATCATCACCGGAATGCCAATGGCCAGGATGCAGGCCAGGTACATCAATACAAACGCACCACCGCCGTATTCGCCGGTGATGTAAGGAAATTTCCAGATATTGCCAAGGCCCACAGCGGAGCCAGTTGCAGCAAGGATAAAGCCCCAGCGTGAGAGCCAGAGGTTCTTGGGTTTTTCACGGGTCATGCGTCACCTGTTTGTTTTTATCTGTGACGAAATAGAACCCGCAGCGCTTATGGCGCGGCGGAGTGGGCAAGGCGGATCCACCTTAAACAGCGTCGGGTTGCACCTCCGGAGCGGCTTGCGCAAACGCTTGGAGGGTTTCACAGCGCGCCGTCATGGCGAGGATGCGAGGGTACGCATCAAGGTCACAGTTAAAACGGCGCGCATTATACAGCTGCGGAACCAGGCAGGCTTCCAAATATCCCGGTTGCTCACCGAGCGACAAACCACCTTCGAACGGCGCCAAACCGGCTTCGACCGCCGCCAGGCCGCTGTGCAACCAGTGCTGGTACCAGGCGTCTTTCGCAGCTTCACTCACGCCCAGTTCGCCGGTGAGGTACTGCAGCACCCGCAGGTTATTCAGTGGGTGCAGGTCACAGGCGATGTGCAACGCCAATGCCCGCACCTGCGCGCGCCGCAAAGGATCGCGCGGCAGCAGCGGCGTTTCGGGAAACACCTCGTCCAGGTATTCGAGAATCGCCAGCGATTGGGCAATTTTCACCCCGCCATGGCCTTCATCCACCAGCAGCGGCAGCAACTCTTGCGGATTCAGTGCCTTGTAAGCCGCGCTGTGCTGCTGGCCGCCATCTTTGACCAGATGCACCGGCACCTGCTCATAGGCGAGGCCTTTGAGGTTCAGCGCAATGCGCACGCGGTAGGCGGCGCTGGAGCGCCAATAGCCGTAGAGCGTCAACATGTCGGATTCCTTACGGCGCGTGGGAGTGGCTTTAGCCACGATTAACCTTGGAGACGTTGCGAGCGTCGCGGCTGAAGCCCCTCCCACGGCACCGGCTCATGTCAGTGGGTGTTGTATGGCTCTACAAGCTGATCGATCTTGCCGAACAGGCTGTGGCCGGCGGCGTCGAACATCTCGATGCGCACACGATCACCGAACTTAAGGAACGGGGTTTTCGCCTCGCCGCTCTCGATGATTTCCAACATGCGCTTCTCGGCCAGGCAACTGGAGCCGGCGCTGCGGTCGTAATTGGACACGGTGCCGGAACCGATGATGGTGCCGCTGCCCAGCGGGCGGGTCTTGGCCGCATGAGCCACCAGAGTCGGGAAATTGAAGGTCATATCCACGCCGGCATCCGGCTGGCCGAACAGCGCGTCGTTGATATGCGAGACCAGTGGCCGATGCACCTTGCCGTCGCGCCAGGTATCACCCAGCTCATCCGGGGTAATCGCCACCGGCGAGAAGCTCGACGACGGCTTGCTCTGATAAAAGCCAAAACCCTTGGCCAGCTCGCCAGGGATCAGGTTGCGCAGCGACACGTCGTTGACCAACATCAGCAGCTGGATATGCCCGGCCGCCTCGCTTGCGGTGGCGCCCATCGGCACATCGTCGGTAATCACCGCGATCTCCGCTTCCAGGTCGATACCCCAGGCTTCATCGGCCATTTGGATTGGGCTGTGCGGCGGGATAAAGCTTTCAGAGCCACCCTGGTACATCAGCGGGTCATGCCAGAAGCTTTCGGGAATCTCGGCGCCGCGTGCTTTGCGCACCAACTCCACGTGATTCACATAGGCGCTGCCATCGGCCCAGTGATAGGCGCGCGGCAATGGGCTGTGGCAAGCGGTCTGATCGAAGGCAAATGCGCCCTCCTCCAGGCCATCGTTCAGACGCTGATACACCGCCTCCAACTTGGGTTTGGCCTGCGCCCAGTTATCCAGCGCTGCCTGCAAGGTAGCGGCGACACCTGGCACTTTGACCGCCCGACTAAGGTCGCGGGAGACCACGACCAGCGCACCATCACGGCCGTGTTTGAGGGATGCGAGTTTCATCAGGATTCCTTGCCCGGCGCACGCCAGGAGTTCACGTATTCGGGGACATCGACGCTGGCAGCGGCATCGCCGACTTCCAGGGCGCGGCGCGTATCAATCATCACCGCCACTTCATCAATAAAGGTGGCGGGTGCTTCCTGGCTCTTTTTCAGTGCCTTGGGGTGCGGACCATGGGGGAAGCCGCACGGGTGCAGAGTGACCATGCCCTGCTCGATATTGTCGCGGCTGAAGAAGTTGCCACGGTGGTAGAACAGCACTTCGTCGTAGTCGTCGTTGTTGTGATAGAACGGTACCTTCAGCGCGCCGGGGTCGCTTTCCACTGGGCGCGGTGTGAAGGTGCAGATCACAAAACCGTTAGCCACGAAGGTGGTGTGCGCCGATGGCGGCAAGTGGTAACGGTGGCTCATCAACGGACGGATATCGCGCCAATTGAGCCGCACCACGGTGTTGTCACCGTGCCAGCCGACCACATCCAGCGGGTTGTACGGATAGGTCACAGTACTGATCTGGCCGCGCCGTTTGATGCGAATTTGCCAGGTTTTCTCGTCCTGCTGGGCCTTGAAGGCCTCATCGATACGCGGATGATCGAGCACCGCCGGATCGAAGATCGCCTGAGGGCCGACCAGCCCTTTGTCCGGCAGTTGATAGGCGCCATCGGTGCTTTCGATCAACAGCATAAAGGTCGGCTCATCGGACTCGATGCGCCAGGCCGTGCCGCGCGGAATCAACAGGTAATCGCCATCGCGGTAGGTCAAATGGCCGAAATCGCAGTAGAAATGCCCTGCCCCTTCATGGATAAACAACAGATCATCGCCATCGGCGTTACGCACCAAATGACGCATGGCGCCGTGGGTTTTCCACACGCGCAGCTTCACGTCGCTGTTATGCAGCGTCAGCGGCGCGGCCAGCGGGCAATCACGCTCGCTGGCAATGTCATTGAAGTTGAATGCATGCGGACGCAGCGGCCCTTCCCAGTCAATCCAACCGGTGGGCGGATGCTTGTGGTGCAGGTGCGCCGTAGGGCCGAAGAAGCCTTCGCGGCCCATCTCGCGTTCGTAGGTGCCTTCGGGAAAGTCGCAGTGCGCCTGCCGGGAGCACTCGCCTTCACGCAGGGGAAAACTGATCCAGTTACGGCTCATGGCCGGTGTCTCCTCGATACAACGCCGCTGTGGGCGAATAAAGCAAAACCGTAGGGTGGGTTAGCGGCGCTAAACGCGAAGGTGCGGATACTGCGATGCATCGGCGCCGCGTAACCCACTACTCACCTCATTGGCGCGCAACGGTGGATTACGGCGCGGCGCCATCACGCTATGCCTGCCGTAACAATAGACGCGCCTACCCCATCCTACGGTTTGCAGATCAATCCGCTTTGATCACACCGCGCTTGATCTGGTCTTCCTCGATGGACTCAAACAGCGCCTTGAAGTTGCCCTCACCAAAGCCTTGGTTGCCCTTGCGCTGAATGATCTCGAAGAAGATCGGCCCGATTACCGTGTTGGTAAAAATCTGCAGCAGGATGCCGTCATCACCCGGCGCGCCGTCGATCAGAATATTCAGGTCGCGCAGCACATCGGTGGGTTCGTCATGGCCAGCTACACGGGTGTCGACCTTGTCGTAATAGGTGCCGGGGGTGACCATGAAATCCACACCATTGGCGCGCAGTTGGCGCACGGTGGCATAGATATCTTCGCTGCTCAGGGCGATGTGCTGGATGCCTTCGCCTTGGTATTCGCGAATAAACTCCTCGATCTGCGACTTATCATCAGACGATTCGTTGATCGGGATGCGAATTTTGCCGCACGGCGCAGTCATGGCGCGCGACAGCAGCCCGGTGAGCTTGCCCTCGATATCGAAGTAGCGCACCTCGCGCAGATTAGCGATGCGCTCATAGAAGCCGGACCACACGTCCATCTGCCCGCGCTTAACGTTATGGGTCAGGTGATCGAGCTCTTTCAGGCCGACCGAGTTGTCGTTAGGCGTACGGCCTTCGATGTATTCAAAGTCGACGTCATAGATGCTCTTGTCGCCGTAACGATCCACCAAGTACAACAGCGAACCGCCGATGCCTTCAACGCAGGGAATGTTCAGCTCACCGAAGTTGGCGTGGCTGCCCACCAGTTTGGCGCCCTGAGACTCCACATAAGCGGCGGCTTGAGCAGCGTTCTGTACGCGGAAGGCCATGGCGCAGGCGCTTGGACCGTGCTTTAAACCGAATTCACGCACATGCCCAGTCGGGCTGCCATTGAGCACGAAATTGATGTCGTGCTGCTGGAACAACCAAACCTCTTTGGAGCGGTGCTTGGCGGTTTCGGTAAAACCCATGGCAGTGAACAGCTCGCGCAGCTGCTGAATGCCTTCCGGGGTCGGCGCGGTGTATTCGACAAATTCGAAGCCGTCGGTGCCAATAGGATTGTGCTGTTCGATCTTGTTCACGGCGTTCATTGCGCCTCCTCGTTGTTGTTTTGATCAACCCTGCGACAGCCCGTCGCACGGTGCGAATTGACCTCATAACAACCGAGCGCAGCCCCACTAACAAGCAGGCTCAGGGCTCCATGCCGCTGCTCAAACCACGGTGTTCGGCAAGTTTTTAATACAGGCAGAAAAACAGCGTGTTTGCTGATTACAAACGCCTGTATCGCGTAACGAAAGATTTACAAAGCGGTCGATTTAACTGCCAGGTGCAGGGCAGCAGCGCTTCTAACCTAGTTGAAACCCACAACAAATCGCGGGCATGGCCCGCTCCTACGATCAGGGTTTGTCCGTAGGAGCGGGCCATGCCCGCGAGAAAGTGTTGTTTTCGCCAGGAGCCATAGGGTGGATGACGCTTTTTTCATCCACCGCTAGATCACGCTGGTGGATGGGTGAAGCGTCATCCACCCTACTTTTGCCACAGAAGATCTCAGTGCTGCAAATGCCCATACAGCTTGGCGTACAACCCGCCATCGGCAATCAGCTGTTGATGACCTCCGTCTTCGGCGATGCTGCCGCCATCGAATACCAGCACCCGATCCGCCTGCTTCACCGCGCTCAGGCGGTGGGCGATGATCAGCGTCGTGCGGCCACGCAAGAACTGGTTGAGTGCCTGATGCAGGGCATATTCGGTGGCCGCATCCAGCGCCGAGGTGGCTTCATCAAGAATCACCACTTTTGGTTCAGCCAGCACCATGCGGGCAATGGCCAGACGCTGACGTTGACCACCGGATAAACGCACGCCGGAGCGGCCAACAATACTGTCCAGCCCCAACGGTAAGCTGCGGATGGTACCGGCCAGTTGGGCAATTTCCAGGGCGCGCCAGCAGAACTCATCCGTACGTTCACGGCCCATGCACAGGTTGGCACGTACCGTATCGTTGAACAGGGCGGGATGTTGCAGCACCACGGCGACATTCTCGCGTACTGCGTCCAGACCAATCTCTTCCTGGCTGCTGCCACCAAAGCGGATGATGCCGGCCTGCGGCGTATACAGCCCGAGCAGCAGTTGCACCAGAGTGCTTTTACCACCGCCGCTGGCGCCGACTATGGCGACCTTCTCCCCTGGCGCGATGCTCAGGTTGAGTTGGTTGAGCACCGGTTCGTCGTTGTAGGCAAAGGTCAGCCCGCTGACTTGAATGCCGACGGTGTCATGACCTTTGAACGGGTCGACACGACCTGGGTATTGCGGCTCATCTTTGCGTGCCAGCAGCTCGTTGATCCGCGTCAGCGCGCCGCCAGCCGCATAGAAGGCGTATTGCAGACTGAGCAATTGTTCGACCGGGCCAATCATAAACCACAGGTAGCTGAACACCGCGAGCATCTGCCCGATCGACAGGTCAGAGAACAGCACGGTGAGCATGGCGGCGGCGCGAAACACATCAATGCCGAACTGAAACAGCAAGCCACTGGCACGATTCGACGCATCCGTTTTCCATTGCGAGTTCACCGCAAAGTCGCGCACTTCCTTGGCGCGACCACCGAGGCGACCGAGGAAGAAGCCCTGGCGATTGCCGGCGCGGATTTCCTGAATGGCTTCGAGGGTTTCTGTCAGCGCCTGGGTAAAGCGTGAGGTGCTGTCGTTTTCCAGCTTTTTAAGGTGTTTGACCCGCTTGCCCAGCTGCACCGTGGCATAGATCACCAGCGGGTTGAACAGCAAAATCAGCAGCGCCAACTGCCAGTGCATCCACAGCAGAATCGCCGAAGTACCGGCAAGGGTGAGCATGGCCACCAGAAAGCGGCTTAGGGTCTCGCCGACAAACTTGTCCAGGGTGTCCAGGTCGGTGACCAGGTGGGTGGTCACCGTGCCGCCGCCGAGGCTTTCATATTCACTCAAGGAGATGCGTTTGAGCCGCTCGATCAGACGGATGCGGATGCGGTAAACAATGTCCTTGGACAGCCGTGCAAACAGCCGCGCCTGCACGACGTTGAAGATCAATGCGCCCGCACGCAAGCACAAGGTCAGCACCAACATCAGGCCGATATAGCCTGCGGCCGTTTCCCACTCAGTTGGTAGGAAGTTATTCATCACCTTGAGTGCGGCATCACCGTCGTTGAGCAACACCTCATCGACCAGTAACGGCAGCAGCAAGGGGATCGGCACGCTGCAAAGCGTGGCCAGTACCGCTACACAATTGGCCCAGATCAGGGCTTTTTTGTGGTGCAGCGCCAGCCGGCGGATTTCTGCCCAGCTCAAACGATCAAGCATGCTCAAGTCGCTCCAGCCACCGCGCTAGCAGCGGCTCGAGTACGTCTAAGGGTTGATAGCCATTGGTCAGCAATGCCAGCTGCCCCTTGTTTTCGGCGAGCAAGGTCGGGAAGCCGGCAATGCCCAGATCCTGCGTCCAGCTGACATCCGCCGCAGTGGCCTCGCGCTGCGCGACACTGTCAAACGCTTCGGCAAAAACGATGCGAGGAATACCGGCGCGTTCGGCCAGTTCCACCAGAACACTGGCGCGGGTCACATCCACACCTTCGGTATAAAAAGCACGCTGAATCAGCTGCGCCAGTGGCCATACCAACTCAGGAGCCAGAGAGCGCGCAGTGACCAACGCCCGGCATGCTGGCTCAGTGTCATAAACCAGGCCTTCAGGCAGACCGTCCTTGAAGTTGAACAGTTGGCCGGTACTGGCATTAACCGCCTGCCAGTAGCCCAGATAACGCACTCGCGCGGCGGCATCAATGGCGATGCTGTCGCGGCGTAAACCGCCTAGCACCAATTGCAAACCGACACCGGCGTCAGCCGCCTGCTCAGCCAAGGACTCCAGCACCGGGGCGAAGCCCCAACACCAGGAGCACATGGGGTCCATTACGTAGAGCAGACGTGCGTGCATGCTTAAACCTCGCGGGACTGTCTGGGGTTGTAACCCAATGGGTGTGGCTGGTTGCGCGCCTTGGCCAGTTCGATCTGACGCTGGCGCTCGCGGGCGCCGGTGCGGGTTTTCTCCGGCAGCGAGTCCCAGCAATGCGGGCAGCTAACGCCTGGGGTGTACAGCTCGGACTGACGATCAGCCACCGACACCGGTGTACGGCAGGCGTGGCATTGGTCGTAATCACCTTCCGTCAGGTCGTGACGCACGGTGACTCGGTTATCGAAAACGAAGCAGTCGCCCTGCCACTTGGTTTGCTCCTGCGGCACTTCTTCCAAGTATTTGAGGATGCCGCCCTTGAGGTGATAAACCTCTTCGAAGCCTTCGCCGAGCATGTAGCTTGAGGCCTTCTCGCAGCGAATGCCGCCGGTGCAGAACATCGCGACTTTCTTGTGCTTGGCCGGGTCAAAGTGCGCCTTGATGTACTCGGGGAACTCACGGAAGGATTTGGTCTTGGGGTCAACCGCGCCTTCGAAGGTGCCGATGGAGACTTCGTAATCGTTGCGGGTGTCGATCAGCAGCACCTCGGGGTCGCTGATCAGCGCATTCCAATCCTTGGGTGCGACGTAGGTGCCGACCTGCCTATTGGGGTCAACGCCCGGAACGCCGAGGGTGACGATCTCTTTCTTCAGTTTGACCTTGGTGCGGTAGAACGGCTGCTCATCACAATACGACTCTTTATGATCGATATCGGCCAGGCGCGAGTCCAGACCAAACCAGGCGAGCAAGCCATCGACCCCGGCACGGCTGCCAGACACAGTGCCGTTTATGCCCTCTTCGGCAATCAGCAGCGTGCCTTTGATGCCGTTATCGAGCATGGCTTGCAGCAGCGGCTCGCGCAGCTCATGAAAGTCTGGCAGGGAGACGAATTTATACAGCGCGGCGACAACAATTTTGTCAGTCATGTGCAGGTCCTTCAGTAGTCGCCCACGTAAAGGGCGGACTGGGATACAAAAAAACGCCGAGTTCAGGTTTATGACACCCTGACTCGGCGGCGTTGCAGTTTACGTTTGTTCAGGTGGCCCGTGTAGAGGCGAATTGCCTCAGTGGCCGCCTTTGCAGGTCGGCGATGCCGGTGCAACGCCCTGCTGCGCCCACTCGTCCGGGGTGTAGGTGTGCAGCGCCAGGGCATGCACCTGGCTCATAAAATCGCTCAGGCAGGCATACACCTTCTGGTGGCGTTTGACCGAATTCAAACCGGCAAACTGCTCGCTGACGATCACCGCTTTGTAATGGGTTTCCAAGCCACGGCTGTGCATGTGGCTTTCATCCAGCACTTCAAGGTGCTGCGGTTGCAGGCCGCCGCTGAGGATTTCCTGCAACAGGTCGATTTTTGGCATCACGGAGTTCCAATCAAGGGGTTTTCGGCGTCAGCTTGGTGGTCATTTCCGCCAGTAACTGATTGACCTTGGGCACTGCTGTTTCCAGCTTGCTCTGGGTCAGTTGCGCCGATTGCGCAGTCAGGGTTGGCATTTTTTCCAGGACTTTCTTGCCCAGCGGCGACTCGTAGAAGCGGATCAGGTCCTTCATTTCCTGCTCGCTGAAGTTACTGGTGTAAAGCTTAACCATATCCGGTTTGAGCTTGTCCCAGCCCACAGCCTGTTCAAGCGCGGCATTGGCCTGGGCCTGATAGGTTTCCAGTACAGCCTTCTCGCTCTGCGACGCATTACTCTCGGTAAAGCGTTGGGCAAACATATGCTGCACTTGGGCGTACACCGGCACAGCCAGCTTGTCAGCATGAGCCAGCAGCAGGAACCGCTCGGCGTCAGCGGCGTGGCTTTTGGCATCAGCTAGCACCTGGGCACTACCGCACGTCAGTATTAGGGCAGCGCAAAGGGCGGGTAAACGTGGCATGTACTACTCCTGAGGAAGGGAATGAGCTCTATCTGACTCAATGACCGGCATTTTGTGCCCAAGCGCTTGCCACCTCAAGCTAGATGAATGGGCCGATCAACTCACACTACAACTGTGCACTGGCGCAACATCTGCTAAAAGTCCAAAATGCCAGCACTTGCCGAGCAGACCAATGCCTGTGCATGCTCGTCAAGATAAGCCATCTTCTGCTTCAGCGTACCGATGCCCACAAGGCAGGCGCCTGCACACACATGGACGTGTCGATGAACAGCTTCACTTACCCAGAGCCCTTCGCCGCCATCGCGCTATGCGACAGTCGCGGCCAACTTAATCCGCAGGCCGTCGGCTGGTCGCCCAGACCCATGGTCGACTGTGCAATACCGGGGCATTTGGGCCGGCGCAAACGCTGGAATCACTGGTGCATCACCACGCCGCAGTGGATGCTCTCATTTACCCAAGCCGACCTCGATTACCTGGGGTATGCCGCGGCCTACTTTCTCGACCTGCAAAGCGGTCAGGCCTTCGCTTACAGTCAGTATCGCCTGTTCGGTCGCGGCTGCGATCTGCCGGACCAGCCGCAGGAGAGCCATGAGTTCAATCACCCTCGCCTGCAATTACGCGTAGCTGAACACACCGGGCGTACCCGTATCACCATCAATGCGCCGGATATTGGCGGCCAACCTCTACAAGTTGCCCTGGATATCCAGCGTCCCGCCCATTTGGATTCGGTCAATCTGGTCGCCCCACTCGGGGCAAAAAGCTTTCATGCCACCAGCCGCCAGCTGGGCCTGCCCTGTAGCGGCAGCGTGCAACTGGGCAAGCAGCAATACAGCTGCATCGCGGGACAAAGCTTTGCATCACTGGATTTCGGCCGCGGCGTCTGGCCGCTCAACAGCCACTGGACCCGTGCTGCCTTCGCTGCACCCGGTGGTATCGCCGGCAATTTCGGTGCAGGTTGGACGGATCACAGTAACCTGTCAGAAAACACCCTATGGTTTGGCGGTGAATTGCAGCACTTGGATAACCCCATTGCCATCACTCAAGCACCGCATAACCCGCTGGCCCCCTGGCAACTGCGCAGCCCGGATGACACAGTCAACCTGACCTTTACCCCACGTCAGCGCCACCGAGCCTATCGCCGACTCGGGCCGTTCTATGCAGATACGCAGCAATGGTTCGGGCATTTCGAGGGGGTTTTACGCGGCCCCGAAGGCGAGCGAGTACCCGTCAGCAATGCCCTCGGCTGGCTCGGTGAAACCCACGCCCGCTGGTAGTAAAGCCTTTAAAGTTGAACCTCTACTGATACAGAGCGACCTAAGCTGAGATACGCCCAGGCTGATAATTGCTCGCCTGGCATTCCATTTGCTGCATGCGCCACCATCAGGAGAGCCGCCATGAGCCGCACTGAAACTGACAGCCTGGGCCCAATCGAAGTACCTGATGACGCTTACTGGGGGGCTCAAACTCAGCGTTCGCTGCTCAACTTCGCGATTGGCCAGGAACGCATGCCCTTGCCGGTGGTGCATGCCCTGGTGCTGATCAAAAAAGCCGCAGCGCGAGTCAACCAGCGCATCGGTGATTTGCCAGCCGACCTGGCACGGTTGATTGAGCAAGCCGCCAATGAGGTGCTCGCCGGCCAGCATGATGAACAATTCCCCCTGGTGGTCTGGCAGACCGGCAGCGGCACCCAAAGCAATATGAACGTCAACGAAGTGATTGCCGGACGCGCCAATGAACTGGCGAGCAGCGGCCGTGGCGGCAAAAGCCCAGTGCACCCCAATGACCATGTCAATTGCGCGCAAAGCTCCAACGACAGTTTTCCTACGGCCATGCATATCGCCGCGGCCCAGGCCGTTCAGCAACAATTGCTGCCCGCTATTCGTGAGCTGCGCGAGGGGCTGCAGGAACAGGCCGAACGTCATGCCCATTTGGTCAAGACTGGGCGCACCCACATGATGGACGCTACGCCGATAACCTTTGGCCAAGAGCTGTCGGCATTTGTGGCGCAACTGGGTTATGCCGAGCGGGCAATTATCGCCGCCCTACCCGCTGTTTATGAGCTTGCTCAAGGCGGAACCGCCGTTGGTACGGGGTTGAATTCACCCCATGGTTTTGCTGAAGCCATGGCCGCGGAATTGGCCGCACTGAGCGGCCTGCCGTTGGTTAGCGCCCCAAACAAATTTGCCGCCCTGTCCGGCCACGAACCGTTGGTGGCGCTATCGGGCGCTTTGAAAACCCTCGCAGTAGCCCTTATGAAGCTTGCCAATGACCTGCGCTTATTAGGTTCAGGGCCACGTGCCGGCTTTGCCGAAGTGCGTCTGCCGGCCAATGAGCCAGGCAGCTCGATCATGCCGGGCAAAATCAACCCCACTCAATGCGAGGCATTGTCGATGCTGGCGTGTCAGGTATTGGGCAATGACACCACGATTACCTTTGCCGCGAGCCAAGGTCATCTGCAACTCAACGTTTTCAAGCCAGTGATCATTCACAACCTGCTGCAGTCGGTACGACTCCTCGCGGACGGCTGCCACAACTTTCAGCAGCATTGCATCGCAGGCCTGCAGCCCGACGCAGCGCGCATGGCCGAACATCTGGAGCGCGGCCTAATGCTGGTTACGGCGCTGAACCCGCATATTGGTTATGACAAGGCGGCCACAATTGCCAAGCAGGCTTACCAGGATGGCAGCACACTGCGCGAAGCCGCACTGCAACTTGGCTACCTGAACAATGAACAATTCGACGCCTGGGTGCGTCCTGAAAACATGCTGGGGACAGGTAACCATGAGTGAAGAAACAAAAAGCGGCGCAACGCCACTGGAAGGCGATGGTAAACGCATCCTGATGATTCTCGGCACACCAAAAAACAACAGTTTCTGCCATGCCTTGGGCGAGGCCTATGCCCAGGGCGCACGCAGCAAAGGCCATGTGGTGCGGCAGCTGAAGCTGGGCGAAATGACCTACGACCCCGTGCTGCGGGAGGGCTATGAACAAAGTCAGCAGCTCGAGCCCGACCTGCTCGAGGCGCAGCGTCAGATCCACTGGGCTGAACACCTGGTATTCGTCTACCCGGTCTGGTGGGGCGGTATTCCCGCGTTACTCAAGGGCTTCTTTGACCGCACCTTTCTACCCGGTTTCGCCTTCAAATACCGCAATCGCTCGCAGCTCTGGGACAAACTGCTCAGCGGCCGCACTGCGGACCTGTTGGTAACCATGGACACACCGCCTTGGTACTTCCGCTGGATCTACGGCGCGCCAGGGCATCGACAGATGACCCGCACCATCCTCGGTTTCAGCGGGATCAAAACCCGTCGCCTGGCCGAGTTTGCCCCCGTACGCCCCTCCTCCGAAGAACAACGCCAAAGCTGGTTGCGCCGGGCTGAAGCATTGGGCGTGCGTGCCTAAGCACAAGGCAGAACCCTTGCATTACCGGCAACGGGCACACCCATAGCAGAGCACGGTCATACTGAGAACTGTGCTGATGGCCCCACAACATCAAGCCATCGAATTGACGCCAAAAGTTAATAAATCCCGATAAAACATCACGAATACCCGGCCAAAACGACCACTTGTCGTTAACTGCAACAGAGGGGCAAACCCGGCTTAGACTGACCTCAGCAGCTCATTTTGCGGGAGACTCATTTATGTTCGGCCAACGTCATATCGACCATAACCCCGGCACTCATTACCGCAGCGAACGCGTCAGCGCGGTAAACGGTCAATACTTCTTCTCCACTCGTGAGGGCACATTGGAAGGCCCTTACTTCAATCGGCCGGATGCCGAGCGAGAGATTGCGTTCTATATCCGCCGGATGATTCAAGCCAACGAGATCATCGAAAGTCGCGCGTTCTAAGCGCCCAACCCAACCCATTAAAAAACCGCGCATCGGCGCGGTTTTTTATGAGCTTACTGCCAGCGCTGAATCAGCGCACCGCCTCGAACAACCCGGTTGCGCCCATACCGCCACCCACACACATGGTGACGATGCCGTAACGCAACTTGCGCCGCTGCAGTTCACGCACCAAATGGCCCACCTGACGCGAACCGGTCATGCCAAACGGATGGCCGATGGAGATCGAACCGCCATTGACGTTGTACTTGGCGTTGTCGATTTCCAAACGATCGCGAGCGTAGAGGCATTGCGAGGCGAACGCCTCATTGAGTTCCCACAGGTCAATGTCGGTAATGCTCAGCCCCTTTGCCTTGAGCAGCTTGGGCACAGAGAACACCGGACCAATGCCCATTTCATCCGGCTCGCAACCGGCGGCAACGAACCCACGGAAGAACGCCAGCGGCTTGAGGCCCAGCTCAATGGCTTTTTCCAAACTCATCACCAGAGTCATGGACGCACCGTCGGACAGCTGCGAAGCATTGCCGGCGGTGACCGAACCATCGTCGGTAAACACCGGCTTGAGCGCGGCCAGGCTTTCCAATGTAGTGTCGGCACGGTTGCAGTCGTCGTGGCCGACGATGCCATCAACGATGGTTTTCTCGCCAGTGGCCTTATCCTCAACCTGATACTTGACGTTCATCGGCACGATTTCATCGTCAAACAAGCCGTCAGCCTGCGCCTGCGCGGTGCGTTGCTGGCTTTGCAAAGCGTAAGCATCCTGAGCTTCACGGCTGACGTTATAGCGCCGCGCGACGATCTCGGCGGTTTGGCCCATCGGGTAATAGATACCCGGTACTTCTTTCTGCAGAAGTGGATTGAACAGGTTTTGCGTGTTCATGCTCTTCATGGTCATGGTGATCGACTCGACACCACCGGCCACAATCACATCACTGCAGCCCGATGCCACCTGATTGGCAGCAATGGCGATGGCCTGTAGGCCCGAAGAGCAGAAGCGATTAAGGGTCATGCCCGCCACGTTGGTACCCAGGCCGGACAACACCGCAACGTTACGGCCGATGTTCATGCCTTGAGCGCCTTCATTGGAGCCAGCGCCGACGATGCAGTCATCCACCAGCGCAGGATCAATGCCGGTGCGCGCCAACAATGCATTAACGCAATGAGCCGCCATGTCGTCTGGACGAGTCAGATTGAACTTGCCGCGAAAAGACTTGGCCAAACCTGTCCGTACGCTGTCAACGATCACCACTTCACGCATGCTGCACCTCATTGTTCTTGGGTTGAATTGGCAATGAGAATAAAACCGGACAATCTCACGCGGCGATGATCATTCATCAGCCGTATGCGCGACCATCCTGTAGCTCATGTAGTTGGCCACTCAGTGCTTGTCGAATGCCGCCTCAAGCGCCTCATTGATAGTGCGCAACACCTTGATCCGAGCAAAACGCTTGTCATTGGCCTCAACCAGCGTCCAGGGTGCTATTTGCGTGCTGGTACGGTCGACCATATCGCCCACCGCATCGCGGTAGAGCGGCCACTTGTCGCGGTTGCGCCAGTCTTCTTCGGTGATCTTGAAACGTTTAAAGGGGATCTGTTCGCGGGCCTTGAAGCGTTCCAGCTGGGTTTGCTGATCAATCGACAGCCAAAACTTCACCAGCACCACGCCGGCTTCACTGAGCTGTTCTTCGAAGTCATTGATTTCGCCATAGGCACGCAACCAGTCGCCTGGTGCGCAAAAACCTTCTACCCGCTCCACCAGCACCCGGCCATACCAGGAACGGTCAAATACGGTGAACTTACCTCGGGCTGGAACATGCCGCCAAAAGCGCCATAAATAGGGCTGTGCGCGCTCCTCTTCGGTCGGCGCGGCGACAGGTACGATGCGGTACTGACGCGGGTCGAGCGCACCAATTACTCGGCGAATCGCCCCGCCCTTGCCCGCTGCATCATTCCCTTCAAACACAGCCACAAGAGAATGGCGTCGCATACGTTTGTCGCGCATCAGGCTGGAGAGCCGCGCCTGTTCAAACATCAGCTGTTCGGCGTAGAGGTCTTTTTCCAAGGCCTGGGCCATATCAAGGCTGTCGAGCAGGCCACGCTCATCCAGACTGGATGTCAGCGGTGCCGCATGGGGGTGTGGCAGCGTTCGACTTTTCGCCTTCAGAGCCGCTTGCAAACCATCGAGAAGAATGCGCCCGACGGTCAGGCTGCGGTAATACTCATCCACGCCTTCCACCACATACCAGGGCGCGTAATCACGACTGGTGCGACGCAGTACGCGCTCACCGAATCGAACGAACTTGTCGTAGGTCTTTGACTGTTGCCAGTCCAACGGGCTGATCCGCCAACTGTGCAGCGGATCATCCTGCAACGACTTAAGACGCCCCTCCATCTGCGGCTTGGAGAGGTGGAACCAGAATTTAAAGATCAGCGTGCCCTCATCGCAGAGCATGCGTTCCAGCCCCAAGGTGGAGTCGATGGCCTGGTCGAGCACGGCATTCTTGATCCGTTTGTGCACCCGTGCCTGAAGCATCTGGCTGTACCAGTTACCGAAGAAGATGCCAATGCGTCCCTTGGGCGGCAATTGACGCCAGTAACGCCAGGCCGGTGGTCGCGCCAGCTCTTCATCCGTCTGCTGTTCAAAGGTATCGACCTGAATCAGGCGCGCATCCATCCACTCGTTAAGCAGTTTGACCGTCTCGCCTTTACCCGCCCCCTCGATGCCATTGATCAGGATAAGCACGGCAAAACGCCCTTGCTGCTGCAACTCATACTGCGCTTCCAGAAGCGCTTCACGCAGCGCGGGAGCTTCGGCTTCGAAGGTTTCTTTATCGATATTGCGGCCGATCTCGGCGGATTCAAACATGGCCAACTCCCTGACAATATCGTGTGAGCCTAGCGGATAGGCCGTGGCATTGGCCAAGCTATTGCGCTATTCGCTTAACGCCGGGTGATCAGCCCTTGTTTGGCTACGCGCGTCAGCTGGCGCACGGTTTCATCCAGCTGCTCGGTGGTTGGCGCCTGGATCACCGCCATATCGAAGTGATTACTGGCAAATCGCGCCAGAGATTCACCATCGTGGACAAAATTGATCAGAAAGGTCCGCGGGCCCGGCCAGCGCTTTGGCCAGCCGTCGAGATAACGCAGCAGCGTCGGCTGATGGCTGCCGCCCAGGAGGATTCTCGGATTGCGCAGGATCAGCCCGGAAGTAATCGGGGCCAGACGAATAAGCGGTTGGGGACAGTGCATCGATATGTCTCCGCCTCATTGAGTCCGCTGGGCAGCGGTGAGAGGCGACACCGAACCAGCGCTTTAGCGGAATTTCAAAGCCTCCGAAGAGTGCTTCTTAGGGCGCTGCAATCAGCAGGTAACCCGGCGCCCCGCAAGTAGCTGTTTAAATCGGCGCATGGGTCAGCATCCTAGAGAAGCCCGTACAGCGCTGTCAAGGCGCGCCACTGCAGGCTTAACTCACTACCCAAACCTTTGATTGGTGGCCCCACGACACGGCTCGTTCGCCTGGTGTTTTAAGGCTTGCATACGCGCGGCGGGGTGAGCATGTGGGGTCTACCGCAAGGCCCGCAACGTTTCACCCCGTAACAATCATTGGTTAATGCGCCTAACCAAGAACAAGCGTCGTTCGGGCGCAAGGCCCGTGGCAGAGCGCTACAGGCTGTTTTTCAAGGTACTGGCATGCTTTCTGCCCCTACCTTGGGGCTGATATATGCGCCACGGGATGGGCGTTTTGGCTGCATGGAATGCCTTTAACTGCCCGATCAACCCTAGCGAGAGCATCAATGAACAACAATAAAACTCTGCTCGCCCTCTGCATGGGGGCCGGTTTACTGGCCTCCAGCAACACTCATGCCTTCTGGTTCGGCTCCTCCGGTTATACCCAAACCAAATACCCTGTGGTTCTGGCTCACGGCATGCTCGGCTTCGACAGCATCCTTGGGGTGGACTACTGGTACGGCATCCCCGCAGCACTGCGTCGCGACGGGGCCAGCGTGTACATCACCGAAGTCAGCCAACTGAACACCTCGGAAGCCCGCGGCGAAGAATTGCTGGCCCAGGTGGAAGACATTGTTGCCATTAGCGGTAAGCCCAAGGTCAATCTGATCGGCCATAGTCATGGCGGCCCAACCATTCGTTATGTTGCCGCTGTCAGCCCCAACCTGATTGCCTCAGCAACCAGTGTTGGCGCGCCGCACAAAGGCTCCGCTGCCGCCGACTTTATCCGTCAGGTGCCACCAGGTTCGGCAGGTGAGATCTTGTTAGCCGGTATCGTTAACGGCCTCGGCACGCTTATCAACTTCCTGTCCGGCAGCTCCAGCACCAGCCCACAAAACGCCCTGGGCTCCCTCGAATCACTCAACAGCCAAGGCGCGGCGCGCTTCAATGCCAAGTTCCCGCAAGGTATCCCCACCACCGCCTGTGGTGAAGGGGCCTACAGCGTAGGTGGCGTGCGTTACTACTCCTGGAGCGGCACCAGCCCGGTGACTAACATCATCGACCCGAGTGACCTGCTCCTGGGCGCCACGGCGTTGACCTTTAAAGGTGAAGCCAACGACGGCCTGGTTGGTCGCTGCAGCTCGCGCATGGGCAAAGTGATACGTGACAACTATCGGATGAACCACCTCGACGAGGTCAACCAAACACTGGGGTTGACCAGTCTGTTCGAAACCGACCCGGTCACGGTTTACCGCCAACATGCTAACCGCCTGAAAAACGACGGCCTGTAACGGATTCGCCAAGGGCTTTCATACAGCCCTTGGCGCTTTCATGTGGTCCATCACGCCGCAACTGTTCACCCGAAGCTGCCTAACCCGAAGCAGCCTAAAGAGTGCCCGTGAAAAAACTTCTGTTGCTGTCCCCGCTGCTGTTCGCCGTATGCCTGGCTCTGGCGCTTTACCTGCAACCCATGGATATCCCCGCACAACTCGGCCTACATACGCCTCAACCTGCGCGGGTAAATACCGATACCCAACGAACCCCAGCCAACCCAAACAGCCCGCACAGTGCGGCTGAGCCACTTAAAACCCTACCCGCCTCATTCGCCGGAACCTCGGTGGACGGCGTCTTTCGCCTGGATGCCGATGGCAACCTGCTGATCAGCGAAGACATCCGACGCATCTTCGATTATTTCCTTGCCGCAGTGGGTGAAGAGCCACTGCGGACCAGTGTTGAGCGGCTACGCGCCTATATCACGGCGCAATTGCCGGCCACTGCACGGGAACAGGCCCTGGCCCTGCTCAACCAATACCTCGACTACAAGCGCGAACTGGTGCTGCTTGAACGCGACCTGCCGCAAATGGCCAACCTGGATGCCTTGCGCCAACGTGAAGCTGCCGTACGGGCGCTGCGCGCGCGCCTGTTTGATACGCAGACCCAGCAAGCGTTCTTCGCCCGCGAAGAAGCCTACAACCAGTTCACCCTACAGCGCCTGGCAATACTGCATGACAACCAGCTGGACGACGCGGGCAAAGCCTCTGCCGTCGACCAACTGCGCAACAGCCTGCCCGCCGAGATGCAAGACACGGTATTACCGCAACTGCAGAATGAACTACGCCAGCAGACCGCGCAGTTACAGGCCGCCGGCGCCAAGCCCGAGCAGATTCGCCAGCTGCGCCAGCAACTGGTCGGCGCCCAAGCCACTCAGCGGCTCGAAGTACTCGACCAGCAGCGCTTGACCTGGAAGAAACGTATCGCGCGCTACAGCAGTGATAAAGCCGCCATCGAGAACAACCCCGGCATGAGTGCCGGCGACAAGCGCGCAGCCATTGCTCAGCTGGCGGCGGAAAACTTCGATGAGCGCGAACAACTGCGTTTAGAGGCCGCCGAACAGTTGGCAGCGCAAAACAAACCACAACCCTGAAATGCAAAAAGCCCACTCGAGGTGGGCTTTTTGCAGGCTGCTGCCGAATCGTTTAACGCTTAACCGGCGATGCGCTTATCCAGCGACAACTTACCAGCACCTTCAATCATGATCGCAACACTGATCGCCAAGAGCGCCAGGGCGAACTCATAACCGTTGTTGCTCATAAAGAAGCCATTGGCCAGGTGCACAGTGGCAATCGCTACCACCATGGTCAGCGCCAAGACCGCAGCAGCTGGACGCGCCAGTAGACCGATAATCAGGGCCAACCCACCGAAGAACTCGGCGCTGCCCGCCATCAGAGCCAACAGGTAGCCTGGCGCCAAGCCAATGCTTTCCATCCACTGGCCAACCCCCTCCAAACCGTAACCGCCAAACCAGCCAAACAACTTCTGCGCGCCGTGGGCGGCGAAGGTGATACCGGCGATGATGCGCAATACGGTCAGGCCATAGCCTGCTTGAGTCGCAACAACAGATTTGATCAGAGCGTTCATGTGCAGCAGTCCTTGTAGTTGGGAGGTGATGGCGTGAAGATTAAACCAATTAACCAATATTTAAAGCCGATAAAATCGCTTTTAAGTATCGAAAATACTAATTAATTTACAGCCCCGCTCCGCGCTAACAGGTAACTTCAACGGACTGTTAAGGCTCCAGCAGATAGCGCTCGCGATCATAGGCAAGGTAGTACTTATTCACGCTATTGACATAGCTCACCACGCCCATGCCCATCTGCTCCATCGCCACCCGTTCGACCTGAAAGAACCATTGATTGGGGTTTAGGCCGCGTCTACGCGCCTCCGCACGCAGGCTTTGCACCCGTTGCGGCCCCATGTTGTAGCCGGCCAGGATAAAGGCCATGCGCTCGCGTTCGTTGAGCTGCGGGCTATTGAAGTAGTTGCGGCGAATCATTGCCAGGTACTTGGCGCTGGCCTGCACATTGTTGTCCAGTACGTTGACGTTACTAACACCGACGCTACGCGCAGCCGCCGGCGTGATCTGCATCAGCCCGGTGGCGCCACCAGCGCCTCGCGCAGCTGGATTGAGGGTCGATTCCTTGAAAGCCAATGCAGCCAGGGCCAGCCAGTCGAAATCATGCTGAGTGGCGTAACGTTGCAGTACCGGGCGCACTTTTTCCAAGCGCTGACGCTCGGTGCGGCCCAGCGGGTAATGCACTTTGTACAAGCGCCGGTAAACACGCTGGAACGCCGCATCTTGATCCGCCGGGTCACGGTAACCTTTGAGGAATCGATCAATGCTGGCGCCCAGCATTGGCGTGTCGCGACGCACATACCAACGCATGTCACCGTCGTTCGCCAATTGCAGGTGGCGGTCCAGCCGCAGCTTGGGCATCACCTTGGCCCAACGCTCGGCAATCGGTTGCTCAACCGCCGTTACGCTGAAGATACCGGCCTGGACCATTTCCAGCACATCCTCGACCGCCAGAGTCGGGTCAACCCATTCGATGATAATGGGTGAACGTTTGCTCGCGATCAGCCGCTGGTTAACGGCGCGTATTGCGTCCCCCGCCACACTGCCTGCAGGCAAGGCCAGGCTGCGCCCGGAGAGTTGCTCGAGGTTCTGGTAACGGCGGTTACCCTGTTTGGCGACGATAATCAGCGGCACATTGCTGCGAATGGCCGCACTGGCACTGAGTTTGCTGCCAGGCGGAATATTGAGAAGCTCTCCGGGGGCAACCAAATCGCCTTCACCCCGTTGCAGGGCGGCCAGCAGCTGGTCTTTGGCACGGGGAATGACTTTCAGCTTAAGCGTGCGGCCATCACGTGAGTTGCGGTTGAGGTATTGCTCGAAGGCGCGCATGCGCTGGTACTCGATGCCAATGCTCTGACCTTTGACCTCGCCAGAGCTGTTACGGCTCTGGTTAACCAGCACGCGCAACTCACCACTGCTGCGAATACTTGCCAGGTCACGGGCGGCCTTGGGCTGCTCTACTTCCAGCGGGCCAGCCACGCGCGCCACCGCTGTGCAGGACAGCAGCAATAGGCAGCAGGTGAACAGCACTCGCAACATCAAGGCTCCAGTGCAAAATTGACGGCCAGATCAATGCAGCTGCTCGTCTGAACAGGCTACGTGCAAGGCAACTGACCCCTCGCGCGGGGCGCGGAGGTTCGCACAGCCCGACCGCGGATACCAGCCAACAATCATACGCAACATCACGTACAGGCTTTAAGTAGCTGTATTTGTTGACTTTTAATCTATTCAAAAAGCTCTGCTATGCTGCCCAATCAATTCAGCAGGTAGCACCATGCAGCTCATCGACATCGGCGTCAATCTGACCCACCCAAGCTTTGCCGAACAACGCGAAGCACTCCTCGACCGCGCCTACGCGGCAGGCATCCAACAAATGCTGCTGACCGGCACCAGCCTCAATGAAAGCCAGCATGCCCTGCAGCTCTGTCAGCAGCTGGATGACAGCGCTGAGCGCTTGTTCAGCACCGCCGGCATTCATCCCCACGATGCCAGCAGCTGGAACAGTGACAGCTACGCAGAACTCAAGGCCCTGCTGGCCGCCCCCAGGGTGCGTGCAGTGGGCGAATGTGGGCTGGATTTCAACCGCGACTTTTCACCTAGGCCGCAACAGGAGCTCGTGCTAGAGCAACAGCTGGCCCTGGCGGTTGAGCTACAGCTGCCAGTATTCCTGCATGAGCGCGATGCTGATGAGCGCCTACTGGCCATCCTGCGCCATTACCGTGACCAACTACCGGCAGCCGTGGTGCATTGCTTCACGGGGGAAAAGCGCGCGCTGTTCAACTACCTGGACATGGACCTGCACATCGGCATCACCGGTTGGATCTGCGACGAACGCCGCGGCAGCCACTTGCACCCACTGGTCAAGGAAATCCCCAGAGGCCGGTTGATGCTAGAAAGTGATGCGCCGTTCCTGCTACCCCGCAGCCTGCGGCCGAAGCCTAAGAATGGTCGAAATGAGCCGGCCTTTCTCTTCGAGGTATTGCGTGAAGTGGCGCTGCACCGAGGTGAAACCGAGCAGGTACTGGCAGCCCATACCAGCGCTGCGGCTCAGGCCTTCTTCAACCTGCCTGCATTCAAGGGCGCTGCCAGCTAGCGTCCAAAAGCACGGAGCCGGCAGGCTTGTTGATAAGGATCAATAGATCCACTGTGAGGCCGGGCGATACTACTGGCACTTTGCCAAGCCTTCACCTCACACAGAGACACCAGCATGGGCCATTGGATCAGCGACCTTTCCCTGAAGTACAAATTCTGGGCCGTAAATGCCGTAGCCTTCTTTACCACGCTGCTACTGGTGCTCTATGCGCTGCATCTGGAGCAGCAGGTGCATCACGCCGCCGCCAAGCAAGCCGCGCAGCAGCAGGCACGGTTATTAAGCCAATGGTCGCCGGAGCAGGCCTTGCCGAAAGCCAACAATCTGCTGAGCTTTGCCAGCGGGCAGACGCCACGCTTGTCGGATAATCAGGGCAGTGCCCTGGCCAACGCACGCGGCTGGGTCGATTTTAATGGCAGCGCGGGGCTGATCGGTGCCGAAGTCATCGTCCGCAAAGACGGCCAACGCCTGGCCATCACCGCTTCGGCGCCGAGTCTGCTCGAGGTGTTTTTCGACCATGCACCGCGTTATGCCTTGGTCGTCGCGCTATTGATGTTGCTGTTGCTGGCGGCATCACAGTTGTTGATTCGCTTTCTGCTAAGCCACCTCAACACCCTCAAGGACGTGATGCTGCAGGTGGAAAAGAGCGGTGATCTCAGCGCCCGAGTGCCTCTGAACTGCAAAGATGAAGTGGGCCAGATGGCCAGCGCCTTCAATGCCATGCAGGCCGGCTATCAACGGGTGGTCGGTATCGTCGCTCAGTCGGCGGCGCAGCTGGATGAAGGTGCCGAACGCCTGGCCGGCAATATGCGCGATGTGCGCCAGGGCATGCTCGAACAGCAGTGTGAAACCGAACAGGCGGCCACGGCCATCAACGAGATGTCCGCCACCGTGCACCATATTGCTGAGCACACGGCCGACACCCGCGACCAATCAAAGAACGCCGAGCACCTAGCGCGCAGCGGCCAGCAGGCGGTCAACCGCGTGAGCCTGTCGATCTCCGGGCTGTCCAGCGGCGTGCAACAAACCGCGCAGATGATCGAACAGCTAGCGGTCGACAGCCAGAAGATCGGCAGCGTGGTCAGTGAGATTCATGGCATCGCCGAACAGACTAACCTGCTCGCGCTCAATGCAGCGATTGAAGCCGCCCGCGCTGGCGAAATGGGCCGCGGTTTTGCCGTGGTGGCCGATGAAGTACGCAACCTGGCCAAGCGCGTACAAGACTCCACCGACGTTATTACCCAGATGATCAACACTCTGCAAAGCGGCACCCGCGATGCCGTAGACTTTATGCAGGACAGCTCGATCAAGGCCGATGAGTGCGTAAAGCAGGCCGGTGAAGCCGGTCAGGCGCTGGTGGCGATCACCGAATCCGTGGCGCATATGCGTGAAAGCAATACACAGATCGCTGTAGCGGCGCAGCAGCAGAGCCAGGTGGCCGAAGAGATGAGCCGCGCGGTGATCCGCATCCGCGATGTCACCGAACAGACCGTCGGCCAGACTGCTCAATCGGCCGTCACCAGTGCCGACCTGGCCAGTCTCGCAGGTGAGCTGAATAAGGCTATTCGCCAGCTCAAGCTATAAGAGCTGACGCAAGACGCTTAACCGAACACAGCAACTGTCTGCCGACTGATAGCCAGCAACTCACCGGTTGGCGACCATAACGCAGCCGCCACATGACCGTAGCCATCACGGGCATGTTCGATTTGCGCGCGGTATAGGCACCAGTCCTGGGTGCTCAACTCACTCATAGGCTGAACAAATTCAATGGTCCAGGTTAGTGAGCTACCGGGGGCCGGCGCGCTCAGGTGCGGTAATACCGCAGGCGGCCAGGCATCGACCAGTGCCAGCAGGTGAGCCTCATTGGCCGGTTCGGCATTGTCTTGATCACGCAGACGCACCCACCCCCCCATGTCGCGTGACGGATTATTGGTAAACGGCATACCGCCAAACGCCCATCGCATGGCCAGGTAACGGGTAAATTCGGGGGTTACATTGGGGATATACGGCAACTCCTGGCACTCTTCCACCGCCTTGGCTTGCGGCGCAGGATCGGCCTGTACCGAGATGCGTGACTCGCGCCCGGCACCGAAACTGCCCTGCACCAGGGTCACCACCTGGCCGTCCTGTATCGCCCGCCCCAGCACCTGGCTGACTGCTTTGCCTTCGCGCAGCACTTCCACTTCGAAACTTACCGGCACATCCGGCGCGGCAGGGCCGACAAAGGTAATTGCCAAAGAACGCGGCGGACGCCCGTTCGGCACTTGAGCACGCATGGCCTCGTACACCAGTGCCGCCACCAGGCCACCAAAACTGGCACGGCCCTGCCCCCATTGCGCAGGAATCAACACCGCCTGAGGATTATCGCGCACCGCCTGGAGTAATTCGGAAAAGCCCATAACCACCTCGAACACTGAATATGCCGGTGATCTTAGGGCAAAGGCGACGACGGATGACACGACATTTCGGCCAAACAAGCCGAAGGTATAACGACTTTTCAGCCAACTCAGCTGCTGGTGCGAACAAAACCTGCGCTCAATATCTGCAGGGCCCTGTCAGCCTGCTGCTCGGCATTCTGCATCGCTGCACGCCAAGCCGGCACGCACGACTGCAAATCCACCTCCGCTTCGGCGCGCTGCAACCATTGCCAATGGTCATGCCAATCCCCCAACGCTGACTGCGCCTGTTTCAGCTGCATGCGCATACGCCCAGACAAGTCAGCCAACTGCGGATAGGCTTCGGCGGCATAGCGCAGACGCTTGACCAGCAAGCGCAGGCGGTGTCGGTCATGGGCGGGGTCAAGCAGCGCCTGCGCCAAGCGCTTGCGGTCCTTGTGCAAACGCTGCCTGATCCGCTTGTGCAGGTCGCTTAGTTGCCCGTTGCTGGCAGCCTGGCGCCACTGCTGCGGCCAGTCATCCAGCGCGCTCAGCAGCTGTGCCAACGGCGCACTGTCCAACAGTTGAAGGTAGCCCTGCTGTAGCAGTGGTTGGCGTGATTGCGCGGCGCTATCAAGCCCTTGCTGCTGCAGATAGCCCAGCAGCACCTCAAGGTCGCGGAGCGGGCCGGTCAGGCGACCCAGCTCGGCTGCGCGCTGCTGCAAGGCCTCACAAACTGCGGTCGAAGACAACGGCCGCAGTAAGCTACGCAATTGACGCAAGGCTATACGTAGATCGTGCAGGGCCTCGTCGTCAGTGCTTACCCGCAGCCTTTCACAACAGGCAAACAAGCGCATTTGTATGCGCAGTACGTGCCGCGGCACCTCATCAATCAAGCCTTGCATCGCCTCACTCCGGTGAAATCGCTCCCCAGCTTATGCGCTTACTGATTAGCCACAAGTGGCCAATGGTCGCTATGGCTCTAAACGGGTAAACCGCCAAGGCAACGCCTGCCGCAGCGCTTTCAAATGCTGACGTAACTGCTGGGCCGAAAGCTCCTGCCCGGCATACCGCTGCGCCTCGAACGCGGCCGCAAAATCAGCAATCGCCTGTGCCTGCGCTGGCATCTGCTGGGCTGCCCGCACGGCATAGTCGCGCGGTCCTTCGCCGGGTTGGCGTGGCACACCATGGCGCGCCAGTAAACCCTCGAAACGCCGGAACAGCCGTTGCTGCATATCGCGCTCACGCTGCCAGGGTTTGAACAACCAGAGTGAAAGCAAGCCGAGCAGCAGCGCCCCGCCGCCCACCAGGCCGATCACCAGCGACTGGGCATCCACCCGGCCCAGCCAGCGCTGGAGAAATTCCAGCTGCTGCTGGCTCTGGTAGCCCAACACCCAGCGCTGCCAGCCGTAATTGATATTGTCCCAGGCCAGGCGCAACTCATTCAGCCAACTGAGGTTGCGATAGCGCAGCGGGGAAAAAGGCGAGTCTTCGAGAAAGCTCTGCTCACCGGCCAGAGCCGCCTCCAGGCCCATATCGATACGTTCGGGCGCAACCTGAAAGGTCGGATCGACGCTGAGCCAACCCTGCCCCGCTTGCCAGTACTCAACCCAGGCATGGGCATCAAACTGACGCACCTGCACATAGTTACCCGCCGGGTTGAACTCGCCGCCCTGATAACCGGCGACCACCCGTGCTGGAATACCCGCCGCGCGCAATACATAGGTCATGGCCCCTGCGTAATGCGCGCAGAAGCCGCTGCGGGTTTCAAAGAGGAAATCATCGATATTGTCCTCACCCAGCGTCGGGGGACGCAGGGTGTAGGCATAGGGCTCACGATTGAAGTGGCTAAGCAGCGCCTGCACCAGTTGTTCGGGCTGCGGATGCTCGCGTTTGAGCTGCTCGGCCCAGGCGCGGCTACGCGGCTCGCCTTGCTCCGGCAACTGCAACGCACGACGAAAGATTTTCGGAGGCAGTTGCGGCTCGCGCAGCGCCTGCGGCCAGGACGTCGCCTGATATATCAGTGAGCGATCCACCGGCTGCCGGCGCTGCAGACGGAAGTCGCTCATCTGTCGAGTCTGCTCCAGCGTGGTTTGCGCCACATCCAGGGCAAATAGCCAGCGCTGTGAGCTCGGCTGCATCACGATGCTGTAACTCAGCGCCTCACCCTGTTTCTGCCACTGCGCAGCGGGGCCAAACTCGGCGTGATCGGATTGCGACCAGCGCCGCCCATCGAAGCGATCCAGGGTCAGCGCACGCCAATACAACTCACTACGCGGTGGCGTATTTCCATTGAAGCTGGCACGAAACGCCAGGGCGGCGGAGCGGCTGAGTTCGGCAATATCCGCCGGCGCCATGCTGTCAGAAAGCCCCGTAGTGGCCTTGTCATTCGGCACCGGTAATGACCACAGCGGGCCCATGCGCGGGAAGAATACAAACAGCAGCAACATCACCGGCAGCGCCTGTAGCAGCAGCCCGCCAGCCAGGCGTGCGGTCGGCCAGGGCTGATTGGCCAGGCTGCTCTGCTGCAGGCCAATCAAGGCGGCGAGCAAGGCGGTGACCGGCAGCAGGCTGTAAAACGCCATCAGCATGCTGTCATCGAACAGGTAGGCGGTGACCACCACAAAGAAGCCGAGAAAGATCAGCACCAGCGCATCACGCCGCGTGCGCATTTCCAACAGTTTGAGGACAAAAGCCGAAATCAGCAGCACCACCCCGGCATCCAGACCGATCAAGCTGCCACGGGAAAGAAACACCCCAAGCGCCGCCGCCAGCATCAAACCGCCCTTGGCCCAGGCATTCGGGTAGCGTGCCCGCATGCGGAAAATCTGAATGCGCCAGGCCGCACTGCCCAGCCACAGGCCGATGATCCACAGCGGCAAATGCGTCAGATGGGGAATGATCACCAGCACCTGCGCCACCAGCAGCCAGGTCAGGCTGATCCGTGGGATCACTGCAATACGGCTCATGCGCCACGTCCGAATAGCGCCAGAGCGCGCAGGCAGGCATCGCGATGCAGTTCGCCGCTATCGGCGCCCAGCACCTGCCCCGGCAGACTCAGGGTAAAGGGTTGCTGACGTTCGGATAACTGCAGCACCCAATGGCAAAGCAGTGACAGGCGGGTTTCGACATCACCGGCCAAGGCCTCGAAATCCAGGTACAAATCACGCCCGGTGATCGAGGCAAAGTCCTTGACCAGCAAACCCTGGCCACGGGAATAGGCTTTCCAGTGCAGGCGACGCTTGGAATCACCGGGCTGATAAGTCTTCAGGCCCTGGTAATCGTCCACACCCTGGCCATGGGGCCGACTGCCCTCTTCCTCCTGATCCTTACTGGCACCGGCGGACAGCGGCAAATCACCGGGCAAGGGACGTGGGTAAACCAGCACCCGCTGGTCCAGATCGACCCAGCTCCAGGCCACCAGAATACCCAGCGGGAAACGGCTCTCGACGCGTAGGCGACCGGGCCGCAGCCAGCCACGGTGCAGCGTAGGCAGGTTCAACGGACATTCGCTCACACCTTCAGCCGGCACATCCAGCGTCTGCAATTCGGCCGGTGGCCAACCCAGGCTGACAGCCTGATGAGGCCGCTGACTGCTTTCCAGGCGCACGCGAAAACCAGCGGGTTCACCAACAAATACCGCCGGCGCACTGCCGGCCTTGAGGATCAACCCGGCCAGATTGCGGTAGGTGTGCAAAATGGCGACGACAAACACCGACGCCAACAGAAAGGTCAGCCCGTAGGCCAGGCTGTTCTGATAATTGATCGCCGCCAGCAGCATCAACAGCAACGCCAGCATAAAGGCCGCGCCGACCCGGCTGGGGATGATAAAGATCCGCCGCTGGTTCAGGCGCACGCTGCTGGCTGCCGGAATGCGCCGGGCCAGCCAGCGGTTCCAGCGCGGTCTGAGCTGGGCGATCAAAGCGCTGGCACCTCACGCAGCAGCCACTGCACCAGGCTGCCGGCGCCGTGCCCTGCCGGGTCGGCGCGTTCACGCAAGCGATGGCCAACCACAGAGGGCAGTACGGCCTGTACATCTTCCGGAATCACATAATCACGCCCTGCGAGGAAAGCCCAGGCCCGCGCCGCCGCCAGCAGCGCCAGACTGGCTCGTGGCGACAAGCCCCAGGCGAACTGCGGTTGGCTACGGGTAGCATCAACCAGGCGCAATACGTAGTCGATCAACGCATCACTGGCGCGCACTTTCGGTACTTCGGCCTGCAGCAGAGCCAGCTCCGCGTGATCGAGCAGCGCCGGCAGGGACGGCAATAAGGAACGCCGTGAGTCGCCTAACAGCAGCGCCTTTTCCGCCGCTTTACCGGGATAACCGAGTGACAAACGCATCAGAAAGCGATCCAGCTGCGACTCGGGCAAGGCGAAGGTACCGCCCTGGCTTACCGGGTTCTGCGTGGCAATCACAAAGAACGGCTCAGGCAATGGCCGGGTGGCGCCCTCGATGGTCACCTGCCCCTCTTCCATGGCTTCAAGAAGCGCACTCTGGCTTTTCGGGGTAGCGCGGTTGATCTCGTCGGCCAGCACCAATTCAGCAAAAATTGGCCCTGGGTGGAAGATGAACTGCCCGGTGTCTTTATCGAACACTGACGTGCCAAGAATATCGCCGGGCAACAAGTCGGAGGTGAACTGGATACGCTGAAAACTCAGGCCCAGCACCTTGGCTAACGTGTGGCTGAGGGTGGTTTTACCCATACCGGGCAAGTCTTCAATCAATAGATGGCCTTGGGCCAACAAGCAGGTCAGCGCCAGGCGCACCTGAGGCTCTTTACCCAGAAGTACTTGATTGACCGTCTGCAGCACAGCGTCCAGTTTGGCGCGCATAAATCACTCCTTTAGCGATTCATGATGCTACTGCGCTCAGCTGTGACGGCATAGCTGATGGAAACCTTTACTGACGAACTTGTGAACCATTCAATTGATCCAGGCCAACACCCAACATCTTTGTGGGGTTTAGGCTAAAGGCCCGAACAGCGCTGGAACACATCGAATGCAAGCGCCATCTGGCCATGACTGGCACGCCCTGCCAGCGCAACAAAGCCTGGAACAACTCAATAGCAGCGCCCAAGGCCTGGACAGTGCTGAGGCCACCCAGCGGCTCAGCGAGCACGGTCTCAACCTGCTGCCGCAACAACAGGCCAGCGGACCGCTGAAACGCTTTGCCCTGCAGTTTCACAACTTGCTGATCTACGTCCTGCTCGGCGCCTGCCTGCTCACCCTGCTGCTGGGCGAGTGGCTCGACAGTGCGGTGATCTTTGCCGTGGTGCTGATCAATGCCCTGGTTGGTTTTGTGCAAGAGGGCAAAGCCCAGCACGCCATGCTGGCGATTCAACAGATGCTCAGCCTGGAAAGCCGGGTGCGCCGCAACGGCCAGGTGCACAGCATTGCCGCCGAACAGCTGGTGCCCGGCGACTGGGTGCTGCTGGAGGCCGGCGACCGCGTGCCCGCCGACCTGCGCCTGCTGGAGACCCGCGATCTGCGCATTGATGAGGCCGCGCTGACCGGTGAGTCCCTGCCCGTGAATAAACACCCTGATGCAGTTGCGCCAGCAGCCAGTCTCGCCGACCGCCGCTGCATGGCCTACTCCGGCACCCTGGTGAATGCCGGTAGCGCCGCAGGCGTGGTGGTGGCCACGGCCAAGCAAACCGAACTGGGCAAAATCAGCCATATGCTGGAAAACGTGGTTAGCCTGCAAACCCCGCTGCTGGTTGACATGGCCAAGTTCGCCCGCCATCTAACCCTGGGTATTCTCGTGCTGGCGCTGCTGACCTTTGCCTTTGGCGTGCTTTTGCGTGGCTACAGCGCCGAGGACATGCTGCTGGCCGCGGTCAGCCTGGCGGTAGCGGCCATTCCCGAAGGCCTGCCGGCGGTGCTGACGATCATCCTCGCCCTCGGCGTGCAGCGCATGGCCAAGCGCCGGGCGATCATTCGCAATCTGCCAGCCGTGGAAAGCCTCGGCGCGGTGACGGTGATCTGCTCGGACAAAACCGGCACCCTGACGCGCAACGAGATGACCGTGCAGCAAGTGTTTACCGCCGCACACCATTACAGCGTCGATGGCGTCGGTTATACACCGCAAGGCAGCATTCACTGCGATGACGGCCAGCTGTGCCAACTGGACGCCGCCGATGACCTGCGCGAACTGGCCCGCGCCGGCCTGCTGGCCAATAACGCCAGCTTGCGCAGCGGCGAGAACGGCTGGTGCATCACCGGCGACCCCACCGAAGCCGCCCTGCTGACCCTGGCCGGCAAGGTCGGCCTGGAGCCGCAGCATGAGGCGCGCAACCTGCCGCAGGTCGATACCATCCCCTTCAGCTCCGAGCAGCGCTGCACCGCCAGCCTGCACCATGACCATGCCCGCCATGGCCTGATTTATATGATCGGCGCCCCTGAACGTGTACTCGAATCCTGTGACCGCCAATGGCGCGACGGCCATCCCGAACCGCTCGACCCACGTCACTGGCATCAGGCCCTGGACAGCGGCGCCAGCCAGGGGCTGCGCATGCTCGGCCTGGCCATTCGGCCGCTCGGCGAACCGCAGCAGAGCCTCGACTATCAGGACCTGGACGGCGATTACGTGTTGCTCGGCCTGGTCGGCATGCTCGACCCGCCTCGCGAGGAAGCCATTGCTGCCATCGCCGACTGCCACAACGCCGGCATTGCGGTGAAGATGATCACCGGCGACCATGCCGGCACCGCCAGCGCCATTGCCCAGCGACTCGGCCTGGGCGATGGCAAACCGCTGACTGGCGCCGATCTCGACAGCCTCAGCGACAGCCAGCTGGATCAGCTGCTACCCACCACCAGCGTATTCGCCCGCACCAGCCCGGCACACAAACTGCGCCTGGTTGAACGTCTGCAAGCCTGTGGCGCGCGGGTGGCGATGACCGGTGACGGCGTCAACGACGCGCCGGCCCTGAAACGTGCCGATATTGGCATCGCCATGGGCATCAAGGGCACTGAGGCCGCCAAGGAAGCGGCACAGATGGTTCTGGCCGACGACAACTTCGCCACCATCGCCCATGCGGTCGAGGAAGGCCGCACGGTCTATGACAACCTGAAGAAGACCATCCTGTTTATCCTGCCAACCAATGGCGGCGAAGCGATGATCCTGCTGGCCGCCATTGCCCTGGGGCTGACCTTGCCGATCACCCCGCTGCAGATTCTCTGGATCAATATGATCACCGCTGTGACCCTGGCCCTAGCCCTGGCGTTTGAGCCGGCAGAAGCCGACCTGATGCGCCGCCCGCCACGTGATCCCAAGGTCAATCTGCTCAGCCACCACCTGCTCTGGCGCGTGGGGTTTATTGCGGTGTTGATGACACTGGCTAGCCTGGGCCTGTTCCTCTACACGCAGATGCTCGGCTGGAGCCTTGAAAGCAGCCGCACCCTGGCGGTCAATGCGGTGGTTGCCTGCGAAATCGGCTACCTGTTCAGCAGCCGTCGCCTAGATGGGCTGGCGAACTTTGGCCTACGCGACAACCCGATGATCTGGAGCATGGTCGGCCTGTTACTCAGCCTGCAATTGCTGCTCACCTATTGGCCGGCCATGCAGCAGGTCTTCGCCACCGCCGCCCTGCCGGCATTCGCCTGGGGCTGGTGCCTGCTGGTAGCACTGGGGGTATGCGCCTGCGTTGAAGCGGAGAAGTGGCTGTTACGGCGACTAAAACGCAGCCAGGTGCCAAGCTAAACAGAGGTCGTTTTTGCATCGATTAGTGCGGCTAGACGTGGCTAGAGGCAGCCACGTGCTCAGCCGGGGCGGCGCATCTCGAAGGTATCGCGGGTGCGGCTATAGGCCATACCGCCTAGACGTCCGACCAGATCAAGCTTATGCGCATCAATGCGACCCTGGTCATTGAGCACCGCATCGTCGATATGCGCCAACAGCACTTCGGCGAATATCAGATGGCAATTGGGCTTATCTGCTGGGTAGGGCAGAATCTGCGCCACCCGGCATTCAAAGGCCACCGCCGCGCCGGCGACCCGAGGCGGCGCTACCCGCTGTGAGGGTAGGCTGGCGATGCCGCACTGCTCGAACTCGCTGATGCCGTAGGGCAATACGGCGGCGCTGGCATTCATCGCCTCGGCCTGGGCAAAGGACACCAGCTGAATCACCAAATCACCACTGGCTTGCACATTCAGCAGGGTATCTTTCAGACCACCATCGGCGCGGTGATTGACGTTGATCATCAGAGTCGGCGGATCATCGCTGATCACCTGAAAAAAACTGAATGGGGCCAGGTTGCTGACGCCTTCAGCCGACCGGCTGGAAACCCAAGCAATCGGCCGGGGCGTGATAGTCGACGCCAGCCAGCGGTAGCGTTCGAGCGGTTCGAGCGCACTGAAATCCAGTTGCATTAACGACCGGCTCGCGATTCACGAATATAAAACCGCGCCCGCTCGGACTTCGCCGTACAACCTTTGTAGGCTTCAAACTGTTGCTGGGTTTTCGCGGCAGTAAGCAACGACAGCGCCTTGGAATAGCTCACCGTACCGGCAAAGCCTTCGGCCTTGGCCAAGTCAAGTTCGCGCCAGGCGGAGTCCAACTGATTAGCACAGCTGTTGCGGTAAGCCGTTTTACCGGCGCAGCCACTGAGCACCAGCAACAGCATGGGCAATACGATCCACAGTTTCATCAGGCCACTCCCGAAATAAGCATAGGGTTGATTCAATTTGATCGACTTCCAGATAAGCCGCCCGAGTACTGGCGACACACCAACAGATCCTAAGACGCGTTCAACAGGCAAAAGTGCCTGACGCCCCCTTAACATCATCAACAGCCTGCTCACTTAACTGAGGCTCGGCCACAACAAGCACCGCAGTCTAGCAAATCGCGCCTTGGCGGCGCGCTGCACCGCGCGTATGTTCGCTGCATAAATCGTTACGGGGACACTAGAGATGAGTAAGCGCATTGCGCTGGTATTGGGTTCCGGTGGCGCGCGCGGGTATGCGCACATCGGCGTGATTGAAGAGTTGGAAGCACGCGGTTATGACATCGCCTGTATCGCCGGCTGCTCAATGGGCGCCGTGGTGGGCGGCATCTACGCCGCCGGCAAACTCAACGAATACCGCGACTGGACGCAGAGCCTGGATTATCTGGACGTGCTGCGCCTGCTTGATGTGAGTTTCCGCCTGGGTGCGATTCGCGGTGAAAAAGTGTTCGGCAAGATTCGCGAAATAGTTGGCGACATCGACATTGAGGACCTGCGCATCCCCTTCACCGCTGTCGCCACTGACCTTACCAACCAGCAGGAAATTTGGTTCCAGGAAGGTTGTCTACACCAGGCCATGCGTGCCTCAGCGGCGATTCCAAGTTTGTTTACCCCCGTGATTCAAGGCAAACGCATGCTGGTCGACGGCGGTTTGCTCAACCCACTGCCGATCGTGCCAGTGGTGTCCAGCCACTGTGATTTGATCGTCGCGGTCAACCTCAACTCGACTCATCAGCAGCACTACGAACTGCCGATTATCGAACGCGCCCCCGCGCTCAAGGGCCGCTTTGACCTGCTGATGAGTTCACTGGGTTCACGCTTACCCTCGTTCAAACGTAAACCCGGGGAAGACGACGAACTGCTGCTACTGGAAGACAACAGCAGCCCACTGCAACCCGAGGCCATCAATCCCTGGCAGCAGAACGCCCGCGGCAGCCTGGATAAACCCGCCGCGCCGAAATCCGCCAGCGGCTCGCGTGTGGCTGACCTCAGCGGCCCTGCGTCTTTGCTGGAACTGATCAACCAGAGTTTCGAGGTGATGCAAACCTCATTGGCGCAATACAAAATTGCCGGCTATCCACCGGACATCCTGATCAACGTGCCCAAGCGCGTGTGCCGTTTCTTCGAGTTCTATAAGGCGCCGGAGCTGATCATGCTCGGCCGACAGATTGCCAGCGACACCCTGGATAAATATGAGCGTGGCGACCGTTAACGCTTGCTCTATAAGCTCGCCTCGCCAGCAGGTTAGCCTCTAGGGTTGAACATATAGATAGAAGTAAGCCTAAAAAAAAGGCCAGATGCCCTGCTCTACAGGTCATCTGGCCGCCTTTAACGCGCGCTAAAACAGTTGCTCAGCGCTGTCGTTTTTACTGCAGGCTGCTCTCAGCCTCGGGGTCGTCCAGCAGTGTTCCATCGATCGGGGCGTCGTCGCCCATACCGGCCAAACCGCCGCCGCTGCTCATGGCTAAAGCAGCGAACTGTTCAACACTCATCTGCTTGCCGTTGAACGTCACTTGGTCATTGGCGTAGTGCAGGCTGGTGCTGATGTCTTCGCCCTGGACAATGGCCAATTCGCTGGCCACCGCCATACCACTGGCCATTTCGCTCATCATGGCTGCCTGCTGGGCAATCGCTTCCTTGTCGGTTTCACCGGCAATCGCCGCCTGAACGCCAACTACATCACCGATCATGGCTTTGGATACCAGCAGTTTCGCATCCAACTGTGCGATCAACTGCTTAGCCAGTTCAGGCGCTGGCAGGTCGAAGGACGCCGGTTTGTTCAGGTCCAAGCCAAAGCTGAAACTGCTCTCACCGTTGGCGGTTTTGAACGCGAGTTTTTCCAGGGCCATGCCCGGTTTGCCAGCCAGCAGTTTTTCCAGATCGGCTTTGAACTGCGCAGTCTGCTCGTCAGTCAGCTCCGGCATACCGCTCTCACTGTCGACCTTGCCACTTTGCAGCAAGGTGCCATACAGCTCGATCATCGATTGCAGTGCAACCGCATCAAGGTTCTTCACGGTCCAGAGCATTTCTGAAGAACCGATGTCGTTGCCCTGATAACTGATCATGCCGATGTCATAGCTGTAACGCGCTGACAATTGCTGGTTGGCTTCGCTGGTTTCATCACGCTGGACAAAATCCTTGAGCAGGATGGGCGCACTCTCACCAATCTGCAGCTCGATCTGTTGCAGACGCACCTCGTTCTGCCCCAGGTAGAAATCGCTGACGCCCTTGCGGGTGTTGCTGGTGAGGTTCATGCCTTTGAACTCAAGGCGCATGCGTTCATCGGTGGACAAAGTAGAGGTCACTGTGAGGCTATCCATAACCCCACTGGCGCTGATCTTCTCGACGTTGGCACTGCTGTCAAAGTCGATTTCCAAGCCTGTGAAATCGATGTGAGTCTGTTCATCCAACGCCACTTTCAGCGGCTGCAGACGTAAGTTGCCGCTCATCGAGCGGTCGTAGCCAAGGCTGACCTGGCCTTGCAGTGGGGCACCGTCCTGGCTGGCGGCAAACCACTTCTCCAGCTCCGGGCTGCGCTCCAGCACATAATTACTGGTGGCCATGACCGGCATCAGCTTGAGAGTCTGCAAGCGTGACAGCGGGAACGGTCCATGTTCAATGCGGTCAGTAACAAACCACTCGAAGTTGCTCGGCGACTCGCCATCCAGGCTGCCGGCAAACTGGATGCGGTAGCGTGCATGGCTGCTGAACAGCTGACGCTCCAGCGAAACTAACTCGATCGTGGCGCTCAGGCCTACAGCCGGAAGGGTTTTGGCCATGTCTTCATTGGCCTGTTTGATCGAGGTTTCCAGCACGTCTGGCAGTTGCTGACCGGTGTACCAGGCACCGGCGGTGCTCAATGCGCCGAGGGCGACAATAACGCCGAGGGCGCTGCCTACAATTTTCTTCATGGCTAAATCCTGCGAGTCCGTTAGGTAGTGTGGGGCTTCCCTGCTGCTGCCGCGAAGCGCAGCAAGGCTACCACCACGGCCGCAGGCGACCAAGACACCGCCAGGGAAATTGGCCGAGAATGCCAACCGATCCAATACCTGCTCTGCGCCGCCCCTCAGCTGTGTGGCTTATCCGCAGGGTCAGTGCTGCTGAGCACAATGTTGCCAGCGGGACTGCCAACCCAATCACTCACCAGGCTATAGGCCACCGCTAACAACGTTGGCCCGAGGAACAGCCCCATAAAGCCAAACGCCAGAATGCCGCCAAACACCCCGAGCAGCACCACAATCAGCGGCAGGTTGCCGCCACGGCTGATCAGGTACGGCTTGAGGATATTGTCGACACCACTGATCACCAAGAAACCCCAGATCAGCAAGAACACAGCCATGCCCACTTCACCCTGCCAGAACAACCAGGCCACGGCTGGGCCCCAGATCAGGGGCGGCACCATGATCAGACTAAAACCAAAGGTTAGAATCCCCAGCACCAACGCACCCGGCACACCGGCAATGGCGAAGCCAATCCAGGCCAGAATGGCCTGCGCCGCTGCCGTGCCAATAACCCCATTGACCACCCGTTGCACTGTGCCGGCAACCAACTCCAGGTAATGCTCGGCACGATCACCAATCAACCGCTGCAACAGGCTTTGCGCAAACGCCGCCAAACGCGAGCCGTCACGGTAGAAAAAGAACACCAGAATCAGGCTCAGGGCCAGCTCCAGCATGCCGCCACCAACCTGGGCACTGCGCGCCAGTAACCAGTTGCCAACCTGGCCCAGGTACGGCCGGACTGTGGCGAAAAACGCGGCGCCTTGCTGATCGATTGTCAGCCACAAGCCTACCAATCGCTCGCCCACCAAAGGGATGCCAGCAAGCCAGCTCGGCGCTGGCGGCAACCCTTCGACCTCAAACCCCTTGAGCAACGCAGTGAAATCTTTGATGTGGTCCGCCAGGTTGAAACCCAGCATCACTAAGGGCACGGCGACCACCACGGTCCAGGTCAGGGTTAGCAAACCTGCAGCCAACGCCTGACGCCCACCAAGCAGGCGAGTCAACACACGCATCACCGGCCAGCTGGCAAACGACAACACCGCCGCCCAAAACAACGCGGACCAAAAAGGTGCCAACACCCATAGGCTGGCGCCCAGCAAAACGAGCAGCAATATCTGCACCAGCAGCCGATCGTTATTGGCCATTACCTAGCTCCCTGCATAACGAAAAAGGCTCTGCCACAAGGGACAGAGCCGGAAGAATTCACACGATAAGAGTAACGCTACTGGCGTCTTAGCGCAGCACGTTGAGCTGCACGCCACTGACCTCATCCTCACCCAGTTCTAAGCGGCTGGCGCGTACGCGTTGCTCAACCAACGCCTCACGCCAGGCTTCAGCCTGCGCACCACTGATGCTGACGCGCAAGGTGCTGTCGAGCCTGAGGCTACGTGCCAACAGCTCTGCCCAGGCAGCGCTAGGTTCGACCTGCTTGGGCAGGCGCAATTCACCGGTGTTTTTCAACTGCCGCTGCAAGGTTGCAGGTGTTGGTAAAACCTCGCCCAGCGCCGCATTGGCCGCCAGTAACTCAGCATGCAGGTAGGCGCGTTTGTTGCCACGGGTGATGCTGTACAGCGCCACCAGGCTGTCCTGGCGTGGCGCTGCCAGACGCATCAACGCATAGGTCTGCTCGGCATCGGAGCCATACAAGGTGGCGTTATCGAATACCGCATTAGCCCACAGGCTACTTGAGCCGCATTCACGGCCCACGCACCAGTAAAGCAACTCGGCATCCTGAGCCTGCAGCGCTGCGCGGGCTTGTGCAAACACCTCATTAGCCGTGTGGGTACGTGGTAACTCGTAGGTCACAGCATTCAACTGGCCTTGGGCAGCCACTTCACGCTCGTAGCGCAAAGTGCCGCTAATGCGTCGAATCGATCCTTGCGGATAAGTTCGCTCCTGCTCGGCAACATTCTTGAAGCTGACAATCTTGCTCCCAGCAAAACGCGGTAGCACCTCAAGATCGCTGCTACCGGCCACATCTGCCCAGGCCACGGAGCAGCTCAACAACAGACTTAGCGCGAGGCCACAACGCTTAAAGCGGCTCATTTGATCAACATCGACTGAGCGGCCTTGACGATTTTTTCGCCGTCCTCTTCGCGCTGTGGCACCAACACGCCGCGCTGCACGGCTGGGCGTGCGGCCAGCTCATTCATCCAACGCTGGAGATGTTCGAGCCCCTCGACCGAGACACCGGCCCAGTCGTGAATGCGCACCCAAGGGTAGGTAGCAATGTCGGCGATGCTGTAGTCATCGGCCAGGTACTGCGCTTCGCCCAATCGCGTGTCGAGCACCTCATAAAGACGTCGAGTTTCGCGCTGGTAGCGATCGATAGGCCCCTGCAGCTTTTCCGGAAAATAACGGAAGAACACATTGGCCTGGCCCTGCATTGGCCCCACACCACCCATTTGAAACATCAGCCATTGGATCGCTCGCGAGCGCCCTTTGGCATCGCTGGGCAGCAATTGCCCGGTTTTCTCCGCCAGGTACAGAAGGATGGCACCCGATTCAAACACCGCAAAATCGTCATTGCCACGATCAACAATCGCCGGAATACGGCCATTGGGGTTGATCTTGAGAAAGGCCTCAGCCTTTTGTTCCTGCTTGTCGAAACTCAGTGCCTGCACGTTATAAGGCAGTTGCAGCTCTTCCAGTGCGATGGACACTTTATGGCCGTTGGGGGTGGCGGCGGTATACAGGTCGATCATGCGAATCTCCGTGGCTATCGATCACACCTTTCCCCAGTTGCCTTTACCAAGTCAAGGCGCGTCCAAAAATGCTTTGAAACAGTCTGCTACCAAGCCTGCGCCTGCGTCGTCATCCAGGTGCAAGTGATGGCCTCCGGGCAGCTTTACCACATCAATGGCCAGACCCTCGACCAGCTGGTTTAGCTTGGGTTGCGCGAGCAGCATGCCTTGCTCTGCCATCACCAGTTTGGCGGGGCATTGCAGGCCGTGCACAAATGCCAGGGCATGGGCATGAGTCAGGCGCAGAGGCGATGGCAAGGTCAGACGGCTGTCGGTACGCCAGGTGTAACCGCCAGGCACCGGCATCAGGCCGCGCTGGGCGAGCAATTCTGCAGCTTCACGACTGACCGCCCCTACCCCGCGCATGCGCGCCGCCACGGCGCGATCAAACTCGGCATACACCGGTTTGCTCTTGCCGGCCAAAGCCAGTTGCGCCTTGAGTGCTTCGCCGAGTTTTTGCGGCGCCGTGTCCGGCTCACCGGTGTAAGGGATCAGCCCGTCAATTAGCGCCAAACGCTCGATACGTTCCGGCATGGCCGCCGCCAACAGCACCGAAACAATCGCCCCCATGGAATGCCCGAGCAGGGAAAAACGCTGCCAACCGAACTGTTCAGCAACTTGCAGCACATCGTGAGCGTAATCCCAGATCGCGTAACTGCCGCCGGGCGGACGGTGATCCGAATGGCCGTGGCCGGCGAAATCCAAGGCCACGATCCGCAGCCCCGGTAGCAGTGGCGCCAGCCGGGCAAAACTCGCGGCATTGTCCAACCAGCCATGCAGGGCAATCACCGGCTTGCCGTCTTCGGGACCATACAGGTGAGCGGCCAACTCAATGTGGGGCAAGCGTAGGCGTACTTCTTGAAAACCCAGGCTCATGCGCTTTGCTCGCTTTCAGGTTGACCGGCCCAACGCTGGAACAGTTTTTTCAACAGGTCTGCGGTGTCCTGCGGTCGCTCTAGGGGGAACATATGACCGCCGGGCAACGTCAGGTATTCACCTTTCGGCACACGCCTCACCAGATGGGCATGATGCGGCATAACCACCCGACTATGACGGCCGCGAACCATGGCCAGCGGCACATTAAGTTGTTGCGGTCGGCCTGGACTGGTATGCGGCACGCTGCGATAGATACTAATTTCTGTGGCCGGATCAAACCGCAGGCGCAGGTTCTTGCCCGATGCCTGCAAGCCGTGTTGCACATAGGCATCCAGGCATTCTGGGTCGAAGCGGCGAAACAGACCTTTGGCGGCGAAATAACCGCGTGCTTCGGCCAGATCGACAAACTCCTCACGTCGCCCCAGCGTGCGCCCAGCCGGGGTGATGCGGTCGATAAAGCCAAAGCGTTTGGCGGCGCGGATCACTATCTTGTCGGCCAGCGTCAGCACCGGCGAGTCGAGCATCACTACCCCTAGGTACAGATCGGGGCGCAGCAAAGCGGCATGGTAATGCAGCACCCCACCCAGCGAATGACCAACACCCCACACCGGCTGTTGATGGGCCTCAAGGTGATGGATCAGCTCATCAACCAGGTTGCTCCAGTTGTCGTTCACCGGAAAACGCGGATCATGGCCGTGCTGCTCCAGGTGTTGCACCTGGTAGTCAGGCGCCAGCGCGGCAAACAATTTGCCGTAGGTGGCCGAAGGAAAGCCGTTGGCATGGGCGAAGAACACAGACTGGGTCATGGCGGCGGGCTTATCAGAGAAGTTATGGATGATTGTCCGGCAGCCCTGTCGATGCAGCAATGACAAAACGGCCAGTGAATGACGGCACTACCGCCAATCCTGATGGGAGGCGTGCCAGCCAATGCAGTACTGGCTAATTTTGTTTGTTAGCGTTGAGCCGGGCCGTTCTCACCCAAAGGCACAATGGCCATAGTCAACCGGGAAATACAGCTGGCCTTACCATCCTCAGCACTTAAACGAATATCCCAGACATGGGTGGTACGCCCCAAGTGAACCGGGCGCGCCACGGCGGTTACCCGCCCGCTGCGCACGCCGCGCAAGTGGTTGGCGTTAACTTCCAGGCCGACGCAGTAGAACTTGCTGCTGTCGATGCACAGATGGCTGGCGGTGGAGCCCAAGGTTTCGGCCAGCACTACAGACGCCCCACCATGCAGCAAGCCGTAGGGTTGGTGGGTGCGTGCATCGACCACCATGCTCGCGCTTATCGACTCGTCATCGAAGGTTTCGAAACGAATGTCCAATTGCTCGCCGATGGTGTTTTTTAGAAAGCCATTGAGCTGCTCAAGATTCGGGGTTTGCTGCCAGAGGGCCATAATCAATCCTTCAGGGGGTGTTCCAGCCATACGCGGCCGCCACATGAATGACGGCCTCGTGCCTGATTATTCGTGCCAGAGCACCGCTTCGCTACGCTCAGTCCACTCGCCGAATCGATCAGCATAGGTGCCTTCTACTACCGCACGCTTGATCTTCAAGGTAGGCGTAAGGAAGCCGTTGTCCACTGCCCAAACCTCTTTCACCAGCACCAAACGCTGCAGGCGCTCGTGCTTGTCGAGGCTCTGGTTGACCTGTTCAAGCAGATTTTTCAGGCTGTTCTCTAACTCGCCGCGGCTACTGTTGGCGGCTTCGCTACGGCCCACATCAGAAAGCACACACAACGCCATGGGCTGGGCCATGCCATCGCCAACCACGCACACCTGTTCGATACGCGAGTGCTCACCCAGGCGATTCTCGATGGGTGCGGGGGCCACGTACTTGCCCTTGCTGGTTTTGAAGATCTCTTTGATCCGGCCGGTCAGGCGCAGGTTGCCTTGGGCGTCCTGTTCACCTTTGTCACCGGTACGCAGGAAGCCATCGGCGGTGATGGTTTCAGCAGTTTTTTCCGGGTCTTGGTAATAGCCTTGCATGGTCGCACCGCTGCGCACCTGCACCTCGCCATCCTCGGCAATCCGTACTTCAACGCCTGGACTGTTCTGACCGATCCAGCCCTGTTGGAATTTGCCAGGCCGGCAAACATGCGAGTAGCCGCAGTTCTCGGTCATGCCATACACCTCAAGCACATCCAGGCCCAGGCGCTTGTACCAATTAAGCAACGCCTCAGGCACCGGCGCCGCGCCAGACAACGCATAACGCACAGCATCCAGCCCTAACCCGACCAGCACCTTCTTACCCACAAGACGGCCGATGACCGGCAGTTTGAGCAGAAAGTTGAGCCGCTCAGCAGGCATCTTGCTGTACACGCCCATCTGAAACTTAGTCCAGATCCGCGGCACACCGAACAATACGGTCGGGCGCGCACGCTTGAGGTCTTCGAGGAAGGTTTCCAGGCTCTCGGCAAAGAAAATCGTTTGTCCTGAATAGATTGAAGCCAGTTCGACAAACATGCGCTCAGCCACATGGCACAGCGGCAGGTAAGACAGCACCCGGTCATCCTCGCCCACACCGAATAACTCAGTGGCGTGGCTGGCGGCGAAACCGAAATTGCTGAAGTGGTGCATCACCCCTTTCGGCGTGCCAGTGGTGCCGGAGGTGTAGATGATGGTGGCCAGCTGATCAGCGGCTGGCTTGGGGGTATCTTGAATGGGCGCGCAGGCTTGCAGGTCATCCCAGGTAAAGCTGAAATCGCCCTGGGGGCGCAGCGGCAGGCCGATGGTCGGCACATCCACCGGCACGCCAGGTGCCATGGCTGGCCAGTCATCCAGCTTGCCAATAAAGGCCAGCGCCGCCTCGGAATGACGCAGCACTTGACCGACTGACTCGCCAGTGAGATTGGGGTATAGCGGCACCGACACGTGCCCCGCCATCCAGATTGCAAGGTCACTGACAATCCAATGCGCGCAGTTCTTAGAAATAATCGCAATGCGGCTGCCCTGCGGCAGTTCGCGGCTACGCAGCCAGTTAGCCGCGCGGCGTGCCTGCTCGCCGACATCGGCCCAGCTCAGTTCTTGCAGCTGCCCACCCGGCAACGGCTGCACCATGTAACGTTTATTCGGGTGCCGAGCCTCGCGCTCATAAAACACCTCAAGCGGCAAACGGATTGCATGAGCCACAGGGATTCCTCCTTTGTTGTTTTTGTGGAACCAGCCAACCAAGCAAGCAATTGCTTGGTTGGACTATTCCACGCACAAAGGCGCCCCGCAAGAAGATAAATGTTTCGGTGTGTAGTGACGAATTAAGAGCCGGTTGGGTGTTTATGCACCGAGAGCCCCATCAATCCCGCGACCAGTTCGTCACCTTCAAGCAGGGCTAGGCTGGCGGTATTCATCGCTAACGATTGCTGGCGATGGCCGTGTATTAGAAAGCCCGCCAACGCACCCACTAGCGGCTGATGGGTGACCAACAACAGCTCGTCGTAGGCATAGCCATCCAGTTCCCGCAGCGCTTGACGCAGATCACTTTCAGGCGTCAGCCAGGGCACAGTCTGCCGAATACCACCAAATGCCAGCACCTCGCAGACCAGATCCGCCGTCTGTTGCGCGCGTACATAAGGGCTGACCAATACCGCACGTAACGGCCGACTCTGCAGCTGTGCTGCCGCCTCGCGCACCTGCAGCCGGCCATGGGCCGTCAGATTGCGCTCGGCATCACTGCGTGCAGTCGGTTCGGCCTCACCGTGGCGAAGCAGCCAGAGTTTCAACGCCCTGCCCTCAAGGCCGGGCTTTTCACAACTTGGGTTCTTCGTCGCGCACCGGATGAGCTGCAGGCGGAATGCTATGCGGCACCTCACCTTGCGGCGCTTGCGGGGTTGGCCAATCTGCGAACGGCCAAGGCTTTTCATCGCTATTGAAGGTACCGAAACGGCCGATCTGCGCCAGGTACTGACTCAGGCTGTCACCAAAACTCAGCAGACCCGCATTCGGCGCGCCGTAGAACAGGCGGTAACCCAGTTGCAGCAACACCACAGCGCCCAGCAGTATTTCCGCCAGCTGCCAGACAATGATAAAGATCACCATCCAAAGGATGCGCAGTAGAATCGATTCGCGCTGCAGCCCTTGATTGTCGTCACTCATGCTCATCTCCTTGCAAGGTTTAAAGGTAAGACTCAAAAACCGGTGGTGGGAATAAAGTCGACGTCGGTCTTGGGCTCTGCATTCATCAGCGCGCCAATTACCTGGTCCAACGTACGCCCCTCAAACACAATGGCATGCAACCCTGCCACCAATGGCATGTAAACATCCAGCTCCTCGGCCTTGGACTTCAACACCTTGATGGTGTTCACCCCTTCCGCCACTTCCCCCAAACGCTCGACTGCCTCTTTCAGGCTCAGACCCTCACCGAGGGCAAAGCCGACTTGGTAGTTACGGCTTTTGGCTGAGGAACAGGTGACGATCAGGTCGCCTACGCCGGCCAAACCCAGGAAGGTCATAGGGTTTGCCCCCAGCTTGACCGCAAAACGGGTCATTTCCGCCAGGGCGCGGGTGATCAACATACTTTTGGTGTTTTCGCCCATACCCATGGCGGCTGCCATGCCGGCAATGATCGCGTAAACGTTCTTCAACGCCCCGCCCAACTCGACGCCAAAACGGTCCGCGCTGGCATACACACGAAAGGTGCGGCCATGCAGTGCAGCCTGTACCTGCTGGCAAAGGTCGTCATCTTCACTGGCGACGACCGACGCGGTCAGCGCATGCTCGGCCACCTCACGCGCCAGATTTGGCCCGGAAAGCACGCCGATACGCGCGTCAGGAGCAATATCTTCAAGGATCTGGCTCATTAGCAGAAAGCTCTTCGCCTCAATACCCTTGATGGTGCTGACCAACAGCTTGCCGCTGAGTAGCCCAGAGACCGGCTGCAATACCTGGCGCAAAGCGCTGGAGGGCAATGCGACAAACACCAAATCACAAGCCTTTAATGCCGCGGCCAAGTCAGTTAACGGCTCAACACCTGAGTGAATTTTGATGCCTTTAAGGTAACGCGGGTTTTCACGGTTTTGCCGAATCGCCTCCGCTTGCTGCGGGTCGCGCATCCAGTGCAGAACGTGTTGGCCGTTCTCGGCCAGCAAATTAGCAATCGCAGTGCCGAAGCTACCGCCGCCGAGGACTGCAATAGGGTGCTGATCAGTCATAACGCATCCGTGGTAAACCATTAAAAGTGGCGAATCGCTCGCATTATACGGCGACACCGGTATGCAGCCAGCTTTTAGCAGGCTGCCAAGCACTGGCAAACCCAGGCAGCTCGGTTAACATGCAGCTTTTCAAACGCAAACAAGGTTGTGGCGTGATCGACAGCACCCAAGTCCGCCTTCGTTCTGAAGGCGCGAAAAGCCGGCCAGAGACTCAGCCCCCCGGTGTCCAGTACCTGAGTACTGTGCGCCGCAACGGAGTAGCCCGGTGATCCTGCGCCGTGGCTGGAACATCCATACCCGCACGCAACTGATTAGTGTCGGCCCCGCTCTGCTGCTGACCCTGCTGCTCACTGGTTTTTTCACCTTTGCGCGCCTGCAGGACCTGCGCCAGGAGCTCAATCACTACGGCCAGCTGATTGCCAGCCAGTTAGCCCCTGCCAGCACCTACGGGGTGATTTCTGGCAACCTCGATGTTCTCGACACCTTGCTGCAAGCCACCCTGAAAACCCCGCATGTACGTTTTCTTGAGGTGCGCGACCATACCGGCAAGATTCTCGTCTACGTTGAGCAAACACCGGGCAGTGGTCATGCCAGCAGCCAGGTTGACGTGTTCCAGGCACCGATTCACCTGCAACGTGCGCCGCTAAAAACGCCAGCCAACCAGCCATTAACCGAGGATTATCTAGGCTATGTCGTGGTGGGCATGTCCAACGATGCGTTCAGCACCCGCCAGCAAGAAATCCTGTTCAAAGCCACCCTACTCGCGCTATTTGCCCTGGCGCTGACTTTTCTTCTGGCCCGCCGCCTAGCCCGCCACCTGTCGCAACCTCTCAGTGCCATGGGCGAAGCGGTCAGCGCGATTCAGGCCGGGAATTACCAGACCACGCTGCCTGAAGTCGGCGAAGGTGAATTACAGGCCCTGGCACGGCACATCAACAACCTCGCCCACGGCCTGGCCAGTGCCAGTGAAGAGCAACAACGGGCCATGACCCTGCTGATCCAGGCGCGCGAACAGTCTGAGCTGGCCAATCGCGCCAAATCCGACTTTTTGGCGATGATGAGCCACGAGCTGCGCACCCCTATGAATGGCGTGCTAGGCATGCTGCAGCTGCTCGAAACCACGGAAATGACCCAGGAGCAGGCCGAATACGCGGCACTGGCCACCGAATCCACCGAGCACTTGCTGAAAGTCATTAACGACATTCTCGACTTCTCGCGCATCGAGCGCGGCGCATTAGAGCTGGAACGCATCCCCTTCTGCCTGCTTGATCTGCTGCAAAGCTCGATTCAGGTATTCCAGCACAGCGCCCAGCAGCGTGGCCTGCAGCTACAGCTGGAAAGCCAGGGCGGGTTGGAGTTGCTTCAAGTTCAAGGCGACCCGACGCGTATCCGGCAAATTCTGGTCAACCTGATTGGCAACGCGTTGAAGTTCACCGAAACCGGCAGCATCCGCGTGCACAGCACCTGGCAAGCGCTGGACAACCAAGTGCTGTGGTTCAGCTGCGCGGTGCATGACAGCGGCATCGGTATCTCTCCCGAGCGCCTGGAACACATGTTCGATGCCTTTCAACAGGCCGACACTTCTATTTCAAGACGTTACGGTGGCACCGGGCTCGGTTTGCCAATCGCCCGCACCCTGGCCGAACGTATGGGCGGCACTTTGCGCGCGGTCAGCCAGGAGGGCCAAGGTTCGGTGTTTACCCTCGAAGTGCCACTGCCGTTCTCACAGCAAGCGGCACCGCTTATCAGCGATACAGTATTGCCCTGCGAACAAGGCAACGGCCAACCCGTGCTATTAGTCGAGGACAATCCGGTCAACCAAACGGTTATCGAGGCCATGCTGCGCAGCCTGGGTTACCACGTCAGCCTGGTCGGAGATGGCGCACAGGCCGTGCACCAGGCCAGCCAGCAAGCTTATGCCGCAGTTCTTATGGATTGCCGCCTGCCGATCATGGACGGTTACGAGGCCACTCGGCAGATCCGCCGCCTGCCCGGTTGCACCGAGTTACCCATCATTGCCCTGACCGCCAATGCCCTGCAGGGAGACCGCGAAGCCTGCCTTGAATGCGGCATGAATGACTACCTGGCAAAGCCGTTTAAACGCGCAGATTTGCAGCGAATACTGCAACGCTGGCTACCCTCTCGACCTTCGACGGGTAGTCAAGAAGGCTCAACTGCTGCAGGCTAGAGCCATAGGTCTAGGCCCGGCCAGTAAGAGCGGAGTACAACTGTACTCACAAGGCTGTGACTTTCACCACAACGCAACAGTCTATGACTAGGCTATTGGCAGGCGCAGCAGACTGCGCCGCCAGCCAGGACGATTCACCCAGCCTTGCCGCATGGGAAACATTGAGGAGCTCGCATGACCAAACAAAACGCCTTCACCCGGGAAGAACTGCTCGCTTGCGGTCGCGGCGAACTATTCGGCCCAGGTAATGCGCAACTGCCCGCGCCGAACATGCTGATGATCGATCGCATCACTCACATCAGTGACACCGGCGGCAAGTACGGCAAGGGCGAAATAGTCGCCGAGCTCGATATCACTCCAGACCTGTGGTTCTTCGCCTGCCATTTTGAAGGCGACCCGGTGATGCCAGGCTGTCTGGGCCTGGATGCCATGTGGCAGCTGGTAGGCTTCCACCTCGGCTGGCAGGGTAATCCCGGCCGTGGCCGCGCCCTCGGTTCGGGCGACGTGAAGTTCTTCGGCCAGGTGCTGCCAACCGCCAAGAAAGTCACCTATAACATCCACATCAAACGCACCATTGCCCGCTCTCTGGTTTTGGCTATTGCCGATGGCACCGTCAGCGTTGATGGCCGCGAAATCTACAGCGCCGAAGGCCTACGGGTCGGCCTGTTCACCTCTACCGACAATTTCTAAGGGACTCATCGCATGCGTCGCGTCGTGATTACCGGCCTGGGCATCGTTTCCTGCCTGGGCAATGACAAAGAAACCGTCTCTGCCAGCTTGCGCGCCAGCAAAGCGGGCATTCGTTTCAATCCAGCCTATGCCGAAAAGGGCCTGCGTAGCCACGTCTCCGGCTCGATTGACCTGAACCTGGAAGAGCTGATTGACCGCAAAGTCTTCCGCTTTATGGGTGACGCTGCCGCCTACGCCTACCTGTCCATGGAAAAGGCGATTAGCGACTCGGGTCTAAGCCATGAGCAGGTTTCCAACCCGCGTACCGGCCTGATTGCAGGCTCCGGCGGTGCTTCCACACTTAACCAGATGGAAGCCATCGATACCCTTCGCGAGAAAGGCGTCAAGCGCATTGGCCCGTACCGCGTAACTCGCACCATGGGCAGTACTGTGTCGGCCTGCCTGGCCACGCCATTTCAAATCAAAGGCGTGAACTTCTCGATTTCCTCGGCCTGCGCCACCAGCGCGCATTGCATCGGCCAGGCGATGGAGCAGATTCAGCTAGGTAAGCAGGACATCGTCTTTGCCGGCGGCGGTGAGGAAGAGCATTGGAGCCAAAGCTGCCTGTTCGACGCCATGGGCGCCCTCTCCACCCAGTACAACGACACCCCGGAAAAAGCCTCGCGGGCTTACGACGCCAAGCGTGACGGTTTTGTCATCGCCGGCGGCGGCGGCATGGTGGTGGTTGAGGAGTTGGAGCACGCCCTGGCGCGCGGCGCGAAGATCTATGCCGAGATCGTTGGCTACGGCGCAACCAGCGACGGTTACGACATGGTCGCACCAAGCGGCGAAGGCGCTGTGCGCTGCATGCAACAGGCACTGTCTACTGTAGACACGCCTATCGATTACCTGAATACCCACGGCACCTCGACCCCTGTTGGCGACGTGGCAGAAATTCGTGGCGTACGCGAAGTCTTCGGCACCAAGGCACCCGCCATCAGCTCTACCAAGAGCTTGTCGGGGCATTCCTTGGGCGCTGCCGGCGTGCAGGAAGCGATTTACTGCTTGCTGATGATGGAAGGCAACTTCATTGCCGGCTCGGCCAACATCGACGAGCTGGATCCGGAAGTGGCTGATATGCCGATCCAGCGCAGCACGGTTGAAAACGTCAAGCTCGATACCGTGATGAGCAACAGCTTCGGCTTCGGCGGCACCAATGCCACCTTGGTCATGAAGCGCTGGGCCGGCAAGTGATGTAGTCGCTTCGCAGTAGTAAAAAGGGCGCCTTGTGGCGCCCTTTTTGGTTTCTACGCTTCAACCACGATGAAAGCTGAGGCTCTTGAGCTGAATCACCGGCACGCAACCGATCGACTAGCCCTAACGCGTAGCTTTACGACGCAAGGCCGCAGGGCTGAAGTTGGACTCATCTGGCGACGGCTTGCTGAAATCGGCGGTACCCCGCTCTTCATTATCCAGCCACTGCACGCTGTAACGGCGGGCTTGCAGGTCATGGAAGGTATCCAGAGCGGTCCATACCGTTGGCAGCTCGTAGAAGCTTTTCAGGTAGGCCATCGACACACGCCATAACTCACCACGACCATCGTACTGATCGACCACTGCCGCACCCCAGCTGTCCTCATCAAGGAACAAGGTGCGCTTGGAATAGATATGCCGTGCACCCGCTTTCAACTTGCCTTCCACCACCCACACACGGTGCAGCTCATAGCGGGTATAGGCTGGGTTAATGTGACCGGGTTTGAGCAGCTCCTCGTACTTCACATCCGGGCTGGTGACTGTGTAGTTGTTGTAGGGGATGTAGATTTCCTTCTTGCCCACTAGCGTCCAGTCGTAACGGTCTGGCGCACCGTTGTACATGTCGGTGTCATCCGCCGTGCGCAGGCCATCCGAAGATTCGATTGGCGTGTCGTAGGCCAAGGTTGGCGCCCGCCTTACGCGGCGCTGTCCTGGGTTGTAGCCCCAGGCCTGTCGCGGCTCTTTAACCTGGTCAAGCATCTCTTGCACCAGTGCGCCATTGCCTGCCAAGCGTGCTGGAGCAGTGGTAAAGGTCATGTAATAGAACAGGGTATTGTTCAACTCGCTGTCATTACTCTTGGGGTTGTAGAAGCGAAATAGCGCTTCATCTTCAGAGGTTACAAGCGAGTACTGGCCGTTGCGTTGCACCCCAGCTTCAGCAGAACGACGCACTACATAGGTACCACGGTAACGGGTGATGTGGTTCCACACTGCCTCGACGCCGCTCTGCGGAATGGGAAACGGGATGCCGCCATAAGCGTCGGCAAAACCATTGCCGCCATCGAGCAGCTTGGCGCTGGTGGCATTACTGAAGGTATTGTCATACACCCACTGCGGCGCCGAACCACTGCGATGAGTTGGGTACACCGGAATCTGAAAGCTCTCCGGGTAGAAATTGAAAAGCGCGATCTGCCCCGGCGTAAGGTTCGCCTTGTATTGTTCAAGGTTGGCCTTGGTAATGGTGAACAGCGGCTGCTCACCACCGAAGGGGTCAACATGGTGCTGGCCCGAGCCTTTGTAGCCTGCCGGAGATTGGGTCATGCCGCCCGTCCAGGCCGGTATGGTACCTGCCGCATTGCCGGCCATTTCCGCGCCCATGGGCGTCAGGGTGGTTTTTAGAGTGGCGGCTTGCTCGGCCGAAACGCCAGCCAGGCTACCGGTGCTAGCGCTGGCCAGAATTAGGGCAGTGGCCAACAGGGTGCAGTGCTTCAACATAAGGTTTCTCCAGAATTCGGGGCAGCCCGCGTGCGCAGGTCGCAGGGCTTCAGAACGAGTACTTGGCGCTCAACGAAACGTTGTCGCGGTCGCGCATCGAGTTATTGCCCCCCGCCCCGTAATACTCGGTGTACTGCAGGCCCACTTCGAAACTATTCAAGTAACTGGCATCCATTCCCAGGGTGTACGCCTTACGTCCTTCGATAAAGTTACCCGTGCGCTCCGAATTGCCCTGAAAGTCATCCTGGTAGACGACATAAGGCGACAACCTCACCCCGGCATACACATCGTTCCAGCTACCAGATAGCAGCAAGGTGTAGCCATAGCTGTCGCGGCTGATCTGATCGGAATCGCCATTTTCCGGGCTGACGTACGCCTGGTCGGCGCTACTGGCGAATTTGCGTGTACTGCCGTCGTAGGCGGTGTATTTCAAACGGCTGCCCCGGACATGCTGCGAGGCCACTTCCGCTACACCCATCACCGAGTCAAAGCTGACCAGAGGCCCAAAGTTATAGATGGTTGATAAGGCGATGTTGTAGGTCTCGGCGCGCTCGTAGTTTTCAAAAATCTGCGAGCGGCACAATGCTTTACCGGAAACTTGCGCACAGGCTGCATGGCCATCTACTGCACTGTCGAGCAGGTTGGAACCCATGACGCCCTGAGTGAGAAGATCTCCCAGCAAATCATCGGTCGCGGAAATACTGATGGGGGCATTTGGACGGTAGGCCAGCTCGCCAGAGAACGAGGCATCGCCGATCGTGGTGTTAAAGCTGAAGCCGTACATGCGGATATCTTCCACATAATCGCGGCGTGCCTCTGCATTGCCGGCCATGTCCAAGGTAGCAAGAGCGCCGGCAGCATCACCGGCAAGACTGCCTAAGGTCGCCATATCAACGCCCTGGAAGTCTTGGAGATCAATGGCAATCTGCGGTTCTTTGGCGTGGTAATTAACCAGGTAGAAACCGAACTCGGTAGAGTTCAGCTGCTCGGCCACATAACGAAAAGCCACACCAAACTGACCGCTGTCATCGGCTTCGATATCTTTGCCAATGTTGGCAACCTTGAATACCCCGGTTTCCGGGTTGAGGTAGGCATTGGGGCCTCGCGAGCCCGTGCCTAGCAGCCCCGGCACTAAATCTACAACCGTGTTGTAACCGCGCATGGCCGGCGCCAGGGCTGTTTCGGTGGTGTAAGCCGTATTGCCACCCTCAGCAAATAGATCTGTACTGCCAAAATACGTACCGGCTGGATCTAGCTGAGTCTCTTGCCATTTCCACTGATAGAACGCCTCCATCGAGAGGTTATCGGTCAGCCCCAGGTTGAAGCTTAAGGACTCCATCGGCACCAGCACTTCCTTCAATTCGGAGCCTGGCAAGTGAAACTTGGTAGCGTCTACTGGGTTAGTGGTGTTCACCCCGCCACGGTAAAACACGCCTTCCCCCCAGTTGATCACCTGGCGACCTACTTTGGCCGAAAGCGGCTTTTCATAGATATCCCAGTTGCCATACACGTAGGCATCAAGAATCTGCGCCTTGCGCCCGGCGTTATGGCGGGTGCCTTCGGTAAATTCGTTGTCGTTAGGAAAGTTCTGACTGGGGCGTTCGATACCATCGGTGGTGGAGTAGTAGTCGTTACGCTTGTCCATGATCTGGGTGTCATAGAACGCGGTACCGCGTACGAACAACCCGTAATTCTGATACCGCGCGGAAAGATCGGAAGTGGCCTTGTAGACCTCGGAAACCAGGCCGGTATCGAAGTTGCGGTTGCCGTCATCAGCGTTGATATCACTGATGTTGCCCTTGTCGCGCCCCTGCACGCGCCACATTGAGCCGTAGGACACGGTGGTATCGATGGAGCCGGTGACTTGATTATCAGCAAAGCTGAACTCTGCTGCCTGTATCGCGTTAGTCACCAGCAGCGGTAATAGCGCCAAGGCTGCACCGGCTTGCCACGGACGGAATTGCAGCTTGGGAAAGCCCACTTTCATCTTCATCAATAACACCCTTATTTGGCCAAGATTTTTGGGCAGCTCTAGGGCCACCCTGTTTTTATTCGTCTCTCGGCTGTTGTGACGTGGCGCATCAGCGACCAATACCCACAACAGAAACCCTACCGCGCCATGCAAAACTCGTATGTAAGCCAGTTAAATAATCAAGTTGGTACGATAGTACATGCAAAGTAACAAAGTGTTGCATCACTGCCAACCCGTCAACGGGAAATAACAACCGCGAGGAAAATCGGCGTAATTACGGCTGTTCTTCGCATATGAGTCAGGCAAAGCATGACCAGGTACGAGGCGCATTGCGCACCCCATAAAAGCAAAAACCCGAGGCGCATCAAGCGGCTCGGGCTGGGTAACAACGTTAGCTATCAACGCACGGTAAAGCGCTGCTCCACTAGTTTGCGATCATCCTGGAACACCATAAAGTGCCACTCTCCGGGCACCACCTCATGGGTTTCGGTGAACTCGAAGGCCATTACATCTTGCGGGGCGCCTGGGACCAGCTTTTGCGTCACCACGTACTTGTCATGCCGCACGCCTTGCGGGGTGACCACACCCGGCGTGAGGTACAGCAAGGTGAGAGGCGAATCAGCGGCCACTTTACCGACCAGGTTGTAACGCAGACCGAACTTGGTACCGAGCTTGGCCGGAATAATGTTGCCTGGCTCGATCTGCTGGTTGCTGCGGGTCAACACCCGCTCACCGGCTTGGTAATCCTGATAGTCACTGGCAAAAACGCCGTACTCGATAGGGCCTTCAACGCGCACTTCAGCCTGCGTTAGCCCACTGATCATGACGAGTGCCGCCAAAGCACTGAAACGGGTGTATTGCATATCGCGCTCCTTTTTAGATGAGCGCGAGCCTATGACACCGGTGTGACAGCGCGATGACAACCCTAATCGATCAGCTCGGCCTGCACCTTACGCGGCAACACCGCAAGGAAGTTATCGCGCGCCACCTGATGGGCAACGTCCTCTGGTAAGGCGTCGAGAAAGGCTTTGAAGCCATTCATGTAATCAGCCAAGCCATTAAATCGACCCACCACGTCGGAGCCGAGCATAAAGCGCGCGGGATAACTGCTGACCAGCTCCACCCAAGCCGGATCAGGTTTACCGTCGGCATCTAGCAGGTAGGGCTGGAGCATGGTCCACGACAGATCGACATACAGATTGGGGTATTGCTTGAGCATCCGTTTCAAGTTGGGCAAGAGGAAATCTAGCTTTTCCTGATGCCGGTGGATTTCCATGCTGGTGCCGGCATGTGCCCAGATAAACCGCACATGCGGATGGTTACGCAGCGGATCCTCGATTTCCTGCAGGTACAACGGATTACGCTCACGCTTGGAAGTGATATTGGAGTGCAGCATCACCGGCAGATCGTATTCGGCGGCCAGATGAAAAACCCGAGCCAGCGCTTCGTTGTTGGCCCGGGGAGTCTCGCCATCGATCAGCGCAGTCAAGTCGTCATGCCGGGTGAAGATCTCGCCGATGCCCTGCCACAAACCCGGATCCAGTTCGAGCATGCGACGGATGTGGGCGTCGGCATTTTTGTCATTCGGATTGAAACCCGAAAGAAACGGATGCAAACGCTTACGTTGCTCGGCAGGCACTTGCTTGTAAGCATGCGCCACCAGCACATCAGTGGCGCTGTACCAATAGGCGTCAGCATCGTCACCGGCGTAGTAACGCGGGCGCTTTGGCTCGTTCTCATGCCACTTCTTCGCCACCGGAATACCCGAGAGCATCACATGCTCGATATTGCCAGCGGCCATCTGCTCAAACAGCTCAGTCATGCCGGCGCTTTCCTGAAAGAAATCGACGTAATGCAAGTGAGCATCGCTAAAGCGATACTCGCGAGCCTGGGCCAGTGGACTTAAAACAGTGACAAGAACAGCAAGACTCAACGCAAGTCGTTTCAAACCCCAACCCTCTTGAAGACGTGAGCGCAATTGACTCACTACACTGATGTCTAGTTCACAAACCAGGATTGCTGCAATGGCTTCAGCCCCACTACACAGGCAACGAACCTGGCTAAAACGCCTGCACACCCGTCTGCTTTTTACCTTACTGTGCCTGCCAACAGCCTATGCGACAGAGCAGTTAAACTACCCGCTGCACTCTGACGGCATCGACCCTGAAACCTATGCCCTGGCGCTGCTGACGGCGGCTCTAGAACGCACACCCGGGCGCTACCAGCTGCAGGCGACACCCGTGCCCATGGCGCAAAGCCGCGCACTGCTGGCCATCGAGCATGACAGCAAAAGTGTGCAAGTGATGTGGACCATGACCACCCGCGAGCGTGAAGAACGCTTATTACCAATCCGCATCCCGATTTATCGTGGCCTGATTGGCTGGCGCGTGTTGTTACAGCGTCGCGCCGCCGCTGAACAATTGGCCACCGTGCGCACCCTCAATGACCTGAAGCGCTTTAGCTTCGGCCAGCGTCATGACTGGCCGGATACCGCTATTTTGCGCGCCAATGGTTTACAGGTCGTCACCAGCCAGCATTATCAAGGCCTGTTCCAGATGCTTGCCGCCGGGCGCTTCGATTTGTTTCCCCGTGAAGCTGTAGTGGCTTGGCAGGAGCAAACACGCGCCGCTGCAAACGGGCTGGAGCTGAGTGTCGATGAGCACCTGCTGCTGCATTACCCAACCGCGTTTTACTTCTTCACTTCGCGCAACCGGCCAGACCTGGCGAGCGACATCGAGCGCGGCCTGGAAGCGATGATTGCCGATGGCAGTTTTCAACGTCTGTTCCAGCAGTATCACGGCGCGACCTTGCGCCAGGCCAACCTACAAAACCGCCGCGTTATCGAACTGCATAACCCCGACTTGCCCCCAGCGACGCCTTTTGCTCGCAAGGAATTATGGTTTCAGCCTCAGGAGCTCAAATGATCAGTATCAGTAATGAGAAAGGCCTGTTGCAACGCATCAACATCGGTCCCCACACCCTGCACAGCGATGTATCGGTGGAGCTCGGCGGCGAAGGTGCAGCGCCTGAACCCCATGACCTGTTCGACGCGGCCCTAGGCGCTTGCAAGGCGCTGACCCTGGCGCTTTATGCCAAACAGCGCGGTTTGCCGCTGGAAGGCCTGGACGTAACGCTCAGTCGCGATGACAGCCAGGAGCGCCAAGGCATTTACCGCCTGGACGTCAAATTGACCCTGCATGGCGCACTGGATGACGCCCAGCGCCAACAACTGCTGCGCGTCGCCGACAAATGCCCTATTCACAAGCTGATGACCAGCAGCGACGTACAGGTCAACACCCGGCTAAACGAGGACCCTGCATGAACGACTTTCTGCGGATCACGCCGCGCCAGGAAGATATCTCCGGGCAGCCCATTCTGCGCCCCCTGCCCTCGGCCAAATGCCGCAGCGTCGGCCCGTTCGTATTTTTCGACCATATTCTTGAGAACACCTATCCGGCCGGCAGCGGCATGAACATTAACCAGCATCCACACATAGGCCTCTCCACCCTCACCTACCTGTTCGAGGGGCAGTTGCAACACAAAGACAGCCTGGGTTCGGATCAAGTGGTCAGCCCCGGCGAAGTCAGCTGGATGACCGCAGGCAAAGCCGTGGCACACGTCGAGCGCACCCCACATAGCCTGCAACAGAGCGGCTCACGTATGCATGGCCTGCAGGTGTGGCTAGCCATGCCCGCAGCCGATGAGCAAGGCGAACCCAGCTACAGCCATCATCCCGCTAGCAACCTGCCGCGCAGTACCAGCATGGGCGTGGACATCTGCCTGATTGCGGGCACAGGCTTCTGTCTGCAATCACCCGTGCCAGTTTGCTCGCCAACTGTATATGCCGAGATCAAATTGGCCGCTGGCGCCGCGCTACAGATACCCGCCGAACATGCCGAACGTGCGCTGTACCTGATTGATGGCGAGGCGACATTGGACGACCAACAACTGCCTTTACGCGGCCTACTGGTGCTGCCCGAAGGCGAGGCTTATACCCTCAGCGCTTGCAGCGAAAGCCACTTGGTGTTGATTGGCGGCGCGCCGATCGGCCCACGGCGGATCAACTGGAATTTCGTCGCCAGCGACCAGGCGCTAATCGACCAGGCCCGCCAACGCTGGGCCGCGCAGGACTGGCCAACAGTGCCAGGCGAGACCGCACGAATCGAGCTGCCACGCTGACCGAGAAGATTTGTTGCACTCCCGAGACATCTAAACAGCACTTGCTCGGGTATAACCCTTGGCACGCTCACACACTCAGGAACCCGGTGCATGGCGCAGCCGCTGTTTGATTACGAAAGCCATCTGGAAGCCTGTGCTCAGCAGGACGAACGCGCATTCCAGGCGCTCTACCAACAGGAGGCCGCGCAGATGCTCGGGTTGGCAATCACCTTGCTCGGCCGTCGTGATCAAGCTGAAGACTGTGTGCACGATGCCTTTGTGCAGATCTGGCGCAACGCCCAGCGCTTTCAGCGAGCTCTCGGCAGCGGTCGCGCGTGGATCTACAGCATCCTGCGCTACCGCGCGCTGAACCAGCTACGCAGCCGGGGTCGCACGGTGGAACTGGATGACGACTTTATCGAACGCGCTGCCGACGACAGCCCACAGGCCGCCGAACTGCTGGAACAACAAGGCGAACATCAGCAACTGCGCCGCTGCCTGCAGGGCATCGAACGTAATCGCCGTCACCCGATCCTGCTGGCCTTCTATCGCGGCCTGACCCATGAACAAATCGCCAACCGCCTGACCACCCCACTGGGCACCATCAAAGGCCGTATCCGCGCTGGTTTGCGCGCACTGCAGGAGTGTTTGCACGCATGATTACGCAGCAACCTGCCGAACGCCGCGCATTGATCGGCGAGTACGTCCTGGGCCTGCTCGATGAGGCCGAAGCCGCTGAAGTGCGCGAGCTAATTGAGCACGACAGCCAAGCCGCGCAAATGGCCCTGCAGTGGCAGCAACACTTTCTTGAGCTGAGCGACCAGTTGCCACCGCAGACACCCTCAACGCAACTATGGCAACGCCTGCAGGACAGCCTCGGCCTGACGCCAGCCGTCAGCCGCGTCAACAGCTGGCTGGTCTGGTGGCAGAGCCTGACCACCTGGCGCCTCACTAGCGCCGCCCTGGCCTTCGCCCTGATCATCGCCGTGCTGCCTGATCTATGGCGCACTGATACTGCCGCCAACAGCTACACCGTGGTGCTGCAAGCCCCAGGAGAGGCGGCTAAGCCAGGTTGGGTGGTGCATGTGGATGGCACTGGCAGCCTACGCCTGCAACCGCTGCTGGAAGATCAGATCCCGGCCGACCGTTCTGTACAGTTCTGGACGCTGATCGATCCGGCCATCGGCCCGCGCTCACTGGGTCTGGTCGAGCCGGGCAAGCCATTGCAACTAACCGCCGAACAGATTGGCGCCGTACAACCCGGCCAACTGTTCGAACTGACCCTGGAGCCGGCCGGAGGCTCACCAAAGGACCGGCCAACCGGCAAGGTGCTGTACATCGGTCGCGCGGTAATGGCTTCGGCCAACTGAAGCCGTTTGCAAAAAAACTGAATTTATTTTCAGGCGGCGACATCCAGACGCCAACTCATGGGTATAGCTATCAGGTGTTTCATCGAGGCACCTGCAAGGCAGACGCTATTAGGCCTTGCATCGATGCTGGATAACCTCATGAGAGAACACACATGAACAAGCTCAACGCCGTACTGACTATTGCCATTGCCACCACCACTCTAAGCCTTGCTGCCGGCACTGCCAGCGCCGCCACACTGCTGGCTTTGGGTGCCGATGGCCAGCTGTTCAAGATTGATAGCGCCACTCAGAAAGTCACCGCCAGCATGGCCACCAACAGCCCAAGTCCCCTGCGCGGCCTTGATGTGCGCCCAGCTAACGGCATGCTCTATGCGTTGGGCGGTGACAATCAGCTCTACACCCTGGACCTGTCCACTGGCGCAGCTACCAAGGTTGCCACTCTCAACAAGCAGCTGCCGAGCAGCGGTCAAGCGGTGATCGACTTCAACCCAGTGGCCGATAAGTTGCGCATGCTGGCCGCCGATGGCACCAACTTTCGCGTCAACGTCGAAACGGGTGAAGTAGTAGTCGATGGCTCAGTGGCCTATGACGCGGACGGTTCCTATAAGGGTAAAAGCGCTCAGGTTATGGCCGGTGCTTACACCAACTCCTATGCCGGCACCCAGGCTACCGCGCTGTACAACGTGGACTTGGCGAGCAGCAGCCTGATGCTGCAAAACCCGCCTAACGATGGCGTCCAGCAAGCAGTCGGCAAGATCGTCGATGGGCTGAAGGCCGCTGCAATGGACATTGCCAGCGACGGCAAAGGCGGCAACACCGCTTACCTGTTGACCGGCACCACGCTGCACACCGTTGACTTGGCCAGCGCTAAGCCAACGACGCTGGGCGATGTGGTCGGCCTACCGGGCAATATCATTGATATTGCTGTTTTGCCGGGGATGTAAGTACAACAGCGGGAAGGCCGCCCGGCCTCCCCGCTCAAACCCTACTGGCCGAAGGTTTCCGCAAATAGATCATTCATGGCTTTGAACGAACGTGCGGCCACAACCGGGTGATAAGCATTGCGCCCAGGATCATTGGCTTGTGGGTTGGTAAAGGAATGCACGGCACCGCCATAGCTGACCAACTGCCAGTCGACCTTGGCTGCTTTCATTTCCGTTACAAAACCCGCCAGCTGCTCGGGCGATACGGATGGGTCATCCGCGCCATGCAGCACCAGGACCGGCGCTTTGATGTTTTGCGCATCACGCGGGTCCGGTGTATCCAAGTTGCCATGGAAAGACACAAAGCCTTTCAGATCTGCGCCTGAGCGGGCCAATTCCAGCACGGTGCCGCCACCAAAACAGAAGCCGATCGCGCCCAGCCGCGAAATATCCAACGGCACTGACCCCGCCTGTGCCTTGAGTACATTAACCGCCGCTTGCGCACGCTTACGCATCAACGGCCGATCACTGCGCACCGTTGTAGCGGCCACCTTGGCTTCATCGGCATTAGTCGGACGAATAGTTTTGCCGTACATGTCAGCAACGAATATGACGTATGTGTCGCCAGCCAGCAGCGCGGCCTTGGTTGTCGCGTTTTCACTAACGCCCATCCAGTTAGGCACCATCAGCAGACCCGGACGCGGCGTCGTGACTGCATCGTCATAAACCACTAGGCCTTCGAACGCTTCACCGTCAATTTCATACGGCAGCGGTTTAACCACTACGGCCGCATCGGCCATACCGATCATCCCAGCACATAACAGGGGCAATAGAGTTTTCGTAGACATGGCGATTTCCTGATGGGGTTGAGCAGAACAACAACCATAGTCCGCAGTGTCCGGATGACCAAGCGCAGCAGCAGACAGCACACAGGGCAAAGGTTTCAGCCTGTTTCGCAGTTACGCTTGTTCAGCCCAGCGCTCTTTGATTTCCAGAATCGCCGGCAATTGCTGAATAAACAGCTCGACCAGTTGCGGATCGAAATGCCGACCGCTTTCCTTCTGTAACAGCGCCACGGCATCCTCCACCGACCAAGCCGCCTTATAGGGCCGCACACTGGTCAGCGCATCAAACACATCGGCAATCGCCACGATGCGACCTTCTAGAGGAATATCTTCACCAGTTAACCCATTAGGGTAACCACTGCCATCCCACTTCTCATGGTGCGTCAAGGCAATTCGCTGAGCGGTGCGCAACAAGCCTGAAGGGTGTTCGCCGATAATCTGCGCGCCGATTTCAACATGCTGACGCATCACCGCCCATTCCTGCTCATCGAGCTTGCCGGGCTTGCGCAGTACCGCATCGGGGATGCCAATTTTACCGACATCATGCATCGGTGCTGCGTTAAGCAATTCTTCGGCCGCCGCTTCGCTATAACCCGCCGCCAAGGCCAAAACCTTAGAGAAGTGGCTCATGCGGATGACATGCAGCCCAGTCTCGTTGTCCTTGTACTCAGCAGCCATGCCCAGACGTTGGACGATCTGCAAACGGGTCAGGCGCAGTTCATCCATACGTACCAGTGACAGGTGCGTGCGCACCCGCGCCCGAACAATCGGCGGACTGATGGGCTTGGTGATGTAATCAACCGCTCCGACTGCAAAGCCGCGAGTTTCATCTTCAACATCTGCCAATGCCGTGACAAAGATCACCGGAATGGCCTCTAGTTCAGGCTGAGTCTTGAGTGCTTGGCAGACCTCATAACCGGTCATACCCGGCATCATCACATCCAACAAAATCAGGTTAGGACGTTCACGTTCGACCATTTCCAGGGCCTTGGCTCCGTCCTTGGCAAATAGCAGGCGGTAGTCATCCTGCAGGATATGCCTGAGCACTTGCAGGTTGGTCGCTTCGTCATCAACCAACAGGAGCAGTGGACGAGAATCGGCTGGCGTTATCATGGTGTCTGGGCTTCCTCGTCTTGCAACTGGTTCGCCAGCTTACTTAGCCATTGCTGCGCCAGATCAAAATCAAAGTCGTCGAGGGCTCGACGCACTTCCGTCAAAGCCACTTTCTGTGGGCCACTGTGTAGCCCCTCACTAAGGTCTTGCAACGCCTGATCATCCAGCGCGCCGCGACAGAGGGTTTCCTGTAGGCGCTGCAACGCCCCACGCACTTGCTCGTAATTGAACGCGCGCGCCTCTGCAGTATCTTCAGACACTTGCGGCAACGCCTCGGATACAGCCGCCAATGCGCGCGACAACTCCTGCAAGAGACTGTGTAGATGCAGGCTCTCACGCTGACTGAACGCCTGCTCTAGCGTCATCCCAAGGCTTGCTAGATGGGTCAATGCAAGATTGCCCGCGGCACCGCGCAAGCGGTGCGCCAAATTGCGGCCAGTATCCCAATCATTTTTCTCGAGCATGGCGCTCAACTGCTCAACCAGCGCGCCCTGATCATTGAGAAAGCGCCGAATGGCCTGACTCATTTGTACAGGCCCGCCCCACAGACTTGCGCCGCGCTGCCAGTCAAACAACCCTTCAGGGGTAACCCTTGCACGCGCGTCAGCCGGCAGCGCCTCAGTAAGGCCCAGCAGGCGAGCCATTTCACCCAGCAACGCAGCCATATCAAGTGGCTTAGTAGCAAAGCCATTCATCCCCGCATCCAGCGCCGCCTGGCGATCCTGATCCAACACACTAGCGGTCAGGGCGATGATCGGTATCGCCGCTCGCTGACTGGCACTTTCCAGAGCACGAATACGTCGAGAGGCCTCCAGGCCATCGACAAGTGGCATTTGTACATCCATCAAAATCAGATCAAAAGAGGTGTTGGCGAAGGCCTCTACAGCGGCCTGACCATCGGCCACACAGGTGACCTGATGACCCAGGCGCTGCAGGTTGAGCTGTAACAGCTCCAAATTCTGCGGCACGTCATCGGCCGCCAAAATATTCAGCTCAGCCAGCACCGGCAGAGCTTGGCGTACCTGTGGTTCCAGCCGTTTTCCGGCACGCAGCGGCAGTTCGACAATAAAGCGGCTGCCTTCGCCGAGTGTACTCTCAACCCGCAGACAACCGCCCATCAACTCAACCAACTGCCGCGAGATAGTGGTGCCCAAGCCCGTGCCGCCAAAGCGCCGGCTCATCGAGGCATCGCCTGGGCAAAGGGTTCGAAGATTTTTTCTAAACGATCTGCAGCAATACCAATCCCGCTGTCTTCAACCACCAGGCGTATAGCGCCAGGCTCACCCTGTACGTGTAAACACACCTGCCCTTGGCTGGTGAATTTCACCGCATTACCCAGCAGGTTGGTCAGCACTTGCTGTAAGCGCAAGGCGTCGCCGCGATAGAACTCGGCCAGTTGCGCCGGGTAATCCAACTGCAACTGCAAGCCTTTGGCTTCGGCCCCCAAGTGCTGGGTGGCGCAAACCTGCTCGCACAACTCGCGCAGGGAGAAATCCAAGTCTTCCAGCTCAATGGCGCCGCGGTCCAGCTTAGCCGTATCGAGAATATCGTTGAGCAAGCCCAACAAAGAACGCGAGGCCTGCTGCACGGTATACAGGTGACGGCGCTGCTCATCGGACAACGGCGTGCTGATCAGCAACTCGGTGAAGCCAATGATGGCGTTCATCGGCGTACGAATTTCATGGCTCATATTGGCCAAGAAACTGCTGCGCGCGGCTGCTGCTGCCTCGGCACGATCACGAGCCGCGCGCATTTCCTGCTCCATCAGCCGCCTCGGCGTGAGGTCGGTGGCTAATTTGACCACTTTAAACGGCTTGCCATCGGCATTGAGGATCGGGTTATAGGTCGCCTGCATCCAGACCTCACGCCCACCCTGACCAATGCGCCGGTATTCACCGGCGAAGAACAGACCATTGGTCAGCCCGGCCCAGAATTGCTGGTAGTCCTCGCTGTCGACATATAACGGATCGCAAAACAGGCTGTGGTGCTGGCCAACAACCTCCGCACGCGGATAACCGAACAGGTCGAGGGCGTTGTCGTTGATATCCAGAATACAGCCTTGCAGGTCGTACTCAACCAATGCCATGGCCTTGCTGATGGCATTCACCTTGCCTTCGTATTCGGCGTTACGCAGCTTGGTTTCGGTCTGGTCGATCAATACGCCGTCGATCCAACGTGGCTCACCCTGCTCATCGCACACGGCACTGCCACTTTCCCAGATCCAGTGTTCCTTACCATCGCGATCAAACAGACGGTATTCGACGGTGTAATTGCGCCTCTGCTCGATGGCCGCCAGCACTTGTTCGGCAACCGGCTGGTAGTCATCAGGGTGATAAAGCGCTGCGATAGATTGACGCCGACTGATGAAGTCATCAGCACTCCAGCCAGTCAGCCCCTGCACCGCATCGCTGATAAACAACATGGTCCAGTCTTCATCCAGCAAACAGCGGAATGAAACCCCAGGAATATTGCTAATCAACGAGCGATATTGCTGCTCGCTCTCGCTTAGCGCCTGCTCCATTTTTTGCCGCTCACTGATGTCAGTCGCAAACACCACGAACAATGGGTGACTGCCCGAACGGGTAATGCCAATACTGATGCGAACGGGCTTTTCCTGGCCATCACAGGCGATACACAGCAACTCTTGCTCAGCCCCTGGCAGGCTGACCACACCACTTTTCAAGTACGTTCGCAGGTGCGCTTCGAATGAGTCAGCATCGTGCTCATTGAGTAGCTTGCGCATGGGCAGACCAACCATCTCCTCCGGCTTCCAACCCAACAGGCGCGTCGCCGCGCGGTTGGCTGAGCGAATAGTGCCGGTATGATCAATGGTCAGAATTGAGTCGAGCGCCGTATCGAAGATCGAGCGCAGATGCTGCTCGCTGGCACGCAGTTGCTGGCTCAGGTAGCGGTAACGTAACAAGGCATTGGCCGCGACGACGAATACCGTCAAGGCAATCGTAACCAATGAAATAGAGCTGCCTAGGTACAAGCTGTCGACCATAGCAATCGGCAGATCCGACTCAGCCGTACCGACAAAACGCGCAGCCGCCATACCGGTGTAATGCATGCCACTAATGGCCAAGCCCATGACCACAGCGCTGAGCAACAGTGCCCAGATCTCGGGTAGCCGGCCATGCAAACCGAAACGCACCCACAGGGCGAGAATTGCCAAGCCGACAGCCACCAAAATCGACAGCGCGAACATCCAAGAGTCATAGCGCAACAGTGGTGCCATCTGCATCGCTGCCATGCCGCTGTAATGCATCGCACCGATGCCCGCCCCCACCAGCACGCCACCGATGCATAACTGCACCAAGCTCAAATTGCGCCGTGCCAACAGGTTCAATGCTACCCAAGACGCTGCCAGGCTTGGCAACATCGACAGCAAGGTAATGCCCAGATCAAAACGCACCTCGGCGCACAGCTGAAACGCCAACATGCCGATAAAATGCATGGCCCAGACACCCGCGCCGAGTGCCAGCGAACCGGTGAGAATGGTGACGTGCCGCCACCAGAGCGACTCACTGTTACGGGCGACACCGGCTAACTGCAAAGCCATACCGGAGGTAAACACGGCGATGCACAGCGACATCACAACCAGCAGCGGGTCGTGACTGCTAAGCACCAGAACACTGGGATCCGCGTTGGTGATAAACAACTGATCAAGAAACTGCATACCACCCCAAGACTACATCGGTTGTGCCGCACTAATAGCGCAATGCCAGCATGATGGATAATCGTAACGTGCCTATCAATCTGTCACAAACAAAAAAGCCCGCCAATGGCGGGCTTTTCAGTGTTTCCGACGGTTAGGCCGACAGTTCGACCAACAGCTTGTTCAAGCGCTGCACGTAGGCTGCCGGATCTTTCAGATTATCCCCGGCGGCCAAGGCGGCCTGGTCGAAGAGGATGTGGCTGAGATCAGCAAAACGCGCTTCGTCAGCCTCGCCATCGAGCTTTTCGATCAGCGGGTGGCCTGGGTTGAATTCGAAGATTGGCTTGGACTCCGGCACCTTCTGCCCGCTGGCTTCGAGAATCTGGCGCATCTGCAAACCGAGGTCCTGTTCGCCAATGGCCAGAATCGCCGGCGAATCAGTCAGACGATGGGAAACTCGCACCTCAGCCACCTGCTCGCCCAATGCGGTTTTCAGCCGCTCAACCAAACCTTCTTTGGTCTTGGCGATTTCTTCCTGCGCCTTCTTGTCTTCTTCCGAGTCAAGCTTGCCCAAGTCCAGGTCGCCACGGGCCACGTCGACAAAGTGCTTACCGTCGAACTCGGTGAGGTAGCTCATCAGCCACTCATCGATACGGTCGGTGAGCAGCAGCACTTCAATGCCTTTCTTACGGAACACTTCCAGGTGCGGGCTGTTCTTCACCTGGGCGTAGGATTCGCCGGTGAGGTAGTAGACCTTGTCCTGACCTTCCTGCATGCGGGCGATGTATTCGCCCATGCCGACGCTCTGCTCACCCTCTTCGGTGCGGGTGGAGGCAAAACGCAGCAAGCCGGCGATCTTCTCCTTGTTGGCGAAGTCTTCTGCCGGGCCTTCTTTAAGCACCTGACCGAAGTTCTTCCAGAAGCTTTTGTATTCTTCTGGCTGGTTTTTCGCCAATTTTTCCAACATGTCCAATACACGCTTGGTCAGCGCCGACTTCATCGAGTCGATGATTGGATCTTTTTGCAGGATTTCGCGGGAGACGTTCAGCGACAGGTCATTGGAGTCGACCACGCCCTTAATAAAGCGCAGGTACAGCGGCAGGAAGGACTCGGCCTGATCCATGACGAAGACACGCTGCACGTAGAGTTTCAGGCCACGTGGCGCTTCACGCTGGTATAGATCAAAGGGGGCACGCGCCGGTGTATACAGCAGCGAGGTGTATTCCAGCTTGCCTTCAACCTTGTTGTGGCTCCAGCTCAGCGGGTTCTCAAAATCGTGGCCGATGTGTTTGTAGAACTCCTGGTATTCCTCGTCCTTGATCTCGGTACGCGGACGGGTCCACAGAGCGCTGGCACGGTTGACGGTTTCCCACTCAACTTCGGCGGGTGCTTCCTCGCCTTCGGCAGCTGCTTGTTCTTTCGGCAGCTCGATCGGCAGGGCGATATGGTCGGAGTATTTCTTGATGATATTGCGCAGACGCCAGCCATCGGCGAACTCGTCTTCCGCCGCTTTGAGGTGCAGCACGATGCGGGTACCACGGTCGGGCTTCTCGACAGTGGCCACTTCAAAGTCGCCCTCGCCTTTGCTCGACCAGTGCACACCTTCGCTGGCCGGGCTGCCGGCGCGACGGCTATACACATCCACTTTGTCGGCCACGATAAAGGCTGAGTAGAAGCCCACACCGAATTGACCGATGAGGTGCGAATCTTTCTTCTGGTCACCGGAGAGGTGCTTCATAAAATCGGCGGTGCCGGATTTTGCGATGGTGCCCAGGTGGGTGATCGCATCCTCACGGTTCATGCCGATGCCGTTGTCTTCGAGGGTGACAGTTTTGGCGTCTTTGTCGAAGCTGACACGGATCTTCAGCTCAGCACCACCTTCGAGCAGCTCAGGCTTGGCCAGGGCTTCGAAGCGCAGCTTATCGGTGGCATCGGAGGCATTGGAAATCAATTCGCGAAGGAAGATTTCCTTGTTCGAATACAGCGAATGGATCATCAGATGAAGCAGTTGCTTCACTTCTGTCTGGAAGCCCAGGGTTTCTTTTTGAGTTTCCACACTCATGGTCTCTAACTCCACTTTATTGACGAAGCCGCAATGCGGCGGATGTCATACAAATGGGGCCATGTTGTGGGATTTCAAGTGCTTGACTGCAGCTTGTGGCAGAACCTGTTGCGCTAGAAACCTGCAGACGCTACGCCAGTAACAGCAGCCTCCAGCGGGTCAAAACGACAAACAAGCGCAACAGATCGCAATAGGTGCTCAGGGCTCAAGCAACTCGATACGAACAATCTCTTCCGGAAGCAGGCTGTAGCTAACTTCGCCCTGCCCGCTCATGCGCTGGCGCAGGATAACCCGACCGTCATGATCAATACCCTGGAAGCGCCCTTCGGCAGTATTACCGCGCTCAGTGGCCGCACGCATGCTGAGGTTCTGATAGCGGTTGGGGCTGCGCAGTAAGCCTTCAAGGCTGAAGCGTATCCGACGATCCAGAGGCCGACTCACCCGCTCAGGAGCCGCAGCTGCAGCCGGTGCAAGTTTCTCTGCAACAGGTGGGGTAAGAACGCTGGGCAGCGGCGCAAAGCTATCAGCAACAACCTGCCAACCGCGCTTGTCCAGTTTTTCCAGCATGATGGGCAGCTGCTGCAACTCCCCGCTGATCTGTGCTTGCACATTCAGATCAACGCTTTGTAGAGGGAAATTCAGGTTACCAATGGGCTGCAACTGCACCTGACGCGTGGCAAAACGGCGCTCTAAGTAATCCTCAATGACGTGGCTGATGGTATCGACTGAATCAAACGCTCGATCCACCGTACCGTCTTGGTAGCGCAGGCCATTGCGGTACAGCTCAAGCCGGCCACTCAGCGTGGTTTTAAACTGGGGCGGCAGGACCAAGTGAAAGTCACCGACCAGTTTGTTCGGGGCCAGTGGTTGCAGATCCAGGTGTAGGGTGTAGCCACGGCTTAAACGCCGCGCCTCAGGGAGTTCCTGCTCGGGTAGCAACCAGCTGATTTCAACTTCGGGCAACACGCCTTCATCAGCGGGTAATACATCAACCCTTACCGGGCCTTTATCCACTTTCGGCAGACGAATGATCAACTCGCTCTGGGCGAAGAAGTCCTGACCTTCGCGCAAGCTCAGCACGCCATCGAGCAGTTCGGCTTGTTGCGGTGCAAAAGGTCGACCATTGAGCTCACCGCGTAAATCGATGGCCAGCTCAGCGGGCACTTGCACCTCAGGTTTAAGCCACTTGAGGCTGAGGATAGCTTCCAAACGCTGCGCATCATGGCTGGCCAATAAGGTCAACCCGACCACCAACGGAATAAACCCCAGCCCAGCCAATGCCAAAGCGGGCCGCGCCGAACGCCAGTGACGCAATACATACAGCAAGGTAAATGGCGGCAGAAAACTGGCCCAGCCCCACAGCAGGCTGGTTGCAAAGGCGCGCATTACCAGCCAGACCAAACCGGCGAGTATCAGCAGCAAGCCACCCAGAATCAGCAGCGCATCCATTCAGTATTCCTTAGCGATGGTTAAACGAGGAGTTTCCCGCAGGTTCGCAGCCCTTAAGGCTCATCAACCTTAAAATGCGCCCGCGCCGTAGCAATCGGCTCAGTCTGGCTGGTTTGCCAGGCAGTGATAGCCACGTTGGCGACCCGACGGCCCTGACGCCATACCTGGCATTGCACGAAGGTGTCACGATAATGGCCTGCACGCAGGTAATCTATCGAGAAGTCGATGATTTTCGGCAAATGTGGAATGCCCATAAACATCAGCAAATGGAGCATCGCCGAATGCTCCATAAAACCGGCGATCACACCGCCATGCAGCGCGGGTAATGTCGGATTGCCGATATTGTCCTGATTGGCCGGCAGGCGAAACACCATGTCATCGCCAAGGCGCAGACACTCGATGCCAAGCAACTTGGCATAGGGAATCAGGCTGATCAGTGGGTCGTAGTTGTTCTGTTCGTGAGCTTCGCGCACCAGCTGGTTGAGATTCAGCGTGCTCATTGGCCGCCTCCCTTAACACTGCTGGTGAGCGTTTTGCCACTGTGTGCATGTTTACCCATGCGCATAAACGCCCCGACCACATGTGCAATCGGCTCGTCAGGATTGTCCTGATAGGCATAGCCGCGGGTGAAGATGATGTTCTCAGTGACCCGATAGCACTCGGCGAAACCAAATACATCCTTATTCGGCTCGGCCGGGCGCATGTAATCGATGCGCAAGTCGAGGGTCGGGCAAATTTCGAATTCAGGCAGCACGCACACGGTGGAAATGCCACAGGTGGTATCCATCAGCGTAGTAATGGCACCGCCGTGGATCACTCCAGTTTCCGGGTTACCGACAATTTGCGGGCTATAAGGCAAACGTAGGATCAGGCCGTGCGAATCGGCGCTGTGTACGCTCATCCCCAGCACCTGGCAATGGCGTAATACCGATAAAAAACGCTGCGCCCGTTCAACAATAGGGGAATCACTCATGACTTCAGACTCAGGGGCAACTGTACAAAGGGTGAGCATGATAACCGCTGAAAGAAAGCCCGGCACCACGGCGAGAGCCTGCTGATGAGAACTACCGGGCAATTAATAGGGAACTTCGTCGATACAGTGCTGTTTAATGGCTATGCCTGCGCAATCAGGTATTGATTACTACATTACAAGGAGTACTAACCGTGCAAAAGCCATTCACCTATGCCCTGCTTCTCGCCGCCATGCTCGGCCTGGCAGCTTGCGAGAAAACCCCGGAAGACAAAGTAGAGTCGGCCAAGGAGTCCGCTGCTGAGGCCATGGAATCCATGGGTGATGCCGTTGAAGAAACCGGCGAAGCCATCGAGCAGAAAGCCGATGAAGTAATGGGCAACGAGCCAACCACTGGCGAGAAAATTCAAGACGCTGCCGATGATGCGGCTGACGGCATGGAAGATGCCGGTGATGAACTCAAGGATGCGGTTGACGGCCAATAAGCCTTTCAGCTGAAACAAAAAAGGCCCGCACATTGCGGGCCTTTTTTTATTTCTAGCCGATTAAAGCGCCGGAGTGAGCATCAGCAGCAGGCTGCATACTAAGCCCACAACCCAGACCACACTGCGCTGCCAATGCAGGTCAGCCCAATAGAAAAACAGATACAGCACCCGCGCCACCACAAACGTTACCGCCAGCACGTCCACCACAATGCCGTGGCTATTGGTCACATGGGCCATCAGCACACCAACGGCAAACAACGGAAATGCTTCAAAACTATTCAGATGTGCGGCCAACGCTCGCGCACCAAAGCCCGTCAAACGCGCTTGCTGAGCACGCGGATGGTGGTTGTCATAGCGCCCATCACCCTCCTTCGCCATGGCTTTGGCCACCGGTGCTTTGGCTATGAAAATCAATAATGCGCTGATAAAGATGCACCAGAACGGGATACTCATTCGCTTTTCTCCTTGGGCGATTCAAACGCCGGGGTTTGGGTATAGACCATCACTTCCAACACATCCGAATGAAACTCGCGGCGGTACAACACCAATACCACACCGGTGCTGACCAGCATGAAAAACCAAGGGTTGATAAACCAGGCCAGGGTCGCCATGCCGAAGTAATAGGCACGTAGCCCCTGGTTGAACTGGTTAGCCGCCATCGAAATCACCCGCGCGGTACGCTCGGCAAAGGCCTTGCGCTCTTGTTCGGTGACGTGGCGCTCACCAATCATCGGCGCAGAGCCCACTAACACGGCCGAGAAGTTGTACTGACGCATGCACCAGCTGAAGGTAAAGAAGGCGTAGACGAACACCACCCCCAGACACAACAACTTCACCTCGGACAGCTCACGACTGGCCGCCTGCACAAAGGGCAGATCAGCCAGCAGCGAAACCGCGCGATCAGAGGCGCCAAGCACGGTGAGAATACCGGCGAGGATGATCAGTGTGCTGGAGGCAAAGAACGACGCATTGCGTTCAAGGTTGCCAATCACATTGGCATCAGCGATACGGTTGTCGCGCAACAGCATGCGGCGCATCCAATCTTCACGGTACAGGTGCAATACACTCGCCAAACAGGGTGTGGTCCTGCCTTTAGCCTGGGCATAACGGGTGTATCCAGCCCAACACAACACAAACCACAGAACGGCCAGCAAATGCGGCAGGTAGTAATCACTGATCAGCATGCAAACTCCTTGTTAACCTGCGCCGATTATAGACAGGCCTGGCTTTCAGCTGGCCAACAAAAAGGCCGCTCAATGAGCGGCCTTGGGGAACCAGTGAAAGGTAAACCGCAGAACTTAGACTACGACGGTTTTCGGCGCGCCCAGCACGCGATCCACTACAGCAGCCAGAACCAAGGTCAGCAGCACCGGCCATAACCAGCCAAGGCTCTGGTCTGCTAATGGCAACTGGCTAAAGAAGCTTGGGATCAGCGCCTTGCCGCCCGCTGCGGCAATCCCGTCAACCAGACCAAACACCAAGGTCACCGTCATCACCGGGCGAAACACCCGCGGCGACGAACACCACAGATCATCCAGCAGACTCAGCGCCACCAACACGATTGCTAGCGGGTACAAACCTACCAGCACCGGAATCGAGAAGCTGATCAATTGAGTCAACCCCTGGTTAGCTACCAGCAGACTGAACAGACCGAAGGTGATCACCACCGCACGGTAAGAAACTGGCAACAGGCTGCTGAAGAACTCACCACAGGCCGTCAGCAAACCCACAGCGGTAGTTAGACAGGCCAGGGTAATCACCACGGCCAGTAGCAGGCTGCCGGCGGTGCCGAAGGTGTGCTGCACATAGGCGGTGAGAACCTGAACGCCATTCTGTGCTTCACCGGCAATCTCCTGACTGGTTGCGCCCAGATAGAACAGCGCCAGATACACCAGTGACAGACCAACTGCAGCGATCAGGCCGGCAATCACCGAGTAGCGGGTAATCAGCTTGCCATCGGTCACGCCATGGTCACGTATTGCGGTGGCAATCACGATGCCGAACACCAGTGCACCGAGGGTATCCATGGTCAGGTAGCCCTGCAGAAAACCCTGCACAAAAGGCGCGCTCTGATAATCCGGCGCAACCTGGCCGATCTCCCCTGCCGGAACCAGCAGCGCTGCGCCGCCCAATACCAACAGCGCCGCCAGCAGCACCGGGGTGATGTACTTGCCGATGCGGTCAACCAGTTGCCCAGGGTTGAGAGACAGAAACAGCACGGCGGCAAAGTAGGCCAAGGTATAGAGCAGCAACGCCGTGCTGCTATTACCACTGAACGGCGCGACGCCCATCTCGAACGACACCACCGCCGTGCGCGGCGTGGCAAACAGCGGGCCGATGGCCAGGTAAACCGCTACCGCAAATAGCACCCCGGCACGCTTGCCCAGCGGCGCGGTCAACAGCGCCATGCCACCGCCAACGCGCGCCAAGGCGACGATGGTTAGTAGCGGCAAGCCGACACCTGTGAGCAGGAAACCCAGCGCTGCCAGGCCAATATTTTCACCCGCCGCCATGCCGGCAATGGGTGGAAAGATGATGTTACCGGCGCCGAGGAACAGCGCAAACGTCATAAAACCGAGGGCCAGGAGATCCGAGCCTTTCAAACGAGTCATAGAAGGGAATACCACAGGCAGAAAGTTGGAAGTTGAAAACCGAAAGTTCCGAGGGTTTCCCGATGGATCGGGGGAAACGTCACCCAGCCGGTTAAGCGGGGCCACTGCAGCACCCTGGGCCGCTTATGGCGGAGCAGGTGCTAATAGTTGCAAGCCTAACTAAATTGACGCAGCAGCGGCACTGACACAGGTCAGGCTGTCGGGCTGGTGCAAAAAGCTGTCGCATCGGCAACAGTTCATCCCAGGCCGCAATAAAAAAGGCCACCCGAAGGTGGCCTTTTCTCAGATCAAAAAGCCTTAGGCTTTTTTCACTTCCCAACCGGTCAGCTCGGCCAAGGCCTTACCGATGTCAGCCAGGGAACGCACGGTTTTCACACCAGCGTCTTGCAGGGCTGCGAACTTCTCGTCTGCAGTACCCTTGCCACCGGAGATGATTGCACCGGCGTGACCCATACGCTTGCCAGGAGGCGCAGTAACGCCGGCAATGTAGGACACAACTGGCTTGGTCACGTTAGCCTTGATGTAAGCAGCGGCTTCTTCTTCAGCCGAACCGCCGATCTCGCCAATCATTACGATTGCTTCGGTCTTCGGGTCTTCCTGGAACAGCTTCAGGATGTCGATGAAGTTGGAGCCTGGAATCGGGTCACCACCGATGCCGACGCAGGTGGACTGACCAAAACCAGCGTCAGTGGTCTGCTTAACAGCTTCGTAAGTCAGGGTGCCGGAACGCGACACGATGCCTACTTTGCCTGGCAGGTGAATGTGACCTGGCATGATACCGATCTTGCACTCGCCCGGGGTGATAACGCCTGGGCAGTTAGGGCCGATCAGGACCACACCCAACTCGTCACACTTGACCTTGGCTTCGAGCATATCGATGGTTGCGATGCCTTCGGTGATGCAGACGATCAGCTTGATGCCGCCCATGGCCGCTTCAAGGATCGAGTCCTTGCAGAACGGAGCAGGAACGTAGATCACGCTGGCTGTCGCGCCAGTCTGCTCAACGGCTTCACGCACGGTGTTGAACACCGGCAGATTCAGGTGAGTAGTGCCACCTTTACCTGGAGTCACGCCGCCAACCATTTTGGTGCCGTAGGCAATGGCTTGCTCGGAGTGGAAAGTACCTTGCGAGCCGGTGAAGCCCTGGCAGATAACTTTGGTGTCTTTATTGATCAGGACGCTCATTATTTGCCCTCCGCAGCTTTGACGACTTGCTGAGCAGCGTCGGTCAGGCTGGTTGCCGCGATGATGTTCAGGCCGCTTTCAGCCAGAACCTTGGCGCCCAGTTCAGCGTTGTTACCTTCCAGACGAACGACAACCGGAATCTTCACGCCGACTTCTTTCACTGCGCCGATGATGCCTTCGGCAATCATGTCGCAACGAACGATACCGCCGAAGATGTTCACCAGTACCGCAGCGACGTTGCTGTCGGACAGGATGATCTTGAAGGCTTCAGTCACGCGCTCTTTGGTTGCACCACCACCTACGTCGAGGAAGTTGGCTGGCTTGCCGCCGTGCAGGTTGACGATGTCCATGGTGCCCATGGCCAGGCCAGCACCGTTGACCATGCAACCGATGTTGCCTTCCAGCGCAACGTAGTTCAGTTCGAACTTGGCAGCGTGGGCTTCACGCGGATCGTCCTGAGACGGATCGTGCATGGCGCGCAGCTTAGGCTGACGGTACATGGCGTTGGCGTCGATGTTGATCTTGGCGTCGAGGCAATGCAGGTTGCCGTCAGCTTTGATCACCAGCGGGTTCACTTCCAACAGCGCCAGGTCGTAGTCCTGGAACAGTTTGGCCAGACCCACGAAGATCTGAGTGAACTGCTTGACCTGATCACCTTCCAAGCCCAACTGGAATGCCAAATCGCGGCCCTGGAACGGCTGAGCGCCAACCAGTGGATCGATGGTAGCTTTGAGAATTTTCTCAGGAGTGTCGTGAGCGATTTTCTCGATGTCCACACCACCTTCGGTGGAGGCCATGAACACGATACGACGGCTCGAGCGATCAACAACGGCGCCCAGGTACAGCTCCTTGGCGATATCGGTGCAGGACTCGACCAGGATTTGATTAACCGGCTGACCGTTGGCGTCTGTCTGGTAAGTCACCAGACGCTTGCCCAGCCAGTTGGCAGCGAAAGCCTTAGCGTCTTCTTTGCTCTTAACCAGCTTCACGCCGCCCGCTTTACCGCGGCCACCAGCGTGGACCTGAGCCTTAACGACCCACTCAGTTCCGCCAATTTTATCGCAGGCTTCTGCGGCTTCTTCTGGGGTGGTTACCGCGAAGCCCTTGGATACGGGCAGGCCGTATTCAGCGAACAGCTGCTTACCCTGATACTCGTGGAGATTCATGCTTATCTACCGTCTTCGTTTAGGTATTGCGCATACGGTGCTGCACTTGTGGTGCCGCACCACCTGTGACTGCTTCTGGAGCAATCCGACCGAAGTTCCGCGCAGCAACCTGAGTTGTACACGGGCAGACGGCCGTGGTTCTTCTTCCTGTTGAGCTGCACCTTCACCGGTACACAACGCCGGTGAAGGCATCCGCTCAAACAAACAACGACTTAACGCTTCTTGCGGTTGGCGATGTGAATCGCATGACCATTCACCGCCAGAGCAGCTTCGTGCAGCGCTTCAGACAGCGTCGGGTGGGAGAAGACCATCATCCCCAGATCCTCGGCGCTGGTGCCGAATTCCATACCGATCGCACCCTGCTGCACCAGTTCGGCAGCGCTTGGGCCAATCACGTGGACACCCAGTACGCGGTCGGTAGTGGCATCAGCAATAACCTTGACGAAACCACCGGTATCGTTGGCTGCCATGGCGCGACCGCTAGCGGCGAACGGGAAGGTACCGACGTTGACTGCAACGCCCTCGCCTTTCAGTTGCTGCTCGGTCTTACCGACCCATGCAATTTCCGGGTGCGTATAGATGACCGAAGGAATCAGGTCATAGTTCATCTGGGCTTTATGGCCGGCAATACGCTCGGCAACCATGATGCCCTCTTCCGAGGCTTTGTGAGCCAGCATCGCGCCGCGCACTACGTCACCAATGGCGTAAACGCCTGGAACGCTGGTAGCGCACTGGTCATCAACAAAGATGAAGCCGCGCTCGTCCATGTCGACACCGCTATCGGACGCCAACAGGTCGGTAGTCACAGGACGACGACCTACCGCCACGATCAGCTTGTCGAAAACGACTTTCTGCTCGCCTTCGGCGTCCGTGTAATTAACGGTAACTTGCTTCTTCTTAACGTCTGAACCGGTGACACGAGCGCCCAGAAGAATCTTCAAGCCTTGCTTGGTGAAGGTTTTCAGCGCTTCTTTGGCGATCTGCTCGTCGGCAGCCGGGAGGAACTTGTCCAACGCTTCCAGCACTGTCACTTCTGCGCCCAAACGGGCCCAAACTGAACCGAGTTCCAGACCGATTACACCGGCACCGATCACGCCCAGTTTCTTCGGTACGCTCTGGAATTCCAGGGCGCCGGTTGAGTCGACGATGACATCCTGATCAACCGGAGCCGGCGGAATATCAATCGGCTTGGAGCCGGACGCCAGAATCACGTTTTCGGCTTCAACAATCTGCGTTTTACCATCAGAACCGGTGACTTCAACCTGCTTACCTGCCAGCAACTTGCCGTGACCTTCCAGCAGGGTCACGCCGTTAGCCTTAAACAGGCCGGCGACACCGCCAGTGAGGTTCTTCACGATATTGGCTTTACGGCCGATCATCGCAGGAACATCCATGGTCACGCCTTTGGCTTCGATACCGTGAATGGCGAAATGGTCCTTCGCCTCATAGTATTTCCAAGAGCTGTCGAGCAGCGCTTTAGACGGAATGCAGCCGACGTTCAGGCAAGTACCGCCGAGGGCAATCTTGCCCTCTTTGTCCTGGTACTTCTCGATGCAGGCAGTCTTGAGGCCGAGCTGAGCTGCTTTGATGGCCGCTACATAGCCACCAGGGCCGGCACCGATGACTACCACGTCGAATTTCTGGGTCATAACGTATTCCTTCTCGAATAAACCGGACGACCCTGGTGACAGGGCCGCCGTGGGAGAAACTGGCTTTTAGATGTCCAGCAGCAGGCGCGCAGGATCTTCCAGCAAGTTTTTGATAGTCACCAGGAAGGTCACGGCTTCCTTGCCATCAATCAGGCGGTGGTCATAAGACAACGCCAGGTACATCATTGGGCGGATCACCACTTGGCCATTGATCGCCATTGGGCGCTGAAGAATGTTGTGCATCCCCAGGATCGCAGCCTGTGGTGGGTTAACGATCGGCGTCGACATCATCGAGCCAAAGGTACCGCCGTTAGTAATAGTGAAGGTGCCGCCGGTCATGTCGTCGATCGCCAGCTTGCCGTCTTTGGCTTTCTTGCCAAAGGTGGCGATGCCGTTCTCGATTTCAGCCAGGCTCATCAGCTCAGCATTGCGCAGTACCGGCACAACCAGACCGCGGTCGCTGGACACTGCAACACCGATGTCTGCGTAACCGTGATAGACGATGTCGGTGCCATCAATCGAAGCATTGACCGCCGGGAAACGCTTGAGCGCCTCGGTAGCCGCCTTGACGAAGAACGACATAAAGCCCAGACGTACGCCGTTGTGGGTCTTTTCGAACAGGTCCTTGTACTTCGAGCGCAGCGCCATGACTTCAGTCATGTCGACTTCGTTGAAGGTGGTCAGCATCGCCATATTGGACTGAGCTTCAACCAGACGCTCAGCCACTTTGGCGCGCAGACGGGTCATCGGCACACGTTTCTCAACGCGGTCACCGGCAGCCAGCACTGGAGCAGCGGCGGCAGGCGCAGCGGGCTTTGCAGCAACTGCTGCTGGGGCATTCTTCTTGGCTTCAACAGCTGCAACCACGTCTTCTTTAGTGACGCGACCACCTTTGCCGGTGCCAGCGATGCTGTTTGGGTCGATACCGTTTTCTTCAGCGATCTTGCGCGCCGCCGGCGAGAGGATCTGGTCGTCGCCAGCAGCAGCGGACGAAGCAGCAGCGGCAGGCGCAGCGGCTTGGGCCGCAACAGCAGGTGCCGGAGCAGCAGCACCGCCTTCACTTAAAGTACCCAGCACTTCATTGCTGAGAACGGTATCGCCTTCATTCTTGACGATTTGCGCGAGGACGCCATCGGCCTCGGCCAGCACTTCGATCACTACTTTGTCGGTCTCGATGTCGACGATCAATTCGTCGCGCTTGACCGCATCGCCCGGCTTTTTATGCCATGTGGCCACGGTGCCATCGGCAACCGATTCCGGGAAAGTAGGGGCTTTGATCTCGATAGCCATTGTCTGTGGTTCCTTAAATTCGGTTTCTTCTAGCAGGCGGCCCTGTTGGCCGCCTGTTGCGCGAAGGCGTTAAACAGTAAAGGCGTCTTGCAGGAGTTTTTCCTGCTGTTCAGCGTGCAGCGATGCATAACCACAAGCAGGTGCAGCAGAGGCATCACGACCGGCGTACTCAAGGAACAGCGTTTTCTTGTGCGCTGTCGCCACGCGACGCATGTGATGCTGACTGCAGTACCAAGCGCCCTGGTTCATCGGCTCTTCCTGACACCAGACGATGTGCTTGAGGTTCTTGTAGGGAGCCAAGGCCTCATTCAAATCATCCTCTGGGAACGGATAAAGCTGCTCGATACGCACGATGGCGATGTCTTCACGACCTTCGTTCCGGCGTTTTTCCAACAAGTCGTAGTAGACCTTGCCGCTGCACAGCACCAAACGATCAACTTTCTTCGGGTCGATGCTATCGATCTCAGGAATCACCGTCTGGAACGAGCCTTCAGCCAGATCTTCCAGGGTCGAGATAGCCAATTTGTGGCGTAGCAGTGACTTCGGCGTCAATACGACCAATGGCTTGCGCAGTGGGCGAATCACCTGACGGCGCAGCAAGTGGTAGATCTGGGCAGGCGTTGTTGGCACGGCAACCTGCATGTTGTGCTCGGCGCACAGCTGCAGATAACGCTCCAAACGTGCCGAGCTGTGCTCAGGCCCCTGCCCTTCATAACCGTGTGGCAACAGCATGGTCAGACCGCATAGACGACCCCACTTATGCTCACCACTGGAAATAAATTGATCGAACACCACCTGAGCACCGTTGGCGAAGTCGCCGAACTGAGCTTCCCAAATCACCAACGATTGTGGCTGGGTAGTGGCATAGCCATATTCGAACGCCAGCACGGCTTCTTCAGAAAGGAAGGAGTCGTACAGGTCAAACTTAGGCTGAGCGGCATACAGGTTCTGCAACGGCAGATGCGTGCCGGCGTCCTTCTGGTTGTGCAATACCGCATGACGGTGCGAGAAGGTGCCACGGCCAATATCCTGACCGGTCATGCGGATCGGATGGCCTTCAAACAACAGGGTCGCATACGCCATGGTTTCGGCGTAACCCCAGTTGATTGGCAACGCGCCGACCCCCATTTTCTGGCGGTCTTCGAGGATTTTGGCAACCTGACGTTGAACCACAAACCCTTCAGGAATTTCCAATAGTTTATTGGACAACTCTTGTAAGGTTTTCAGCTCAAAGCGGGTGTCGTGACGCGCAGTCCAGGCATGCCCCAAGTACGGGCGCCAATCGACGAACAACTCTTTGTTCGGCTCTTTTACCAGACTCTTGACCACATGCTGACCGTTATCCAGCGCGGTGCGGTACTCGTCAATTTTGGCCTGCACCTCATCCGCCGACTGACGCGCAGCACCAGTCAGCACTTCAGCATAAAGCTCACGGGTGGTGCGCTGCTTGGTGATTTGCTGATACATGATCGGCTGAGTGCCGCTCGGCTCGTCGGCCTCGTTGTGGCCGCGACGGCGGTAGCAAACCAAGTCAATCACCACATCACGCTTGTACTGCATGCGGTAATCGACAGCCAGCTGGGTCACAAACAACACTGCTTCTGGATCGTCACCGTTAACGTGCAGGATCGGCGCCTGAATCATCTTCGCCACATCGGTGCAGTACTCGGTGGAGCGCGAGTCCAGCGGATTGCTGATGGTGAAGCCAACCTGGTTGTTGATCACGATATGGATGGTGCCGCCCGTTTTGAAGCCACGGGTCTGCGACATCTGGAAGGTTTCCATAACCACACCCTGACCGGCGAATGCCGCGTCACCGTGCAGGGAAACCGGCAGTACCTTCTCACCAGCTGCGTCGTTACGACGATCCTGACGGGCACGTACCGAACCCTCCACCACCGGCGATACGATCTCCAAGTGCGACGGGTTGAACGCCATCGCCAAGTGCACTTCGCCGCCAGCGGTCATCACGTTGGAGGAGAAACCCTGGTGGTATTTCACGTCACCGGAGGACAAGCCCTCGGTTTTCTTGCCTTCGAACTCGTCGAACAGGTCGCGCGGGTTCTTACCGAAGGTGTTGACCAGCACGTTGAGACGGCCACGGTGGGCCATGCCGATGACGATTTCCTTGGTGCCGTAGGAGCCGGAACGCTGGATCACTTCATCAAGCAGCGGAATTAGGCTCTCGCCGCCTTCCAGACCAAAACGCTTGGTGCCCGGGTATTTGGTGCCCAGGTACTTTTCCAGGCCTTCAGCGGCGGTTAGACGCTCAAGCAAGTGGCTCTGCATTTCAACAGAGATTTGCGGACGACCGCGTACGCTTTCCAAACGCTGCTGGAACCAGCTGCGCTGCTCGGAATCAACGATATGGGTGAACTCGGCACCAATGGTGCGGCAATATGTCTGCTGCAACGCATCGTGAATTTCGCGCAGAGTAGCCTCTTCCTTACCAATGAACAGCCCACCGGTACGGAAGGTGGTGTCCAGGTCGGCATCGGTCAGACCATAGTGATTGATTGCCAGATCAGCCGGCGCAGGACGTTGCCAAAGGCCAAGCGGATCGAGCTGGGCAGCCTGATGGCCACGCATGCGATAAGCCTGAATCAGGCGCAGCACTTCGACTTGCTTCTTCTCGTGCTCACTGCTCACGCTGCCAGCGGATACCGGCTGGGCACGACGCTGATTTTTAGCAAGCAGGACGAAATGATCGCGAACCGTGGAGTGCGATACGTCTGTGGCAGCGCTGCCGTCAGTCGGCAACTTCTGGAAGTAGGTGCGCCACTCTTCTGGCACAGCGTTGGGATCGTGCAGGTAAAGCTCATAGAGCTCTTCCACATAGGCAGCGTTACCACCGGATAGGTGGGCACTGTCCCACATGCGCTGCATCACGCTTTCTTGCATGCTTGGTCACCCTCGGTAAGGGGACACCACCGGCGAAGAAACCGCACGGCTATTCAGTCCTGAAGCAGCGACTGGTAAGCCACTACGGATCCCGCAGATAGTCCGGGCACCAGCCCGGATGCCCCTGCTGGTCGTCATATTTTTCAAAGTAGGCACCACCGCTTTGTGAGCAGCAGCCCTGGCTAAAACCACGACGCTGGGGTTGAAACCAGCGCCGCAGGTGTTACAGGTCTAGCAAACAACCGTGAATCAGGTACCGCTTTGCAGCAACATGTTGCGCACGTGACCGATGGCCTTGGTCGGGTTAAGACCTTTAGGGCATACGTTCACGCAGTTCATGATGCCGCGGCAGCGGAACACGCTAAACGGATCATCCAGAGACGCCAGACGCTCTTCTGTCTTGGTATCACGGCTGTCCGCGAGGAAACGATAGGCCTGCAGCAGTGCCGCTGGGCCGAGAAACTTGTCTGGGTTCCACCAGAACGACGGGCAGCTGGTGGAGCAGCACGCGCACAAAATGCACTCGTACAAACCGTCCAACTTCTCGCGCTCTTCCGGCGTTTGCAAACGTTCGATGGCCGGAGCCGGCGTATCGTTCTGCAAATACGGCTGCACCTTCTCGTACTGCTTGTAGAAGATGCTCATATCAACGACCAAGTCACGAATGACTGGCAGACCCGGCAACGGACGAATGACCAGCTTACCGCCTTTAAGGCCGGCCGCTGAAAGCGGCGTGATGCAGGCCAGACCATTCTTACCGTTGATATTCATACCGTCGGAGCCACATACGCCCTCACGGCAGGAACGACGGTAAGAAAAGCCCTGGTCCTGTTCCTTGATCAGCGCCAGTACATCAAGAACCATAACGTCCTTGCCACCGGTGTCGACCTGGAAGTCCTGCATAAACGGCGCAGCATCCTGCTCCGGGTTATAACGATAAACGCTTACTTGCAACAGATTGGCTTGCGACATATCGGCCACCCTTAGTAAGTACGGATCTTGGGTTCAAACGCCGGCACTGTCTTCGGCGTGAAATTGACGGCACGCTTGCTAACGCGCTTCTCACCTGGGAAATACAGGGAGTGGCACAGCCAGTTTTCGTCATCACGCTCTTCGAAGTCTTCGCGGGCATGAGCACCACGGGACTCCTTACGAGCCTCCGCAGCCACCGCAGTTGCCTCGGCAACCTCGAGAAGGTTTTGCAGTTCCAACGCTTCGATACGCGCAGTGTTAAACGCCTGACTCTTATCCGAAATCTTCACGTTCGCGATACGCTCACGCAGGTCGGTCAGCTGTTCGATGCCCTTCTGCATGTATTCGCCGGTGCGGAATACGCCGAAGTAGTTCTGCATGCAGTTCTGCAATTCTTTACGCAGCGGTGCGACGTCTTCGCCCGTGGTGCGCTCATTAACGCCAGCCAGGCGATTGAGTGACTGATCGATGTCAGTCTGCGATGCACCGCGTGCTTCTACGCCTTCTTTCAGCGCTTTTTCCAGGTGGATACCGGCGGCACGACCGAACACAACCAAATCGAGCAACGAGTTACCGCCCAGGCGGTTGGCGCCGTGTACCGATACGCACGCCACTTCACCTACAGCGAACAGCCCGTCGATGATCTTGTCGTTGCCGTTGGCATCTTGCGTGATGGCCTGACCATGAATATTGGTCGGTACACCGCCCATCATGTAGTGGCAAGTCGGGACCACAGGAATAGGCGCAACCACCGGATCAACATGAGCAAAGGTCTTCGACAACTCGCAGATACCTGGCAGGCGGCTGTGCAGCACTTCCTCACCCAGGTGATCGAGTTTCAACATCACATGATCGCCATCTGGACCACAACCGTTACCGGCGATGATTTCCTTGACCATCGAGCGCGCAACCACATCGCGACCAGCCAAGTCTTTGGCGTTGGGCGCATAACGCTCCATGAAACGCTCGCCGTGCTTGTTGATCAGGTAACCACCTTCACCACGGCAACCTTCGGTCACCAGGGTACCGGCGCCTGCAATGCCGGTCGGGTGGAACTGCCACATTTCGATGTCCTGCACCGGCACACCCGCACGCAGGGCCATGCCCACGCCGTCGCCCGTATTAATCAGGGCGTTAGTGGTGGATGCGTAAATACGACCAGCACCGCCGGTGGCCAGAACAGTGGCCTTGGCGCGAATGTACACGGTTTCGCCGGTTTCAATGCAGATGGCGATGGTGCCAACCACAGCGCCGTCCTGGTTTTTCACCAGATCGACTGCGTACCACTCATTGAGAAACGAGGTGCCAGCCTTGAGGTTGGCTTGGTACAGGGTGTGCAGCAGAGCATGACCGGTACGGTCGGCTGCAGCGCAAGTACGCGCAGCCTGCGTTGGATCATTAGGGCCTTTCGACTGACCGCCGAACGGACGCTGATAGATGCGGCCCTGCTCGGTACGCGAGAACGGCAGACCCATGTGTTCCAGTTCGAACACGGCTTCTGGACCTACGGAACACATGTACTCGATAGCGTCCTGGTCACCGATATAGTCGGAACCCTTGACGGTGTCATACATGTGCCAGCGCCAATCGTCGTTCGGATCAGCAGAGGCGATGGCGCAGGTGATGCCGCCCTGGGCAGACACCGTGTGCGAACGCGTCGGGAACACCTTGGTCACAACAGCCGTCTTATGACCGCCCTGAGCCAACTGCAACGCAGCGCGCATACCCGCGCCGCCGCCACCAATAATGATGGCGTCATATGAAAGAGTGCGAATGCTTGTCATGGATCAGTTACCCCAAAAAATCTGCACGCCCCAGGCGAAGAACGCGAACATGGCAACACCACACGCGGCCTGAAACAGAAAACGCACACCAGTCGCCCACTTACCCAGCGCCATTGGCGTCAGGTAGTCGGTGGAAATTGTCCACATACCAACCCAGGCGTGAACGCTGAGCGCCACCAAGGTCAGCAGACTGAAAATGCGCATTGCGTTATTGGAGAACAATGCATGCCACTCGGCATAACCCAGACCCGGATTACACAGAATAAAGCCGAGCAGAAACAGCACATAAACCGCGAGAATGACTGCAGACACACGCTGAGCCATCCAGTCATAAAGACCCGAACGCGAGAAATTCGTGACGTTGGTTACCATATCCACACCCCCAGCAACACGATCACGATCGTCGACACGACGAGAACGATTTTCGAGCCCAGCTTGCCGCCTTCCAGCGTCTCACCGATACCCATGTCCATGATCAAGTGGCGTACACCGGCCACCAGGTGGTAAAGCAGAGCGGACAACAGACCCCAAATCACAAACTTGGCCAGCGGGCTGGTCAAGCATTCCTGCACCTGGGCGAAGCCCTCTGCGGACGCCAGCGACTTGTCGAGGCCATATAACAAAATGGCAATACCAACAAAGAGGATGACACCGGAGATACGGTGAAGAATGGACGTGTAAGCAGTGATTGGGAGTTTGATAGTCCTAAGGTCTAGGTTTACAGGTCTTTGGCTATTCACGGCTTTTTATCACACTGAGAGCCCCTAACTATCAGGGCAAAGTTGTCGGGAGGTGCACTGGTCAGGTACCCATCACCCAAGGAGTGACAGCTACCAAAAGACAGGCTAAAGCCCTTGGTAGCTGGGCGCAGAGTATAGACAGTTAGGTTACTAATGACAATCCGAGGACCTCTGCCTAAAAGCGCATTGCACAGTGTTTATAAATCACGTAAAGGGCTGCCCACAAACACCGCAAAACACCCGCAAACCCTTCTGCCGCCTGGGTTTTCGCAAATTGACATTCGAATTTATCTCACTATAGTGGTGCGGGCCCTGCGTGGGGGGCAGTCAGATGATTTCAAGCATAACTAGGAGGCCAAACATGGCTGACAAAAAAGCGCAGTTGATCATCGAGGGCGCAGCCCCCGTCGAGCTGCCCATTTTAACCGGCACCGTTGGTCCCGATGTAATTGACGTGCGGGGCTTAACCGCCACGGGGCGTTTCACCTTTGATCCTGGCTTTATGTCCACCGCCTCGTGCGAGTCGAAGATCACCTACATCGACGGCGACCAGGGCATCCTGCTGCACCGCGGCTACCCTATTGAACAGCTGGCAGAGCAGTCCGATTACCTGGAAACCTGCTACCTGCTGCTGAACGGCGAACTGCCGAGCGCAGCAGAAAAAGCCACATTCGTCAGCACCATCAAGAACCACACCATGGTTCATGAGCAGCTGAAGACTTTCTATAACGGCTTCCGCCGTGATGCCCACCCAATGGCCATCATGTGTGGCGTAGTCGGCGCCCTCTCGGCCTTCTACCACGACTCGCTGGACATCAATAATCCGCATCACCGCGAAGTCTCGGCCATGCGCCTGATCGCTAAGATGCCGACCATCGCCGCCATGACCTACAAGTACTCCATGGGTCAACCGATGATGTATCCGCGTAATGACCTTAATTACGCAGAAAACTTCCTGCACATGATGTTCAACACCCCGTGCGAGATCAAACCGATCAGCCCGGTACTGGCCAAGGCCATGGATAAGATCTTTATCCTGCATGCCGACCATGAGCAGAACGCTTCTACCTCCACTGTCCGCCTGGCCGGCTCTTCGGGTGCCAACCCGTTTGCCTGTATCGCTGCCGGTATCGCCGCTCTTTGGGGCCCGGCGCACGGCGGTGCTAACGAAGCCGTTCTGGCCATGCTTGACGAGATCGGCGATGTATCCAACATCGACACGTTCATCGCCAAGGCTAAAGACAAGAACGATCCGTTCAAGCTGATGGGCTTCGGTCACCGCGTTTACAAAAACCGTGACCCCCGCGCCACTGTGATGAAGCAGACGTGCGACGAAGTACTGAAAGAACTGGGCATCACCAATGATCCGCAACTGGCCCTGGCCATGCGCCTGGAAGAGATCGCCCTGACTGACCCGTACTTCAAAGAGCGCAACCTGTACCCGAACGTCGACTTCTACTCGGGCATCATCCTCAAGGCGATCGGCATTCCAACCAGCATGTTCACCGTGATCTTCGCCCTGGCGCGGACCGTCGGCTGGATCTCCCACTGGAAAGAAATGCTCTCCAGCCCGTACAAGATTGGCCGTCCACGCCAGCTGTACACCGGCTACCCGCAGCGCGATATGAAGAAATAATTCAGTTCTCGCCGCACAAAAAGGCTGCCCTCGGGCAGCCTTTTTTATTGCGCAAAACAAGCCCGCTTTACGGTTGTTCAGCCAACTGACGCAGCCCCTGCAAGGTATTGAACGGCGCATCCACGACAAAGCTATTGGCTAACCAGGCCGGCACGCTGCCGCCCGGTTCGGAATGCACCTGATAGACCACTTCGATTTCGTCCTCGCGCGGCGTAAGGCTCCAGAAGCCCTCCACCTTGCTCACCCGTACAAAGCCCTGCTGCAGCGGCAAATAATCGGCAACCCCATGCAGGGCGCGGCTCACACTACCATCGGCATCACGTGTGGTGGTCACCTGCAGGATCGAATCACGCGGCTGAACCGGCCAAGGCGTATGAAAACGGCTGTAGGCCCAACTTAACTCCCCCTCATGCTTGAGCAGTTTCTGCTCGCTGCAGGCATGAATCCAGGCGCACGCCGCACTGACATCATCCTGCAAGGCCAATAACCGCGGCATATCCACCCGTATACGGGTTACGCCACGAAATGCCTGAAAGCTTGAGCCGGGAATCTGCTGCAAATAGACCTGAATCCCTGCTTCATCCTTGACCAGACGCCATTGCGCCGCCTGTGCCTCACTCATTGCCAGCACCAAGAGCAGCGCTATAAACCGCACCATCATGCCTCCATTAGCCGATAACGTTACGCCACAGTATCAGACCGCAACCGCCGTGCTCTGCTCCAGCCAGCCAATCAACTGCAGGGCCTCTGCCGTATTGCTGCCGCACACATACTCAGCGGCATGAAACGCCGAACACACCGCAGGCCGCTCAGGCTGGCCGAAAATCAGGCAGTAGTTATTCACATCCAGCTGCACGCAGCGCACACCCGCCGGCTTGCCATCGGGCATACCTGGAATGGGAGAACTGATCGAGGGGGCAATGCAGCAGGCGCCGCAACCAGCACGACAATTCATCGAAGGGAGACCTCAAAAACGGCAGGATACGAATACGGGCGCTGATCTTACTTGGCCAAGAGCGAATTTAGCAGCCCAAATGACACAGATTCAGGCCAGCGGTAGGCGCAAGCGAAACTTCGTACCCTGCCCCGGGGCGCTGCGCACCTGCAGCTCAGCCCCCAGAATATCCACGGCCAACTGATGGGTGATGTATAGACCCAGCCCGGTGCCGCCACGCCCGCGCCGGGTCGTAAAAAACGGGTCGAAGATTTTGCTCAGCACCTCTTCGCTCATGCCGCAGCCATTGTCGCTGACTTCAATCACACACTCGCGGCGCCCTCGGTCATGCTCAACACGCACCGTGATCACACCATTCATCCCCGAATCGAAGGCATGAATAAGCGCATTGTCGATCAGGTTTTGCAGAATCTGCCCCAAAGGTCCCGGGTAACTGTCGAGCTGCACGCTTGGCGGCAGCTCCAGCACCACCTGATGCTGGGATTGTTTGAGTCGGGGGGTAAACAGCAGCATGACCTCCTGCACCAACTCGACCAAATCAAAGCGGCGTCCTTCGGTACTCGCGCGGTCACTGGCCAGTTGTTTGAAAGCCCGAGTCAGCTGTGCCATGCGCGTCAGGCTTTTCAGAATGATCGCCAACCCCTCGTCATTACGTTGAACAAAGCGCTCCAGCACTGAACGTTGCAGCCCCTCACGGAGGCTTTTCTGCAAGCTTTGATTGCCTTTATCCAGGGTCGAGGCCGCCATGCTGGCGGCACCAATCGGGGTATTGAGCTCGTGGGCCACGCCGGCAACCAATGTGCCGAGTGATGACAGCTTTTCAGCCTGTAGCAAAGCACCTCGGGTGCGCTGCAACTGCTCCACCGTATCGCGCAACTCGCCGTTACTCTGCTGCAATGCCAGGCTGCTGAACTCCAACGCTAGGCGCACCTGATCACGCTCAAACTCCGCAAAACCTAGGCTTAACACACCGACCAAGCCCAGCGAGAGCATCACACCGGCGAACAACAACACCTGCCACGCCACTTGCCACTGTAAAACCTCGACCTGTTGTAGAGGCAGATGCGAAACCAGCAACCAGCGCTCGCTAACTTCAGGAGCCTGGCTACCGCGCTGATAAGGATCGAATGCATTAAATGCCCAATAACCGGCATGATCGCTGAACACCCCGCTGCGCATGGCCTGCATACGTCGCCAAGTGTTTGGAAAGCGGCTGGCCAGAGTTGCCTCAGGTCTGCCCAAGGCAAAACCCCAAGCGTCGCGCTTATCTGCGGCAAACATCCAGTAGCCTTCAGCGTCGACCAGCGTCAGGTTGTTGCCGTAACTCTTGGACACCTCAGCCAAACGCTGCAACAGCACCTGCCCTTGGTAATTCAGTATCAAGATGCCGCGCCGCTTACCCAATTTGTCAAAGATCGGCGCTGCGCTGCGCAGCGTTGGCTTGAGGGGTTGCTCGATAACCCCGGACTCTTCGTTCAGGTCAAAGCGCGACAGGTAAAATGCACCGTCTGGCAGGTTCATGGTTTCCACGAAGTAGTAACGCTGCGCCTGGTTTTGCAATTGCAACTGATCCCGCACCCGGGGCTCACCGTCACGCCAATCAATCCGAACCTGCTCGGAACCCTGCTCGTCTAACCAACGAATCTGGTCATAGACCGCGCTGCTGCGAGAGAACTCGACAAATAACTGAGTCAGGGAAGAGTGATTTTCAGCGCTGGGGTTCTTCAACACCTCGGCGAGCAAAGGCTGCTGAATCAGGAACCGTAAATTGCCACGCAGCGTTGCCAGGTGCCTGCTGAGAACACCAACTCCCTCGCTCAGGCTGTTCTGCTGATCACGCAGCAGTGGTTCAAGCCGAGCATTCAGCAGGCGGTCGTAAAGCAGTGTCATCAACACCAGAATCAACAACGCCCACGGCACGAATAACAGCATAAGGTTGCGCCTGACCGGCCGCGATAGCAGGCGGCTATCCCGGAGCTGACGCATCAGGTAGGCCGTTCCGACAGCCAGCTCAATAAATCGGCGCAGGCCATGGGCTTAGCAAACAGATAACCCTGCGCTTGCAGGCAGCCATGACTGAGAATCCAATCGGCCTGCTCTTGGGTCTCGACGCCTTCGGCAATCACCTGCATACCAACCCGTGCGGCGATCTGGATAACCGCCTCGGCGATCATTTGCTGATCACCGACCTTACCGATTTCAAGGACGAAACTGCGGTCGATTTTCAAACGGTCTGCTGGCAGCAAGCGCAGGTAGCTAAGCGATGAGAAGCCGGTGCCAAAATCATCAATCGCCACTTCAACACCCATCGCCCTAAGCGCCCGCAGCTTGGCACAGACGGTATCGAACGTACGCATGGCCACCGATTCGGTAATCTCCACCTCAATCTGCTGCGGGGCGACCCCGGCTGCCAACAAATGCGAGCTGAACCGCTCGATAAAATCATGCTGCAGCAACTGTGGCGCGGAGACGTTAACGGCCACGCGAATGTGCGGGTAGCCGGCGTCGGCCAGTTGCTTCGCCGCCTGTAAAGCCAAGCGCATTAGCAGATCGCCCAACGGCAGGATGTAACCGGTCGCCTCGGCCAGCGGAATAAAACTCAACGGCGGCACCATCTTGCCGTCCGCTTTACGCCAGCGCGCCAGGGCTTCAACACCGATGACACGACGTGTTTGCAGGTCGACCTGCGGCTGCAATTCAACGCTGATCTGCCCGGCCTCCACCGCATCGCGCAAAGCCAGCAGCATGCGATACGACTCGGCATGCGCACTTTGCAAACGGGGGTCGTAAACGCCGTGCTGATCATGACCTAGCCGTTTGGCCTGCTTGAGGGTCAGCAGAGCATCTTGCAACGCCACGCTGGCAGAGCCGGTGAAGTCGGCCAGGTGCATCGTCACACTGCTCAGGCTGTGCACCTGACCCAGTTCGTAAGGGCGTTTATGCCGGCGAAACAAGGCCACAATCTCAGCCGCATTGACCTGCGCTTTGGGGCCCAGGATGGCAAACAGGTCGTCGCGTACCCGCGCAATCAACACGTCTGTGTTGAAAGCATCACGCAACCTCTTCGCCACCAACCCGAGAATAAAGTCACCATAACCGGTGCCAAAGGCGGTATTAGCACCGGAAAAATTGTCGATATCGATCAGCACCAATACGCGCTGATCCTTAGCCTCTGACTTCAAAGTCATGTCCAACATGCGGATCAAGGCGTTGCGATTGGGGATTTTTAGCAAGTCATCCTGGTAAGCCATTTCCTCCAAACGACTGAATAATGCGACGTTATAGAGGCCTCGGCTGATGCTCGCGCTAAACACCTTGAGCAGCTCTAGCTCGGTGTCATCCAACGCCCGCGCACTGGCGATATAGCACGCGTAATCGGCGCCTGCCTGATAGCGCGGGAAAAACAATACCGTACAGTCGCTTAACCTCAGGGTCTGCTGCGCCTGTAAACATTGGCGTATAGACGCGGCAATCTGCGGTGGCTGCAAGGCCTCGATGCCGGCATCAATACAGTCAAAGAAACGGCCGCTAGCGCTGATAATGCGCACCTTAGGCTCGGCAGTCGTGTCGCTCTCATCCGCTCGCACACAGACGATACCTTCGGTCTGCAGGTTAAGCAGCGAGGTGATTTCAGAAAGAATCTTGGCCGACAGTTCGCGGGTATTTTTCGAGCAAAACAGCGCATTGCTCGACTCGACAATCATCTGCAAGCCGCGCCTGGCATTGGCTACCGCCTTGAGCTGGGAATAACCTCGCACCGCCGCTGTGAGCACCGTCAGCAGTCGCTCAGCGCTGAGCTCACTCTTGGTCCAATAATCGTTGATGTCGTAATCACGCATCACTTCATTGGCCGGCGCCAGCCCCGGCTCACCGGTCAACAGCACTACGCGGGTTTCACGGTTGCCGATCACCTCACGCAGCGCCTTGACCAAGCGCAGGCCAGCGTCTTCGGTTTCCATCACCACATCGAGCAAGACCAGGGCAATGTCGTCATGCTTAGCCAACAGCATCGAAGCTTCACGGCAGCTGAACGCTTGGACCAATTCAATGCGCCTACCCAGAAGCTCCAGCTCACTCAAGGCAAACGCGGTAGCACGCTGAAAGTCTGCATCATCATCAACCGCTAATACGCGCCACACGGGCTGGTAGGTCGTGGTTGGAAGGTCGTCGCTGAACGCAAATTGATCATCCATGATGGGGGCTCGCATACCTGGAAGAAGGAAAGCTGCGCCGAATCCTGCCTGGCTTTCAGATCAGTATAGACGGCTGCTCTGCACTGCCAGGCAAGCGCATTACATTCAACTACCTGCGTAACCGGGCAAATAAGCTCGAGGTATCCCAACGGCCACCGCCCATGCCCTGGACATCGGCATAAAACTGATCGACCAACGCCGTGACCGGCAGCTGCGCACCATTGCTACGGGCCTCAGCCAAAAGAATCGACAGGTCTTTGCGCATCCAATCCACGGCAAAACCGTGCTCGAACTCACCGGCCAGCATGGTTTTGTGGCGATTTTCCAGCTGCCAAGATTGCGCAGCGCCCTTGCTGATCACCTCCATCGCGCCCTGCGCGTCGAGGCCAGCGCACTCGGCAAAATGCAACGCTTCAGATAAGCCCTGAACCAGCCCGGCGATACAAATCTGGTTGACCATTTTGGTCAACTGACCGCTACCCGCCTCGCCCATCAGTCGGGCCATGCGTGCATAGGTTTGAATGATCGGCTCAGCCTTGGCGTAGGTCGCTGCCTCGCCACCGACCATGATGGTCAACGCGCCGTTCTGCGCACCGGCCTGGCCACCGGACACCGGTGCATCGAGAAAACCCACTTGCTGCTTCGCGGCGTAAGCAGCCAGTTCGCGGGCCACTTCGGCCGACGCGGTGGTGTGATCAATCAACACCGCGCCGGGTTGCATGCCAGCAAAGGCACCCTGCTCACCCAGTACAACGCCGCGCAAATCATCGTCATTGCCGACGCAAACCATCACAAACTCGGCACCCGCCGCCGCTTCGCGCGGAGTTGGTGCGTGGCTACCGGCATATTCGCTGGCCCACTGCACAGCCTTGGCAGCGGTACGGTTATAGACACACACCTGATGCCCGGCGCGCGCGAGATGCCCAGCCATTGGGTAGCCCATTACACCCAGCCCGATAAACGCCAGCTTTGCCATATTCACCTCTACTTTCGCGCGCCATGCACGGCACGCGTTTGTGCTTAACCCCATACCCCCGCTGCACGGCAGATACGATCCCGATGCAAGCATGCCCGCCACATGGGGCAAGCGCCAGCACAGCCACAGGGCAAAACTGTACGGACAAGCCCTGCCGCAGGCTTTACCCAAGCTCGACAGTGCTTCCATACTGCGGCACGCAAAGGAGAGCTTATGCAGCATTGGCTGGTAATCGACCTGGAGGCCACTACCGAAGAAGGCGGCTGGCCGGTCACTGATATGGAAATCATCGAAATCGGCGCCTGCGTGGTCAACGCGAATGGCCATGAAGTCGCCTATTTCCAGCGTGTTGTGCGACCCACCCGGCGTCCACACTTGACTCATTTTTGCCGTCAGCTCACACATATCACCCAGGTGGATGTCGATGCAGCCGCACCACTGGGCATTGTCTGGGCGCAATTTGAGCATTGGTTGCTGGCTCACCAACCGCTACTGGCAGGCTGGGTCAGCTGGGGCGATTACGACCGACGCCAGCTCGAACAGGAATGGCGCACCCATGGGCTCAGTAGCTACCTGAGCCAGGTCCCCCATCTAAACCTAAAACAACGATTTGCCGAAGCGCGCCAACTGCCCAAGCCTATTGGCTTGAAGATGGCCCTTAACCTGGCTGGTTTGCAGTTCCAAGGCCAACAGCATCGCGCCCTTATCGATGCGCGCAATACCGCACGGTTATTGCCGCTGGTATTGCCGGTGCAAAGCAGATGACGAAAAAAAAACGCTTGGGCATACTGGCAGGCCTTTTTATGGCCTGCTGTAGCTGGCAGCCAGCCTTTTGAATCTCCCCTTCGAGGAACTGCAGATGTTCAAGGTCAATGAATACTTCGACGGCACCGTCAAATCCATCGCCTTCGGCATGGCTGAAGGCCCTGCCACCATTGGCGTAATGGCTGCAGGCGAGTACGAATTCGGCACCAATCAGCTGGAAATCATGCACGTGGTTGCCGGCGCCCTTAGCGTCAAACTGGCGGGCAGCGAACACTGGGAAACCTTTACCAGCGGCAGCAAGTTCACTGTACCGGCCAACAGCAAGTTCCAACTCAAGGTTGCCGCCGATACCGCTTACCTCTGCGAATATCGTTAAGGTATTTGGCAGGCAAAAGACCGGCCCTGGTGGCCGGTTTTTTTATTCACATTGAACACAAGGAATGCGTCATGCCGCGCTCGACGCACGTCTCTCTGGTGGTTGTGCCGATCATCTTGCTGCTGATTGCCATGACCTCGATCCAGGGTGGTGCATCCCTGGCCAAAGGGTTGTTTCCAGCCATAGGCGCAACCGGCACCACCGCGTTGCGTCTGGGTTTGGGAGCGTTGATCCTCTGTGTATTGATGCGCCCCTGGCAGGCCAAGTTGAGCCTGAAATCCTGCCGCTCGTTGTTGGCTTACGGTTTGTCGCTGGGCGGTATGAACCTGCTGTTCTACCTTTCGCTGAAGACCATCCCCCTGGGCATCGCCGTAGCCCTGGAGTTCACCGGCCCCTTGGGCCTAGCCCTGCTGTCATCGCGACGTTTGCTGGATTTTATTTGGATTGCCCTGGCCGTTTTCGGTCTCTGGCTGCTCCTGCCCACCGGCCAAAGCGCTGTACCGCTGGACCCTGTGGGCATGGGCCTGGCCTTAGCGGCCGGCTTGTGTTGGGCGCTGTATATCGTTTTCGGGCAAAAAGCTGGGGCCGAACACGGCAAGCAGACTGTGGCCCTGGGTACCATCGTCGCGGCTCTGCTGGTGTTCCCGATTGGCCTCTGGCAAGCCGGCGGCAGCCTCTTCGCGCCCGAACTTCTGCCCATAGCCCTGACGGTGGCAGTGCTGTCCTCGGCCCTGCCCTACAGCCTGGAAATGGTCGCCCTAACCCGCCTGCCCGCCCGCACCTTCAGCACTCTGATGAGCATGGAGCCGGCGATTGCCGCGCTCTCCGGCCTGCTGTTTCTTAGCGAGCGGCTTACCCTCACGCAGTGGCTGGCAATTAGCGCCATTATCCTGGCTTCAGCTGGAACCGCGGCAACAATCAAACCAAAAGCCAAAGCGCTTCAATTAAGGGAGTAGAACCAAGCGCAAACCTGTTCTGGTGGGACGGGCTTTAGCCATGACACTTCTAATCGCGGTTAAAGCCCACCCGGCCTAGCGATTAATCAACGCTCTGCGCCTCGTTGCTGAACTGCAGCTCAGCCAAGCGCGCATACAGCGGATTATTAGCCACCAACTCCGCGTGCGTGCCAATCGCCGCAAGCTTGCCGTGCTCGATTACGGCAATCCGGTCAGCGCTTTTTACCGTGGCCAAACGGTGGGCAATTACCAAGGTGGTGCGACCTTGCATCAGGCGCGGCAGTGCTTGCTGTATCAGGTGTTCACTTTCCGCGTCCAGCGCGCTGGTGGCCTCATCTAGCAGCAGGATTGGTGCATCCACCAGCAGTGCGCGGGAAATCGCCAAGCGCTGACGTTGGCCTCCAGACAAGCCCAGCCCGGCATCGCCCAAGTGGGTTTGATAGCCCTGCGGCAACTTCATGATGAACTCATGGGCATGCGCCACTTTGGCGGCCGCCTCGACTTCGTCCAGGCTGGCATCCATACGACCGTAGCGGATGTTGTCCTCAACCGTGCCGAAGAACAGCGCCGGGTTCTGCGACACCAGGGCAAAGCTGCTGCGCAAATCGGCAGGATCGAGCTGCTGGATCGGCTGACCATCAATCAGGATGCGTCCCTCTTGCGGGTCGAAAAAGCGCAGCAGCAGATCGAACAGGGTCGACTTGCCTGCCCCGGATGTACCGACTAGAGCCAGGGTTTGCCCCGGCGCAACCTGCAGATCAATGCCGTCGATGGCAAAACTGTCCGGGCGTGAGGGATAAGCAAAACGCAGCCCTTGCAATTCAATAGCGCCTTGCACCGGCTTGGCCAACTCCACGCCATCTGCGACCGGCGCGGTGATTTCATTGCGTGCCTGCAGCAGTTCGGCGATGCGTTCGGCAGCACCTGCAGCGCGCTGTAGCTCACCAATTACCTCACTCAAGGTGCCAAATGCCGAGCCGACAATCAGGCTGTAGAACACGAAAGCCGCCAGCTCACCGCCGGAAATCCGCCCGGCAATCACATCCATACCACCGACCCAGAGCATCACGCCGACGGCGCCAAGCACCAGCACAATGACCACCGTAATCAGCCAGGCGCGCTGGGCAATGCGCTTGCGTGCGGTATCAAAGGCCGCTTCGGCAGACAGACCAAAGCGGCGCTTGTCCTCGGCCTGGTGGTTATAAGCCTGCACGGTCTTGATTTGCCCGAGCACCTCACCGACATAGCTGCCAACATCGGCGACGCGATCCTGACTTTGGCGTGATAGTGCCCGCACCCGGCGGCCGAAAATCAAAATCGGCGCGACGACCAAGGGCAACGCCATCAGCACGATGCCGCTGAGCTTGGCGTTGGTCACCACCAGCAGCACGCTGCCGCCGATCAGCATGATCATATTGCGCAGCGCCATCGACAGCGATGAGCCAATCACCGATTGCAGCAACGTGGTGTCAGCAGTCAGGCGTGACTGGATTTCCGAGCTGCGGTTGCTCTCATAAAAGCCCGGATGCAGTTCGATCAGGTGGTTGAACACCCGTTTGCGGATATCCGCGACAAAGCGCTCACCGATCCACGACACCAAATAAAACCGCGTGAAGGTGCCGATGGCCAAGGCCAATACCAGCACAAAGAACAAACCGATGGACTGCTGCAAGGCGGCCGGCGATTGCGTAGCCAAACCCTGATCGACCAACAACTTGATGCCCTGCCCCATGGACAGAGTAATGCCGGCGGTAAACATCAGCGCCAGCAAGGCGCCGAATACCCGGCCGCGATACGGCGCGATAAAACGCCAGGCCATACGCAAGGCCGTGCGCTGACGGGAAGACAGAATCGAGAGCATGCAGACTCGCTAGGGGCGCTAACGCCGATTAGTGGTGTGGCGGCTTAGGCTCGGTCTCAAGCCGCCACACCACCCAACACAGCGCTAAAGCTGCAAGATTGGTGGACAACGGATTGAACGCCTGTAGCAGTAGATGGGGGCTCATCAGCGCCACATCAAGCAGCAGAGCAATCAATAGCGCGGCAGCCAGCAAAACCGGCCAGCGCCTGTTGCGCATAAGCAGTAAGGCCCCGAGGAAGATTTCCGCAGCGCCGGCCATCCTTGCCACCCACTCGGGCGCAGGCAAGCCATGGGCCTGAATCATCGCCAGCTCATCCGGGCTTAGCCAAAGAATTTTTGGCACCAGGCCATGCCAGATAAACACCAGCGCTAAGGTGATACGCGCCACCCAGGCGACCTGACGCAGGCGCGGATCAGTCATGTAAAAAGCGTCTTTTATGATCGGCGTTCGGTAACAGACAGCTGTCATAACGACCGAACAACCGATAACGATTCAGCGCAATGCGGTCATAACACCAGTCGCGCACAGGCAGGGGGATAACCCGCAGCCACGCCATAAACCGCCATATCCCAGGCAGTTGAGCGACGATACGCAGCACCGCATCCGAACGCACATACAACGTGCCAGCTTCGACATAACCCATGGTGTCAAATCGATCAGTGGGCAGCGCAAACCAGCGCAGCAATGCTTGACCTTCGGCGGACTGCACCGATGCCAGGCGAAATTTCTGCTGCGGGTCATGGCGAATCAGAAACTTCGCCCAGCCGTTACACAGCTTGCACACGCCGTCGAACAGCACCACCCGTTCGCCGTTCTGGATGGAGGGTGGAGGCACTTGGTCGGTCATGTTCAACTCCTGCCAGCGCAGCCTTTAAACAACTGGAATGCGGTAGTGACCGGTGATTTTGAAGGCAAACAGGATGTCTTCTTCCTGAGTACCGCGGCCAATATTGTGCAGCACCAGCGGCGCCCCGCTGCTTGCTTGGCGATCACTGACGATACCAATGTGAGTGAGACCGCCGCCCAGATCCCAAGTGACGATATCACCGGCGCGGTAGCTTGATGCGTCCTGACTAAGCTGCTGACTCCAACCCTGACGCTTGAACCAAGCCATTAAGTTGGGCACACGGCGATGATCGATATTGCGATCTGGCCGCTTGAGGCCCCAGCTCTTCGGGTAAGCGGAGAAATTGGCGCGCATGTCTTCATGCACCGCCTGTTGCAAATCCAGACCCTGCTGGCGCAGCGCGCGAATCACCACATCGGTGCAGACGCCGGTACTGAGCGGCACATCGCCAAGCGGGTAGCTCAAGCGGCGATAAGCCGGGTCGTAACCCAGGGTCACGCCAACCTGACTGCGTGCATCCTGCACCAATCGCTGCACTTGGATCGGTTCGGCCACTGCCGGCAGGGCCAGCACCAGCAACATAAGTACCGTAAACAGCCTCATGGTTTGAGCGCCGGATACTGTGGCAGGTCGTCGTGTATCTCCCACCAATTGGCCCGCGAAGCGGTAAACGCATGCCAGCCAGGGCGGGCTTCCAGCTCACCTTCCAAGCTGCCGGCACGAATGCGCAATACCCCGGGCAGCTTGCTAGTGCGGCTGTAGATCGGAGAGCCGCAGCCGGCGCAGAACACCCGTTGTTTGCCGGGTGAGGACTCGTAAACCTTGAGCTGTTCGGCACCACTGAGCAGCGCAAAAGCAGATTCCTGCACTGGAATATTGGTCACGAACGCAGAGCCCTGGGCCTTACGACACTGGCTACAGTGACAGATCTGAATCGGCTCCAGCTCACCTGTAACCTGATAACGCACCGCCCCACAGAGGCAACTTCCCTGATGCATGACACGCGCCTTCAATGACCAATGGGATACAACAATTCTTCCTTATAACCGGCCCATACCCGCACCACATCAGGGAAGGCGTCATCCAACTGCACATCACCGCTATCCACCAGCAGCGGACGACCTTCCAGCGTGCCGAGCTTGCGCTTAGTAGCGACCACACGCAGATGCTCAAGGCCAATGGCGCGCAGCACCCGCGGGCTGATCTGCTGATTACCACGACCGATAATGTGCCCCTGCCCGCCAATGGCAGTTACCAGCAGCCTCGCCGGATAGCCAGTCACCAATTCATACAGCTGCGCTTCTGTTACATCACTGGCGAGCACCTGGCCGTTCTCGATCACATCAACGCCGAGCAAGGTGGTCGACAACCCAAGATTTTGCGCCAGACCATGCATAGTCGAGCCAGGGCCGAAGACGTAACGCACATCGGCCTCCCAACTGTCCTGCAGCCAATCAGCCAAGTCGCCCAGCACCAGCTCTTCGGACTCAACGCCGCCCTGCTTGACCTGCTGCACATAGCCGCCTTCCTGCGGCACTGTCAGCTCACCATACCAACGCGCCGTAACCCGGCCTTCACGCAGGGCGCTTTCATCAATATCGCGCACCTCGCCGCTGCTCAGGCGCACCAGGCCACCTTCGACCAAGCGCGCGGTCAGTTCACCGGCGGCGCGTGGGCTGATGGCATACACCCCGGATTGAATCTTCACCCCAGCCGGAATCCCCAGCACCGGTTGGCCTTCGCGCACGGCGGCGCAAATATCCCGCGCCGTGCCATCGCCGCCAGCAAATAGAATCAGTGCGACGCCGGCGTCTTGCAGCAATTCAACCGCCTTATGGGTATCGGCGGCGCTGCTTACGCCTGCCGGCAATGCACCCACTACGCGGTGAGCGAAACCCATTTCGGCCAGCAGGTCGGCGCCCATGGCGCCGGGAAAGGTGACAAATTCCACACGCTCGCGCAGCGCCAATAACTGTTCAAGGGCAATTTGCGTGCGCACGGACGCTTTAGCCGTAACGCCCATGGCCAAGGCCTGCTCAGCCATACCGTCGCTACCTTTGAATCCCGCCGGCCCGCCCAGACCCGCCAGCGGGTTAATAATCAGGCCAATATGCAAACGTCCCATCAAATCCTCTGTCGTAAATAAATAGGGCGCCCTGGCACGGTGCCTGCAGTGCTTGAACCATCCTGTGCCTTACGCCGGTTTTTTGCCGTCGCAGTTGTCACAGCGCGTTCATCTAACACTCATAAAATTGCGCTAACCGATGAGGAGACACGCCATGCAAAACCAACAGCCTAATGAGAAAAAGCAGCCACAACTGCCCGTGGGTGGCTTTGTTATCGACGCTCAGGGACGTGAAATCCCGATCACCGAAGCCATGATCCAACAGGCCTGCACATCGCTTGAGCGCGCTCAGCAACAAGCAGCCAAGAACAAATAACTACGCCAAATAACAACGCGTTGCCGGGTGGCGCTCGCCACCCTCCTACCTCTGTCCAGGCTACAAGCAACCCTGCCTTTCTGTAGGGCGGATGACGTTTTTTTTCATCCACCATTAGGCTGCGGAGGGTGGATGGATGAAACGCCCTCCACCCTACTCCTTCAACTTCGCACCCAGCGCTTGCACCAGGCGAACCAACGCCGGCGCATGGCCCTTTATGCCGACTGCCAGGCCATCAATTTCTCGGCGCATCGGATAGTGCTTGCGCAAGCCATCGAAGGCCGCGCGCCGCAGGGTGCTATCACCCTGCAAACTACGGCGCAAATCCACATCGTCGCGGCGCGGGTCATATACGGCGCGGCAAATACTGGCCAGCGCCCAATCCACCGCCGCACCAGCATCCAGGCTTATCTCGCTCAGCCAAGGCGCCGGCATCAACTGCGCCAGCTCAGTACTGGGGCTAACGCCTAGATGCTGACACAGCGCCTGATAGATCTGCGCGGTGCCGCGCAGCTTGCCGTCCAGGCTGTAGCCGGCGATATGCGGCGTGGCGATGCGGCACAAGCCGGCCAGTACAACATCCACCTGCGGCTCGCCCTCCCACACATCCAGCACCACTTGCAGGTCATTGCGCCGTGGCAACAGTTCGCGCAATGCCGCGTTATCCACCACCGCGCCACGGCTGGCATTGATCAGCCAGCTGCCGGGTTTAAGCGCGGCCAGCCGCTCAGCGTCAAATAGGTGATGGGTGACGTGTTCGCCTAACCGTTCAAGCGGTGTATGCAGGCTGATCACATCGCACTCGTCGAGCACCTGTTGCAAGCTGACAAAATCGCCGCCCTCGGCAGCCTGACGCGGCGGGTCACACACCAACACCCGCCACCCCAGCCCGCGCATCACCTTGATCAAGCGGCTGCCAACTTGGCCCGCGCCGACCACACCATAGGTGCGCGATGCCAGATCAACGCCCTGTTGCTCGGCCAGCACCAGCAAGCTGCCCAACACATAATCGACTACGCCACGGGCATTACAGCCCGGCGCACTGGCCCAGGTGATGCCTGTTTGCTGGAAGTAATCGAGGTCCAGATGATCGGTGCCAATGGTGCAGGTGCCGACAAATTTAATCTTCGAGCCGTGCAGCAACGCACGATCAACCTGGGTAACAGAACGCACCAATAGCAGGTCGGCATCGGCGACAGCGGCCGCATCAATGCCCCGGCCAGGCAAGCGACGAATCTGACCAAAACCGGCAAAGAACTCATCAAGCAGGGGAATGTTTTCGTCCGCGACTATTCGCATGGCAAGGCTCCGCAAATCAGGCCGCCATTCTAACCCTACCTGCGAAGTTGGCTAGAACACTGAGCCTCTATCGCGTGATTGCTTAAAGATGTCGTCTTTAGGATTCCTGACCTCCCCGTCAAGGCGTAGACTGCGCGGTTTCCTGACTCCCTGCTGGATGATCGTCATGCTTGCCCAAACCCGCCTGCAACGCTCCCGCACTGAACTGTGCGGCCTGCTGAAGCTGGCAACACCGATCATCATCGCCCAGCTGGCCAACACCGCCATGGGCTTCGTCGACACCGTGATGGCCGGCCGAGTCAGCCCGCAGGATCTGGCCGCCGTGGCGCTGGGCAACTCGATCTGGGTGCCGGTATTTTTGCTGATGACCGGCATCCTGCTGGCCACCACACCCAAGGTTGCCCAACGCTTCGGCGCAGGCACACACGAAGAGATCGGCCCACTGGTGCGCCAGGCACTGTGGCTGGCGCTGGCAGTCGGGGTGGGGGCGGCGGTAATACTGTGGAACGCCGAAATCGTTCTGGAATTGATGAGTGTCGATCCAGCCCTGATTGGTCCCGCCATGGGCTACTTGCGCGCCGTAGCCTGTGGCTTTCCAGCGGTCGCGCTGTACCACGTGCTGCGTTGCTACAGCGATGGCCTAGGCCATACTCGCCCAAGCATGGTGATGGGCTTACTCGGCCTGGCGCTGAATATCCCACTCAACTACATCTTCATCTACGGCAAGCTCGGCCTCCCAGCCATGGGCGGCGTGGGCTGCGGTTGGGCCACCGGGCTGGTGATGACGTTTATGTTCCTGAGCATGCTCTGGTGGGTGAAGTGGGCGCCCTTCTATAAGGCGAGCGCCATCTTCAGTCACTTCGAGTGGCCGCAGTGGCCGGTACTCAAACGCCTACTTTCGGTCGGCCTGCCGATTGGCATTTCAGTGTTTGCCGAGTCGAGCATCTTCGCCGTGATTGCCCTGTTGATCGGCGGCCTCGGTGCCACCGTGGTAGCGGGCCACCAGATCGCCCTGAACTTCAGCTCCATGGTGTTTATGATCCCCTACTCCCTGGGCATGGCCGCCACCGTGCGCGTGGGCCAGGCATTAGGTCGCGGCGAACCGCGTGAAGCACGCTTTGCCGCCGGTGTCAGCATGGCCGCCGCGCTGGGTTATGCCTGCTTTTCGGCCAGTTTGATGCTGTTGCTGCGTGAAGAAATTGCGCAGATCTACACCCCAGATACGGCCGTAATCGCGGTGGCAACAACGTTGTTGGTGTATACCGCACTATTCCAATTCTCCGATGCCATTCAAGTCACCGCCGCCGGTGCCTTGCGCGGCTATCAGGACACCCGCGTGACCATGATTCTGACCCTGTTCGCCTATTGGGGTATCGGTCTACCAGTGGGTTACGCACTGGGGCTTACTGATTTGTTCGGCACACCTAGCGGCCCGAGCGGGCTCTGGCAAGGCTTGGTGGTGGGCCTGACCTGCGCCGGCGGCATGCTCGCCGTGCGCCTGGCCAGCAGCGCGCGCAAACGCATTCGAGTCGCTAAGATGGCCTGATGAACGCCCGCCTGCTGCTCCTGATAACTGCACTTTATCTGTGCGCCTGCACGCCCCTCGATGATGGCCTGGCGCGGCAGGCTGATTACTTGCAGCGCTTGAGTAACGCTCTGGATGTTGAACCGGCAACGGCCTTCGATCCCAGCGAGTTGACCCGTTACCGCCTACCTGCCCGCCGCGAACGCCTGATCGAGATTGCCGAGCTGCGCATCAGCCTGCTTGAGCTGCTGGTCGACGTGCGTCGCTGCCCGGTTTTGCAGCAACAGATCAGCCTGCGCAACAGCAGCCTGGGCAAACAACTGACGCCCAGCAGCCGCCTGGCCTATGAAGGGGATTTGCTGCGGGCCACCGATGCCTGTGTCGAACACATACGCCGCCAGGATCAGCAAGAGTTGCTTGGCACCCTTGAGCAATTGGCGCAGGACAAACGTGGGCAATTGCCCGCAGTATTCTGGAATGCAATAAATGCCAGCCCCGAGGTCGAACGCTACCTGCGCTTTGCCGACCGAAGCCTGCCGGTGAATGCCGACGCTGACCACGCCGCCCTCAACGCCCTGGCGCAGTTGGCCGCCATCGGCAGCGCCCTGCCCAAGACGTTGCCGCCGAGTACCGCAGAGATTGATCCGTTGTTCTTTGCCCTGCACGCCAGCGACCAGGGCGGCCAGCTGATCAACAGCTTGGCCAGCCTCACCCACAGCCTCAATCAAGGCAGCCAGATGCTCGACGTTCGCCAGCAACGTCGCCCCCTCTGCCCCACGGGCAAACCGACTGCGCGCGCACGCATCGTGCAAAACATCTTCGTCAAGTATTACGCCGGCAGTCTGCAGCCATACTTGGCCCAGGTGGATCAACGCGGCCAGGTCTGGAGCGCCAGCCTGCGCACCCTCAACAGCGTGACGCAGATACCGCCAGCGACTCGGCAATATCTGCAGCAGTTGAGTGACGACAAAGCGTCGTTATGGGCGGACTTTCAGCATGCCACCGCGCGCCACGTCCGCAGCTGGCAAGACCTGCTGAACAGCTGCGGCCTAGCCCCCGGTCAGTCGGGATGGACCGGCAACACGGCCAATGCCGACCAATAAGCCTCAGACAACAACTCGCGCCCGGCCAACAGGTGCGCCAGGTAATCGGCACTGGGTAATAGCCCTTCTTGGCGAAAAGCCGGGTTGGCGATATACACCCAAGCCGGCTGCACGCCATGGGCCGTGACAATCGGCAGGCACTCGCGGCTGTAATAGATGGGCGTGCCTTCGAAGTGATCCAGCTTGGCGATCTCGCCAGCGTCTGGCAGACGATACAAAACGCCCTCCACTCGCCCCTCACGCTCATGCCGAATATTGGCGTAAGCCCGTCCGGGCGCACGGTCTGCCGCGCGTTTGTTAAAGCACAGGCTGTAACCCGGCAGATGCCCAGGCAGCGCTTCCAGCACCGCCAGGCCACGGGCCTGCATGCGCGCCGGGTTCATATTCGAGCCGTAGGCGAAGTACCAGTTCATTAATCAAGCTTCTTGCGGATCAGGTACAGATAGGTCGCGCCGTCTTCGGCCTGCTCTACCAGCTCATGACCGAGAAACACGCAGAACTTGGGGATGTCGCGACGGGTCGAGGGGTCGGTGGCAATCACCTTAAGCAGGCCGCCAGCCTGCAGGTCGCGCACCTTGTTATGCAGCATCATCACCGGCTCCGGGCAGTTCAGCCCGGTGGCGTCGAGGGTGTCATCAGGAATGGCGGTGGTTTGCAAAGACATCAATGGGCTCCAGTTGCAGGCCGCTATTCTCGCGCAAAGTTGACCCTAAGGTCATCTAGCATGTCGCGCACCAGCCAATGCTCGGCTAAACGGCACTGCCTGTAGCAATCAACACAACCTTGGATGGGCAGCCGTTGGCGGCCCCTTCAGGCAGGCTGCGCAGCGCCTACCACTCTAATAAGAACTGTCTATGCGCCTTGCTCTGTTACTCACCGCCCTGCTGCTCAGCGGTTGTGCCGCCCGTGATCAACTGCCGGACTTCAACCCCAGCGCGCAGCAGGATCTGCCGGCCACCTATTTTGACGCCGTGATCTATGGACGCGATGGCACCCGGCTGTCGGCCACGGTGTTTCAGCCCGCGCTAAAGGCAGGCGAGCAAGCGCCTGTAATCGTGCACACCCACGGTTGGGGTGGCTGGCGTATAACCAGACCGAATGGCTTTTACGGCACGCAGATGATGTCCGGCCGCGCCGCAGTCAAAGCCTGGCAAGCCGGTTACTGGGTGGTCAGCTATGACCAGCGCGGCTGGGGCGGCAGCGAGGGTGACATCGAAATGATGAACCCCGATTACGAGGTGCAGGATGCCCTGGCCGTGATCGACTGGGCCGTCGCCAATCTTCCGCGACTGAGCATGGACGGGGCGAACGATCCAAAAGTCGGCATGCTCGGCGAAAGCTATGGCGGCGCGGTGCAGCTATTGGCCTCCGCGACGGATTCGCGCATCGACGCCATTGTGCCCATCGCCACCTGGTATGACCTTAGCGAAGCCTTGGCTCCGGACAGCCACATGAAAGTCGGCTGGACCGGCGTACTGCTCAGTCTCGGCCTGTCCACCGGTTATGACTTGGGCAAGTTCGTGCAAGCGCCCTACCTTAAAAGCGGCGACGGGCACATGCGCGACAGCGTGCGCGCCGAACTCAAGGCCCACAGCCTGACCAGCTACTGCGCGCGCGGCCAGCGCCCGCAAGCCGATGCGCTGCTGATTCAAGGCATGCGCGACACCTTGTTCCCGCTCAACCAGGGCCTGGCGATTCGCGACTGTCTGCAACAAGGCGAGCGTGACGTGCGCTTGCTTGGCATGCAGGGCGGGCATATCCTGCCACCCCCCATGCAGCGTTGGAGCGGCCTGCCGCCGTTCAATAATGAAACGGTGCTGCATTGCGATGGCCGGGCAATCAACCTCTACCAGAGCATCATCAGCTGGTACGAAGACAAGCTGCGCGGCCGCAAGGGCGTGGCCGCGAGCATTCCCGATTTCTGTGTCAGTCTTGACCTGGATCGCGGGGTGGCCTTGCACGCGCTGCCAGCCAGTCAAAAAATCGCACTGCCTACCACCGTTATCCGGCCGTTTAGCAGTGGGCTGCTGCAACCGGCGCGCTTTATCCCACTGCAACAGGTACAGGCAAGTAGCGCCTTGGTCGGCGTACCGCGCGTGCACCTGGATAACGCTGAGCAACTGCCGACGCTATTTGCCGCTCTAGTCGTCAAACGGGCCAATGGCCGCAGTGAAGTGCTAAGCGAGCAGGTTACCCCGCTCAAAGGCCAAGCCAGTACTGAGCTGGCTGCCGTCAGTGCGCAGTTGCAGCCGGGGGACGTGCTAGGCCTGCGCATTAGTGGATTCAGTGGCCAGTACCTGTTCAACAGTTCCTGGCAGCTTTCCAGCAGCACGCTGCAAGGAAGTGTTGAATGGCCGCAGTTGCTGCCGTTAGAGCCGCAACTGGCCAGGCATTGAAGCTATTTGCTTAAGCGGCGTAGGTGGCAGGTGACTTCCTCACGGTCGTGATAAAGCTGCTTGCAGGCAATTGAGACCTTGATCTTGCGCTCGGCAAAGCCGTCTTCAAGGCGTTGCAACAGCCGGCGCACTTCGGCGTAGCGTTGTTTCATGGGCAGCTTGAGGTTGACCACCGCCTCACGGCAATGGCCTTCGCCGATCCAGGTTTCCAGCAAGGCGGCGCTACGGGCGGGTTTCTCGACAATGTCGCAGACCATCCAGTCCACCGGTTGCTTAGGCTTCCAGGTGAAGCCGTCCACCATCAGGTGTTGCACCAGCCCGGTGTCCATCAGGCTTTCGGCCATCGGCCCGTTGTCGATGGCGGTGACCAGCATGCCGCGCTTGACCAGCTGATAGGTCCAACCGCCGGGGGCGGCGCCGAGATCGACTCCGGTCATGTCGCCAGATAAACGCTCATCCCATTGCTCACGAGGGATAAAGGTATGCCAGGCCTCCTCTAGTTTGAGGGTCGAACGACTTGGCGCCTCACGGGGAAACTTCAGGCGCGGAATACCCATGGCCCACTGCGCCGAATTATTCACCTCAGCCATGCCGACAAACACCTCACGGCCACTTTTAAACGTCAGCAGCAAGCGCGGTTTGTGCGCATCCTCAACCAGCTTGCCGGCCTTGGTCAGGGCATTGCGCAGCGGCGCCTCGAACTTTTTGCAGAAGTTCGACAATTCCTTGCCGTCGTTGGTGTCCAGCACCTCTAGCCATAAGCTGCCGAATACTGGCGAACCTGCCAAATGAGCCAGCAGCACGCTGATGCGGTCCAGCTCCGGCAGGTCGATAAACATCCCGCGCGCCCACTGGCGCGGGAAAATCAACTGATTGAAGCGCGCGCCCCGCATCAAACGCTCGGCGCCATCGTCTTCAGTGCAGATAAATTCGGCGCAGGCGGTGTTCGGCTTGGCTTTGGCATAACCGGCAACGTCCAGGCGCGCAGCGTGTTCGGCAATTTCCGCACACACCTCATTTTCAAAACCTGGACGGCAGTGCAACAGCAAGGTATTCATCAGTGACTCTCCTCAAGGCGCGCATCATAGCCGAGTCGGGAACCCTTAACCCTGCGACCTGTCCAGTTAGAAGGCTCGCGGTTTCACCTGCGTGGTTATTTGTGCAACGCCACCGACGACCCACAGCACCGCGACAACCGATAAAACACCCTCAATGCCAACCTGCCGAACGCCCATAGATGGCGAGCCTGAGCGAGCAGGGCTAGGGTAAACACTCTGCAGCAATTAACCCGGCTTGCACCGTGGCAAGCCACAGGAGATGCGCAATGCCTTCCTTAGACAGCCTGAACAGCCGCCGCAGCCTCGAAGTTGATGGCAAAAGCTACCAATACTTCAGCCTGCCCGAAGCCGCCAAAACGCTGGGCAATATCGACCAACTGCCGATGTCGCTGAAAGTCCTGCTGGAAAACCTATTGCGCTGGGAGGACGGTAAAACCGTTACCGGCACTGACCTGCAGGCCGTGGCTGACTGGCTAGAGCACCGCCGCTCCGATCGCGAAATCCAATACCGCCCGGCCCGGGTACTGATGCAGGACTTCACCGGCGTACCTGCCGTGGTAGACCTGGCTGCCATGCGCGACGCCATGGCCAAGGCCGGCGGCGACCCGCAGAAAATCAATCCGCTGTCCCCTGTCGACCTGGTGATCGATCACTCGGTCATGGTCGACAGGTTCGCCACTGCATCTGCGTTTGAGCAGAACGTTGCCATGGAAATGCAGCGCAACGGCGAGCGCTACGCCTTCCTGCGCTGGGGCCAACACGCGTTCGACAACTTCAGTGTGGTGCCACCAGGCACCGGCATTTGCCATCAGGTCAATCTGGAGTACCTCGGCCGCACCGTTTGGACCAAAGAGGAAGATGGCCAGACCTTTGCCTTCCCCGACACCCTCGTGGGCACCGATTCACACACCACCATGATCAATGGCCTCGGTGTGCTTGGCTGGGGCGTCGGCGGCATCGAGGCGGAGGCGGCAATGCTCGGCCAGCCCGTGTCGATGCTGATTCCCGAGGTAATTGGCTTCAAACTGAGCGGCAAGCTTAAAGAAGGCATCACCGCCACCGACCTGGTGTTGACGGTCACCCAAATGCTGCGCAGCAAAGGCGTAGTCGGCAAGTTCGTCGAGTTTTACGGAGACGGCTTGGCCGAACTGCCCCTGGCGGATCGCGCCACCATCGCCAATATGGCCCCGGAATACGGCGCCACCTGCGGCTTCTTCCCGGTTGACGCGATCACCCTCGGCTATTTGCGCCTGTCTGGCCGGCCGCAGCAAACCGTTCAACTGGTCGAGGCTTACTGCAAAGCGCAGGGCCTGTGGCGTGAAGCTGGGGTTGAACCGCTGTTCACTGACAGCCTGGAGCTGGACATGGGCAGCGTAGAAGCGTGTCTGGCCGGGCCGAAACGCCCGCAGGACCGCGTCACCCTGCCCCAGGTCAAACACGCCTTCGATGACTTTATCGCCTTACAGGCCAAGCCCGAACCCGGCGCCGATGCGCGCCTGTTAAGCGAAGGTGGCGGCGGCACTGCCGTGGGTAGCGATGCGCTGATCGGCGAAGCTGACTATCAACATGACGGGCAAACCTACCGGTTGAAAAATGGCGCGGTGGTGATTGCCGCGATCACCTCGTGCACCAACACCTCCAACCCTAGCGTGATGATGGCCGCCGGCCTGCTGGCGAAAAAAGCCGTGGAGAAAGGCCTGCAGCGCAAGCCTTGGGTCAAAAGCTCACTGGCGCCGGGCTCCAAGGTGGTCACCGAATACTTCAACGCCGCCGGTTTGACGCAATACTTGGATGCGCTCGGCTTCGATCTGGTCGGCTACGGCTGCACCACCTGCATCGGCAACTCAGGCCCCTTGCTTGAACCGATCGAACAGGCCATCCAGCAATCCGACTTGAGCGTCGCCTCGGTGCTGTCGGGCAACCGCAACTTCGAGGGCCGCGTGCATCCATTGGTGAAAACCAATTGGCTGGCCTCGCCGCCCTTGGTAGTCGCCTACGCCCTGGCCGGCAGCGTGCGTATGGACATAACCCGTGAAGCCTTGGGCGAAGGCAAAGACGGCCAGCCGGTTTACCTCAAAGACATTTGGCCGAGCCAGGCGGAAATCGCCGAAGCGATCCTCAAGGTCGATACGGCGATGTTCCACAAGGAATACGCCGAGGTGTTCACCGGGGATGCCGAGTGGCAAGCCATCGAGGTGCCGCAAGCGGCGACCTACACCTGGCAGGACGATTCGACCTATATCCAGCATCCGCCATTCTTTGAAGGCATCGCTGATGAGCCGCCGCATATTGGCGATGTGCACCAGGCGCGTATTCTCGCCCTGCTTGGCGATTCGGTGACCACCGACCACATCTCCCCGGCTGGCAACATCAAGGCCGACAGCCCCGCGGGACGCTACCTGCGCGAGCAAGGCGTCGAACCAGTCGACTTCAACTCCTACGGCTCACGGCGCGGCAACCATCATGTGATGATGCGCGGCACCTTCGCCAATATCCGCATCCGCAACGAGATGCTCGGGGGCGAGGAAGGCGGCAACACTCTGCACGTTCCAAGCGGTGAGCAGTTGTCGATCTATGAGGCGGCCATGCGTTATCAGGAAGCAGGCACCCCGCTGGTGGTAATCGCCGGTAAGGAATACGGCACCGGCTCCAGCCGCGACTGGGCCGCCAAGGGCACCAACTTGCTGGGCATCAAGGCGGTCATCGCCGAAAGCTTTGAACGCATCCACCGTTCCAACCTGGTCGGCATGGGCGTATTACCGTTGCAATTCAAACCCGGAGAAAGCCGCACCAGCCTGAAACTCACAGGCAAGGAAACGATTACCATCGCGGGGCTCGACGGCGTGGAGCTGCATCCCTCGATGCCCCTGACCCTGGAGGTTCTGCGCGAAGACAACAGCCGCGACAGCGTTGAAGTGCTGTGCCGCATCGATACGCTGAACGAGGTCGAGTACTTCAAAGCCGGCGGCATCCTGCACTATGTGCTGCGCCAGTTGATCGCTGCCAAGTAAGCGCTCTGTATCCCCTGCGTTAGAGGGCCTCTCGATCAACCCGGACATAATGCCGCAGCTGATACCTGCGGCATTATTTATTCAACTTCTGACGGCAATGGCCGATCATGTGGCATCGATTAAAGGATTACTTCAGCCATGCGCAATAACCAGCCGATTACCCAACGCGAACGCAGCTTTCCTGGACAACAACGACTGATCTCCACCACCGACACCAAAGGTCAAATCACCTACTGCAACGACGCTTTTGTTGAGATCAGCGGGTTTACTCGCGATGAGCTGATTCGTGCGCCACACAACCTGGTGCGCCATCCGGATGTACCGGCGGCGGTGTTCCAACATATGTGGAACACGCTGAAGAAAGGCCGGCCATGGATGGGGATTGTTAAAAACCGCTGCAAAAGCGGTGACCACTACTGGGTCAACGCCTACGTCACCCCAGTGACGGAAAACAATCAGGTGATTGGCTACGAGTCCGTGCGGGTCAAACCCAGCGCCGAACAAGTACGCCGTGCCGAGGCGCTTTACCAGCGCATCAACAGCGGTAAAGCGGCCGTGCCGAGCAGCGATCACTGGTTGCCGATCCTGCAAAATTGGCTGCCGTTTATTCTGATCAGCCAAATTGGCTTTCTGCTTGGCGCCTGGCTCGACTCCAGCTGGGGCTTTGCCTTGGCCGCCGGTTTGTCTGTACCGCTTGGCCTGCTCGGCCTGAACTGGCAACAACGTGGCCTAAAACGCTTGCTGCGCCTGGCTGACCAAACCACCTCAGACCCGCTAATTGCACAGATGTACACCGACAGCCGCGGCGCTCAGGGCCGCCTGGAAATGTCCATTCTCAGCCAAGAAGCGCGTCTGAAAACCTGCCTAACCCGCCTGCAAGACACCGCTGAGCAACTCACCCAGCAAGCCAAACAGGCCAATACCCTGGCGCACAACAGCTCAGCCGGGCTTGAGCGCCAACGCAGCGAAACCGACCAGGTGGCCACCGCCATCAACGAAATGGCGGCCACCACCCTGGAAGTGGCGAGCAATGTGGCGCGTACCGCCATCGCCACCCAAGACGCCAACCGCCTGACCAGCGCCGGCCGCACGATTGCCAGTGAAACCCGCCTGGCCATCCAACGCCTGTCGCAATCGGTGGGTGATACCGGTGAAACAGTGACGCGCCTGGCCCACGACAGCAATGAGATTGGTGGCGTGGTCGATGTGATCAAAGGCATTGCCGACCAGACCAACCTGCTGGCACTCAACGCCGCCATCGAAGCCGCACGGGCAGGTGAAATGGGCCGTGGTTTTGCTGTCGTGGCTGATGAGGTGCGCTCATTGGCGCAGCGTACAGCCGAATCCACCGGGCAGATCCACCAACTGATTGCCAAGCTGCAGCGCACTGCCGAAGAGGCGGTCATGACCATGGAGATCGGCCGCAAACAGGCCGATGAAGGGGTTGAGCGTGTGCAGCAGGCGGACGACGCCCTGGCCGGTATCAGCGATGCGGTGGCCAATATCACCGACATGGCCAACCAGATCGCCGCCGCCGCCGAAGAGCAGAGTGCTGTGGCCGATGAGGTCAACCGCAGCATCACCACCATCGCCCAACTGGCCGACCAGACCGCCGGCGAAGCACACAACACCGCCTTACTCAGCGAGGCGCTAACGGCCACTGCTAATGGTCAGTACGCGCTGGTAGAACGCTTCAATCGCTAAACCTGCACCCGCGCACTGCTAGCAGTGCGCGGCTTGCTGCGCCCCTAGAGATTTTCGTAGCGGTTCATGTCCAGCACACCAGCCTCAAGCGGCTCGGTTTGCTGGATATACGCCGACATATCATGGAAATAACGCCAGAACTCGGGATGGGTGCGGCGAATGCCCCAACGCTCAACCAGTTGCGCGAACGCCGGCGCATCACGCGCCTGCTCCATGGCGGCAACAAACTCCGCAACCTGCTCAACCTGAACATTGAAGATAAAGTTGGGGTAACTGCTCAGCACGCCTGGGTAAATCGTCAAGGTATCCAGCGCCGGCTGATAGCGCCGCTCTTCGCCGAGTATAAAAGCCACATTGGTGTGCGCACGGTTGCGCAACAGGCTGTACACCTCGCGCTTGCCATCAGACGCTTCCACCCGCAGCAGCGTGGCCTCCGGTAATTGCTCGATCACCTTAAGCCCGCCTGCGGGTTTGCCCGTCAGACGGCTCAAGGATTGCTCCGCGCGCTGCAATTGAACATCCACCTCTGGGCGATAGCAGTGCGCGCCGCTGCAGCGGTTGATCGGGTCAGGTCGCGCATTGAGGCTGCCGTAGCGCGTCAGCAGGGCCTCAACAAAACTGCGCTTGGGATCTGCTGTGGGCAACTGCAAAGCCGTTGGCGTTTCTACATCGATGCCCTGATAGCTCATCCACATCTTCAGTTTGCCGCCACTTTGATACCAGTCATCCAAGTACCCCTGGCGCGATCCTGCCGGCATCAAGCGCAGGAAATTGACCTCTGCACCGTTGCGGATCAAGTCAAAATACAGCCGTGTTTGCGCCTGGTGAGACACGTTACCGAACACATCGAAGTTCACCACCAGCTGATAGTAAGAGCGCTCCAGCAGCGGGAAATCCAACCACCAGAGGGTTTGTGGCACCTCACCAATCAGGCCTTTACGCACCGACGCGCTGTCATGCTGACGAAACACCGACAGCAGCGCGTTGTCGTTACCGGCCCAGATATGCGACCAGCTCGGCGCGGGCGCCTCGGCATAACGTTGCATCCGCAACGCTTCGTACTCATTGCGTTTATCGCGGTAGGTGCGCCAGATACCGACCAAGTCACCAATGCTGTCGAGCTGTCCGGGCATGGCCAACAGCGCTTTCGCCTTGTCGCGGTATTCCGGATCAGTGACATAGAGGTCGTGTTTCGGGTCTTGGAACACCGCCCAGAAATTATCGCGAATCACATCCGTAGCAATCTGCCCACGGCACACCGGCCCACGAATAAAGGTGCGCACAAAGTATTCGCCGTCATCGAGCATAAATTGATAGCGCGCCTGCGCAGGAATCGCGGCAAAGGTTTCAAACGGATTGGCGCGGCGCAACAAGCCATAGCCCGGCACCTCATCGGTCTGCCAGTCTGTGGCGAAGAACAACTGTTTTATTCGTTCCAGCTTCGCCGCACTCAGCCCGTAGGTGATATGGGTCTTGTACACAATTACGCCCTGCACCGGCAGCAAGCGATAGTAAAACTCAGTGCCCGGGTCATCATTGGGCTGGCGCGTGGCGATGATATCTACCGGTTTACCGCTCGGCGTGCGCGAACGCACCATTTGAAAGAAATGCCCCGGTTCACCGCCGGTAAAATGCAGGTGAGCAAGAAACAGATGCTCATACAACCAGCGCGAAACCAGCGCCTCGCGGGCACCGGGGGCGTTCATAAAGGCCTCCCAGGTGGCAATCTGCTGGGTTTCCGCCGCACTGGCCTGCAACGCTTGCTGATCGACTGGCGCGCCCTGTTTCAGCCAGGTTTGCAGGGTTTGATAATCCTCCTCGTTCAGTCCGGTCACGGCGAACGGCATGCCGACCTGAGGGTTTTTACGGGCAAACTCGGCGAATTCCTGCGGCAACGGGCATTGGTTGGCCCGGCTAATACCGATAGCCAATTGCGCGGGTAATTTGCTGTTGGCGGCAAAAGGCTGCTGATGCCCCAGCTCTAGCATGCGCCCCAGCAAGGCTGCTTGACTGCCTTGCTGATCCAATACCGAGGTAAAGCCCTTGCGCTGCCACGCCGCCGCACCATGGGCATCAACAAACAGGCGCGTGGTGGCCTGTGCTTCGGTACGCCCGCCGTTGTACACCGTAGCTTTACTCGCCCCACGCTGCGCGCCCTCAGCGCTGCCTAGATTGAGCTGGCAGGCGGCGTCGTAGCAGGCATGGCAGGCCACACAGTGCTGGGTAAAAATGGGTTGGATATCACGGCTATAGGAAAGCGTTTCTGCAGCTTGCAATGAACCGATGAACAAAAAACACACGCCAAGCAATAAGCGGCAGAACATAGAGCCTTCCTTCAAATAGCTTAAGCGCCGATTTTAGCCGTCGCCGGCCAATCAAGGCGAGCGAACTTACATGAGCCAGATTCATGTTAATTCGCACCCCACTGCAAAAGCGCACAGCTTTGCTATCATCGCGCCTTTGTTTCCGCGCCTCAGGTAGTTCTCCATGTCCGATCGTAACGTCCGCCTCCAAGCTCTGCAGAAAGCGCTTTCTGAACGCATCCTGGTCCTCGACGGCGGTATGGGCACCATGATCCAGAGCTATAAACTGGAGGAAGAAGATTACCGCGGCGCGCGTTTCGCCGATTGGCCAAGCGACGTTAAGGGCAACAACGACCTGCTGATCCTCAGCCGCCCGGACGTGATCGGCGCCATCGAAAAGGCCTACCTGGATGCCGGCGCGGACATTCTGGAAACCAACACCTTCAACGCCACCCAGGTGTCTCAGGCCGATTACGGCATGCAGAGCCTGGCCTATGAGCTGAACGTCGTAGGCGCGCGCCTGGCCCGTAACGTGGCGGATGCCAAGACCCTGGAAACCCCGAACAAGCCACGCTTTGTCGCCGGCGTGCTGGGCCCAACCAGCCGTACCTGCTCTATCTCCCCGGACGTCAACGACCCCGGCTACCGCAACGTCACCTTCGACGAGCTGGTAGAAAACTACGTCGAGGCCACACGCGGCCTGATCGAGGGCGGCGCCGACCTGATCCTGATCGAAACCATTTTCGACACGCTTAACGCCAAGGCGGCGATCTTCGCTGTGCAGCAGGTGTTTGAAGACGACAATGTCGAACTGCCAATCATGATCTCCGGCACCATCACCGACGCCTCCGGCCGTACCCTCTCAGGGCAAACCACCGAAGCCTTCTGGAACTCGGTCAACCACGCCAAGCCGATCTCCGTGGGGCTGAACTGCGCCCTCGGTGCCAAAGACCTGCGCCCATACCTGGAGGAGCTGTCGGCCAAGGCCGGCACCCACGTCTCCGCGCACCCCAATGCCGGTTTGCCAAATGCCTTCGGTGAATACGATGAAACCCCGGCTGAAATGGCGGTGGTGGTGGAAGAGTTCGCCGCCTCGGGCTTTTTGAACATCATCGGCGGCTGCTGCGGCACTACGCCAGCCCACATCCAGGCGATTGCGGACGCGGTGAGTAAATATCCGCCGCGCGTCATCCCGGAAATCCCCAAGGCTTGCCGCCTGTCCGGCCTTGAGCCGTTCACCATCGACCGCAGCTCGCTGTTTATCAACGTCGGCGAGCGCACCAACATCACCGGTTCGGCGCGTTTCGCCCGGCTGATCCGCGAGGAGAACTACACCGAAGCCCTTGAAGTCGCCCTGCAGCAGGTGGAAGCCGGCGCTCAGGTAATCGACATCAACATGGACGAGGGCATGCTCGACTCCAAGGCGGCGATGGTCAAATTCCTCAACCTGATCGCAGGCGAACCGGACATCTCCCGCGTGCCAATCATGATCGACTCCTCCAAGTGGGAAGTGATCGAGGCCGGCCTCAAGTGCATCCAAGGCAAAGGCATCGTCAACTCGATTTCGATGAAGGAAGGCGTCGAGCAGTTCAAGTACCACGCCAAGCTGTGCAAGCGCTACGGCGCCGCCGTGGTAGTCATGGCCTTCGACGAAGCCGGCCAAGCCGACACCGCCGCGCGCAAACGCGAAATCTGCCAGCGCAGCTACGACATTTTGGTCAATGAAGTGGGCTTCCCGCCGGAAGACATCATCTTCGACCCAAACATCTTCGCCATCGCCACCGGCATCGAGGAGCACAACAACTACGCGGTCGACTTTATCGAGGCCTGCGCCTTTATCCGCGACCACCTGCCCTTTGCCCTGACCTCGGGCGGCGTGTCCAACGTGTCGTTCTCGTTCCGTGGCAACAACCCGGTTCGCGAAGCGATCCATTCGGTGTTCCTCTACCACGCGATCCAGAACGGCCTGACCATGGGCATCGTCAACGCCGGCCAGCTGGAAATTTACGACGAGATCCCCAAAGAACTGCGTGAGAAGGTCGAGGACGTTGTACTCAACCGCACTGCCGAAGGTACCGATGCACTGCTGGCGATTGCCGACAACTACAAGGGCGACGGCAGCGTCAAAGAAGTCGAAACCGAAGAGTGGCGTACCTGGAGCGTGGTTGACCGTCTCAAACATGCGCTCGTCAAGGGCATCACCAGCCACATTATCGAAGACACTGAAGAATGCCGTCAGCAGTGCGCACGCCCCATCGAGGTCATCGAAGGCCCGCTGATGAGCGGCATGAACGTGGTCGGCGACCTGTTCGGTGCGGGCAAAATGTTCCTGCCCCAGGTGGTGAAATCGGCGCGGGTAATGAAGCAGGCGGTCGGTCACTTGATCCCCTTTATCGAGCTGGAAAAAGGCGACAAACCAGAAGCCAAAGGCAAGATCCTGATGGCTACGGTGAAAGGCGATGTGCACGACATCGGTAAGAACATCGTCGGCGTGGTGCTCGGTTGTAATGGCTACGACATCGTCGATCTGGGCGTGATGGTACCTGCGGAGAAGATTCTGCAAACGGCGATTGCGGAAAAATGCGACATCATCGGTTTGTCCGGCCTGATCACCCCTTCGCTGGATGAAATGGTCCACGTTGCCCGTGAGATGCAGCGCCAGGGCTTTACCCTGCCCCTGATGATTGGCGGCGCAACCACCTCCAAAGCCCACACAGCCGTGAAAATCGAACCCAAGTACCAGAACGACGCGGTGATCTACGTCACCGACGCCTCGCGTGCGGTGGGCGTGGCCACTCAACTGCTGTCGAAAGAATTGAAAGCCGACTTCGTCGAGCGTACTCGCCTGGACTACATCGAAGTACGCGAACGTACCGCCAACCGTAGCGCCCGCACCGAACGCCTGAGCTACGCCAAATCGGTCGCCAATAAACCTAAGTTCGATTGGTCGACGTATCAGCCAACCGTGCCGAGTTTTACTGGCGTGAAAGTGCTGGACAACATCGACCTGAATGTTCTGGCCGAGTACATCGACTGGACACCGTTCTTTATCTCCTGGGACCTGGCCGGCAAGTTCCCGCGCATCCTCAGCGACGAAGTGGTCGGCGAAGCGGCCACCGCGCTGTATGCCGACGCCCAGGAGATGCTGAAGAAACTGATCGACGAGAAGCTGATCAGCGCCCGCGCCGTGCTCGGCTTCTGGCCTGCCAATCAGGTGCAGGACGATGACCTGCAGGTATACGGCAGCGATGGTCAACCGCTGGCCACTCTGCATCACCTGCGCCAGCAAACCATCAAGCCGGACGGTAAAGCGAACTTCTCCCTCGCTGATTTTGTTGCACCCAAGGACAGTGGCATCACCGATTACGTTGGTGGTTTTATCACCACCGCCGGCATCGGCGCCGAGGAAGTGGCCAAGGCTTACCAGGACGCCGGCGACGATTACAACTCGATCATGGTCAAAGCCCTGGCCGATCGCCTGGCCGAAGCCTGCGCCGAATGGCTGCACAAAGAGGTGCGCACCACGCATTGGGGCTACGAGCCAGACGAGCAGCTAAGCAACGACGAGCTAATCAAAGAAGCCTACAAAGGCATCCGCCCTGCTCCCGGCTATCCGGCCTGCCCGGATCACACTGAAAAAGGCACGCTGTTCAATCTGCTCGACCCGGCCGCCACCTATAACCAGGCCGGTTGCAGTGGTGTGTTCCTCACCGAGCACTACGCCATGTTCCCCGCGGCCTCGGTCAGCGGCTGGTACTTCGCCCACCCACAGGCGCAGTACTTCGCCGTCGGCAAAATCGACAAAGACCAGGTGGAAAGCTACACGGCGCGCAAACAGCAGGACCTCAACGTCAGCGAACGTTGGTTGGCGCCTAATCTGGGGTATGACAACTAAACACGCTGTTGCGGATAAACACACGGCAGCGGACTTTCTACTCAGCCCGCTGCCGCTGTAGTTACGCCCTTTCTCAGTCAAACACCGCTGGGCATCGCTCCAGTGCGCGAGCCCACTCTTCTTATGCACAGCCTTGAACAACTTCGCAGCGGTGAACTGGCCGGTATTACTCGGCTAGACCTTTGTTGCGACCTGTCCGACTTCCCAGAAGAGATTTTCGCTCTGGCCGACAGCCTCGAAGTCCTCAACCTTTCGGGCAACCGCCTCAGCGCACTCCCCGCCGACTTAGCGCGCCTGCATAAACTGCGTATTCTGTTTTGCTCAGACAACCTGTTCGCCTCAGTACCTGAGGTATTGGGCGAGTGTCCGCAGCTAGAAATGATCGGATTCAAGAGCAACCGCATTCAACACCTGCCTGCTGCGGCACTACCACCCAAGTTGCGCTGGCTGATCCTGACCGACAATCGACTGCAGCAGCTACCGGCTGAGTTAGGTGACTGTGCGCACTTACAAAAGCTGATGCTGGCAGGCAACCAGGTCCGCGCGCTACCCGCGAGCCTGGCCAACCTGCATCGCTTGGAGCTACTGCGCATCGCGGCTAACCACCTAGAGCATCTACCGGAATGGCTCACGGGATTACCGTCCTTGTGCTGGCTGGCCTTTGCCGGCAATCCATTCAGCGACGCCAGCGAAGCTGAAATTCTTCGGCAACACCCACTGCCGACCATCGCGCACGACACCCTTAAGCTGGGTGAAATACTTGGTCAGGGCGCCTCGGGGATTATCCACAGTGCGACCTGGCAGCAGCCAAACCAGCCGGCGCAGGCCATGGCGGTCAAACTGTTCAAAGGTGACATAACCAGCGACGGACTTGCCCACAGCGAGATGGCCGCCTGTATAGCAGCCGGTGAACATAACAACCTAATCAGCGTTGCCGGCCCACTGGAACCACTGCAGGACGGCCCGCCCGGCCTGTTACTGGAGCGTATTGCGCCAAGTTTCCAACCACTGGCCGGGCCGCCCTCACTCACCAGCTGCACGCGCGACTGTTACGCCGAGCAGCGTCGTTTCAGCGTGGCAGAAGCCTTACGCATTTTGCGCGACACAGCGGCGGCCGTCGTTCACCTGCATCAACGCGGCATCCTTCATGGCGATCTATATGCCCATAACTTGCTGGTCGACCCAGCCGGGCAAACGCTATTAGGCGATTTCGGCGCTGCTTCGTTTTTCCAACCCCAGAGCAGCAGCGGGATCGCCCTGCAACAGCTCGAGGCCCGTGCCTTTGCCTGCTTGCTAGAGGAGTTGTTAGTGCGTTGCAACAAAGAGGACCAGCCCCTTCAGCAAGCCCGCTTGTGGCATCTGCATGCACGATGCAGCCACCCGCAACCTGCCGAACGTCCGTTGTTCGCCGAGATTCAAGAGTGCCTGCAAGACTGCAACGCGGCCTGACCACACCAGTATCTAACTCCACAAACAAACAGCCCGCCATTAAGGCGGGCTGTTTATTAGCGCGTTGTACTACTGCCAGTTTGCTGCGATGACCGCATTGAGTTGGTCACGCTGCACCTGACTCAGGTTGATTTCCCCACCAGCTGGCGCGCCGAAGGCGGCCATGGCACTGACGAGATTGTCGACCTGGTTGGCGTACAAAGTCGAGCCGCCTGCCTGGACGGCATCCAGACGCTGGGCGGAGTTTGCATACCAATCCTGCACGGTAACGCTGTCTTCCGAGCCCCGGACGTCAATCACCAGGCTGTCACCTTGGCGAGACAACCAGAGGTTGTCACGGGTGATACCTTCGATGCTCAGGATGTCGTTATCAGCCGGAGTATTGGACAAGTTGTTGATGCTGTCCTGACCATCACCCGCAGCGAAGTAGTAGGTATCACTACCGTCGCCACCGAGCAGGTAGTCATTACCCTTGCCGCCGCGCAGCTTGTCGTTACCCGCACCACCGTCAATCAGGTCAGCATCGGACGAACCAATGATGTTCTGATCGCCGGCCTGCCCTGCCAGAATGGTTCCAAAGGAACGCTCATCCGGCACGCCCTGATAGTTCGGCGAGCCTGCGGCATCCGGATTTGTAAGACCGAACGCACCGAACAACTGAGCAGATGTCAGTTGGTCACCGGAAGCAAAGCTGATCACATCAACGACGTGGTCACCGCCCAAGAACCAGTTCTTCAGGGTGACCTGATCGCTGCCACCGCTAACTTTTAGTACCAGATCGTTACCGCTCTTCATCAAACCACTAGAGACTTGATTGAAGGCGATGCCGTCAAAGCGCAGCGTGTCGAAACCGCCACCGATGTTATCGATAACGTCCTGACCGCCACCTGCAGCGAACACATAGATGTCGTCGCCACGGCCGCCAACTAGAGTGTCATTACCGGCACCACCGTTGAGGGTATCGTTGCCATTGCCACCCTCAAGACGATCATTACCGGCAGCACCAGAAAGCTGATCATTGCCATTGAAGCCTTGCAGCAAATCACGCTGAGCAGTGCCATTCAGTGCAGCATCATTACCACTGGTACCCTGCACAGCGCTGTCAAAAGCTGCAGCAGGTGCTGTAGGTACAGCCAGCCCAAATGCGCCAAAGATCTGCGATGCAGTCAACTGCCCGCCCGTTTCGAAGCTGATGGTTTCAACCAGGTTATCGCCACCCAGGAAGAAGTCTTTCAGGGTCACTTGGTTGGCCGTGCTGCCATTCACCTTAAGGACTAGATCATTACCCGACTTGCCCAAGCCAGAAGCCACTTGGTTATAGGTAATGCCATTGGCGAAGCGCAGAGTGTCGATTCCACCCGACTCCTCAAGCACATCCTGGCCGGCTGTGTAGACATAGGTGTCGTCACCAACGCCACCCAGCAACCGGTCATTACCTGCGCCGCCATTGAGGGTGTCCTTACCGGCACCACCAATAAGCACCTCATGGGCTGCGGTCCCGGTGAGAACATCATCACCGCCAACACCCGCAACTGGAGGCTGGTCACCGCCACCTGGATTGGTACCGCCATCACCCGGTTCTTCACCATCACCATGATTGCCGCCATCGCCGGGCTCACCGGTGCCGCCATCAGGTAGCGCAGTCAGCAGACCGGCAATCTGAGCAGTAGTGATATAGCTGCCACCATCGGGCTGAACGTAATCGATCGCAAAATCGCCGCCTAGGAAGTGATTAGTCACTTTTACCTGCTGCGCAAGATCACCATCCACCAGAATCAGCAGATCATCACCTTCGCGATGGAAGCTCAACCGAGTGCGCGCGATACCGATAAAGAAGGCACCGTCGAAGCCACCACCCGTGTTGTCGATTACATCGACCCCACCATTGGCGTGGTACTGATACTTGTCGTCGCCAGCACCGCCTAGCATTAGGTCATCACCATCCTCACCATTGAGTTGGTCATTGCCGTTGCCGCCAATCAGGATGTCATCACCCGATCCGCTCTGCGAGCCGTTGCCGCCGGACAGGTAATCATTGCCGTCACCGCCTTCAATCTGGTCGTTACCGCCCATACCGAACAGGGTGTCGTTACCAGCCAAGCCGCGCACCAAATCGCGTTCTTGGCCACCGGCCAGTTGCTCGCCTGCAGCGGTACCCTCTACGAGGGTATCGAAGCCACCAGGCACGTTGCCAGCTGCAACGATCTGGGCGATACGTGTGGCGTTGATCAGGGAACCGCCATCGGGTTGCACATAGCTGATGGCCTTGTCGCCACCCAAGAAATGGCCCAGCACGCGCACAGATTGTTCTGCATCGCCGTCCACTAGAATCAACAGGTCATCGCCATCGCGGGTAAAGGTCAGACGCTCTTCATCAATACCACCGCTGAAGAACACGCCATCATTGCCGCCACCAGTGTTGTCGATGGTATCGGTGCCATCGCCCAGTTTGTAGACGTATTTGTCGTCGCCAGTGCCGCCGAATAGCTGGTCGTTGCCAACACCACCCATCAACTGGTCGTTTCCAGCGCCACCATAGACAGTGTCGTTACCCTCTTCGCCATCCAGGTAGTCGTTACCGCCCTCACCATGAATTTCATCATCGCCAGCGCGACCCCAGGCCTTATCGTCACCAGCGCCTAGGCGCATGGTGTCATTGAGGTCGCGGTAACCGATAAAGCTGTCTACAGAGTCGGTACCGTGCCAGATCACTTGCCCTTCGACATCCGCCTGACTCAACTCGCTGCCATCGGCAAACACGAAGTGCTCAAGCTTGAAGTGATCATTGGGCTCTTTGAACCAGTTCTGCACAGTGATCGAGTCAGTGCCATTGGCATGCTCAATAATCATGTCCAGACCACGACGGTGGAAGCTCAAATCGCTGGCGGCAATACCCTCACCGAAGCTCAGGGTATCCGCAGTCGGCTCAACGTTGCTGAAAGCTTCGCCTGCACGACGCTCGATCAGCAGGTCATTGCCATCGCCCAAGTTGAAGATGTAGGTGTCTTCACCGAACGAGCCGTAGATAGTGTCGTTGCCAGTACCACCCTCGATGGTATTGCTGCCCTGGTTCCAGGCATTGCTGTATGCCTCGATAAGATCGTCGCCAGCACCGCCCTGCAGGGTGTCGAAACCCTCGCCTTTGAGGGTGTCGACACCCTCGCCGCCAATCAGCAGGCCGCTGCCTTCCAGGTAATCGTTACCAGCGCCACCGTCGAGCACACCACCACCGTAAAGATGGTCATCGCCTGCATCACCGTAGAGATGGTCGTTACCACCACCGCCATTTAAGGTGTCGTTTCCGTCACCACCATGCAGTTGGTCATCGCCCCACTCACCGTTTAGCTGATCATCGCCAGCGTCGCCGTAAAGCGTATCGTCGCCATCGCCACCATTTAGGGTGTCGTTGCCGTCACCAGCGTGGATCTCATCACTGCCTTCCTGACCATGAACGATGTCGTCCCCACCACCAGCGTGAATAACATCGTCGTCAGGGTGACCAAAAATCTCATCCGCGGTATCAGTGCCTGCCAACGCCATTTGCTTGATCTGATCAATATCCCAAGACGTACCATCGGCGAAGAGCATTGCCTCGATTGGGGTTTTGCCGTGTGCGCCTGCCTGATAGGAGAACTGATCCTTGATCCGGATTTGGTCACCAGTGGCAGTGCGGCTAATCACCAAGTCAAACTCATCACGGCGCAAGACGACATCTGCAGGAACAGCATCAGTAAATTGCAGGCTGTCGTTACCGCTTTCGTCCTGAATCAGATCAATACCGCTACCAGCAGCGAATTGGTAAAGATCATCATCCTGACCGCCTTGTAATTGGTCATTACCGGCGCCGCCAATCAAGGTGTCATTGCCCAGGCCACCCTGAAGCAAATCATCACCAGTGCCACCATCAAGCAGGTCATCGCCAGCGAAGCCCTCTATGTGGTCAGCACCATCGCCAGCCGAGATCGTGTTATCCAGATCGTTCGCCTGAATATGATCGTCGTCTGTCGAGCCAACCAGCGTTCGAGCATTGAGTTCTTCAGGACTAAGCACTTCCAAATTGCCTAGCGCGTCCTTCAGAGTCAGCCCACGGCGAGGAGTGCTGCCGTCAAAGAAACCTTCGATCTTCAACGTATCCTGACTGTTCTCTAGGAACGAAACGATCAGATTGTCACCACTACGGCGCAGCAACAGTTGCTCAAGGTTGTAACCTTCAATCTGGATGGTAGCTTCAGCCGGCAAGCTACTTACCCGGTCGTGATCACTGCCCTGGCGCAAGACGTACGTATCAGTCTCTCCACCCCAATAGCGATCATTACCAGCACCACCATCCAGCAAGTTTTCACCACGGCCACCAGACAGGAAATCCTCGCCACTGCCTCCCAGCAATGTATCTTTCCCATCGTCGCCATACAGAGTGTCGTTGCCGTCACCACCAGATAAGTGATCATCCCCAGCATTGCCGTGGATCAGATCATTACCTGCCAGCCCCTGAAGTACGTCGTCTGTGGCATAGCCATACAGGTTATCAACCCCATCAGTACCGACTTGTACGAGCTGTTTGATCGCCTCGACATTCCAGGAAGTCCCATCGGCGAAAACAATTCGATCAACCTGATAACCGTCCGTAGCGTCACTTTCAAAAAAGTGCTCAACAGTCAGTGTGTCTTCACTACCTTGAATGCTCAGGGTGAGCTTGTTCTGCAGACGAGTCAGGCGAACATCGGCAGGTAGAACGTCAGCGGCAAGCTGGATAACGTCCTCGGAGCCAGGAGAACGATCAAAATTATTGACCACATCCTGCCCGTAACCGCGACCAAAGACGTAGGTATCCGAACCTTCCCCACCAGTCAGGTAGTCATTACCCGCACCGCCATCTAGAGTGTCATTACCCTCACCACCCTCCAGGCGATCATTGCCCTCGCCGCCAGACAAATGATCGTTGCCCTGATTGCCAATCAGGGTGTCATTACCAACACCACCATTGATCAGATCATTCGTCGCATAGCCGTATAAGGTGTCCGCCCCGTCTGTGGGCTGCAGGACTTGCTGCTTGATTTGCTCAAGGCCCCAAAAACTGCCGTCTGCGAATGCAATGCGGTCAATAAATTGCCCTGTGGTCGCATCCTTGGCAAAAAAGCTGAGTACCGAAACCGAATCACCCGTGTCGCGGATGGTCAGTACCAGATCGTTATTGCTACTGCGGGTCAAACGGATATCCGATTGCGCTATACCTTCGGCAAGTTGGATTACATCCACTCGTCCAGCGGTTAGATCGTAATTGGAAATGCGATCCTGGCCGTCACCACGTCCAAACAGATAGGTATCAGACCCCTCACCACCGTCTAGGTAGTCATTGCCACTACCACCGCGAATTACATCATGACCAGCGCCACCGCTTAGATTGTCGTTACCCAAACCACCGAGCAACGTGTCATCACCCGCCAGGCCTTCGATATGGTCATCGCCGATACCGCCGTCGATCACATCTCCTGACGCATACCCAGTTAGCTGGTCCGCACCATCCGTTGACTGCAAGGCCATATGCTTAACTGCAGCCACATCCCATTGCGTGCCGTCAGCAAAATCGATGCGGTCGATTTGACGGCCACCGGCGCCATCCTCATAAAAGAACGACTGCACACGTATTGAGTCTTGACCATTGCTCAGGCGTAACACGAGATCACTGCCCGAACGACGAACAGTCACATCTTGAGGCGTAACACCTGCAGCGAGCTGAATTCGGTCAAGTTTCCCAGTGGAGTTATCGTAATTGCTCACAACATCATGACCAGAACCTGGTCCGAACAGATAAGTATCTGAGCCCGCACCACCAGTCAGGTGATCGTTACCAGTGCCTCCATTCAGAACATCGTTACCCGCACCACCGTCGAGACGATCATCGCCACCGCCGCCAGCAAGCGTGTCATTGCCGCCATAGCCGTTGATGAACTCACCGATATCAGAGCCCTGAATCACATCGGCAGATTCATAGCCGTGCAACTGAGTCAACCCTTCGGCAGGCTGCATAACGATCTGTTTGATCTCTTCCAATGACCAGGACTGCCCACCAGCAAACTGGATCTGATCGATCTGATAACCACCAGCGGCATCCTGGTAGAAGAAAGTGTTGATCCGGAGCGTATCTTCATGCCCTTTCAGCTTGATCAGCAGGTCATTGCCCTGACGAGAAAGCTGAACATCCGCCCTACCCAAGCCATCGCTCAGCAGAACGATGTCAAAGCGGCCGGCCGAACGGTCGTAATTACTGATGGTGTCGTTTCCAGAACCGATTCCAAACAAGTAGGTGTCTGATCCCTCACCACCATCGAGGTGATCATTACCCGCGCCACCGCTAAGGATGTCTTTGCCGGCACCGCCATAAAGCTGATCATCCTCCCCACCTCCAAGCAGGATATCTGCGCCGTCACCACCGTACAGGTAGTCATTCCCCACACCGCCATCTAGGTAGTCATTACCCTGATTGCCCTGAAGGGTATCGTTGCCTTCTTTGCCAAAAACAAAGTCCGAAGCGCTGCCAGTTGAGAGAGAGTCCGCAGTAACACCACCCGAGACAATACTGCTCACGTCACCCAGTTGCTGTTTGAATGCCTGTTGCTGAGCAGCATTGAGTTGCGAAACCCAAGTACCCAAAGTAGCGGACCATTGATCTAGAGGGCCTTTAACTGCCTTGATCAACTCAAACAGATCGACACTGGCCTTAACCGGGTTGCTTTGGTGGGTCAACTCAAGTAACTGAGTGACATCGCTGTAATCCAACGTTATGCCATCTAGAGACAAACTCAGATCTATTTCTGTCAGATAAGGCTGTAGTCGCGTCTGCAACAGAAGTCCTTGGTACACCGACTCACGCAACGCCTCGTAAGCGCTGTTCAGGAACGGTGCTTGGATCGCGCTCACCCCAAGATGAGCTTCGGTAATGTAGTGAGTGGCCGTCCCCATGCCGATACCGCCGCCAAAACTACCACTACCGCCCTGCATTGCGCCGGCACCAATCAACACATCAATGGTTTTCTTACCACTGGCGTCAGTGCGTAGGGTCGAACTAAAGTTGAAGAAGTTCTGGCTGTTGAACACTTCAAGAATCCTGATCTTTTCAAGCAACACTCTCTGCTCTAACTGGGCAGCCGTTGGCCCCGAGCTATTACCGCTACCACCCGTTGAACCAGCCGCAAGATCAGTACCTTGCTGTTTTTCCCACGAATAGGAAAAAACAAAACGCACCGCATCACTGTTCAGCGCCGTAACACGCTGATCAAAGGTTCGATAGCCGGAGCTTTCAGCCCACTCGGCAAGAACGCGATCCAATAACCCCAGTTGCTCCTGGCGAGTCTGCGCCGAAGCATACTCAGCGAGCGCTCCCTTAAGTTCAGGGTTGAGCATGCTGGCTTCGCGCAGATCACGTACCGCCCCTGAGCCTTGCATATCCGGCAGCCCCTTGGCGACTGAGTCCAAGGCAATGCGATCAGTAAACTCGCGATAGAAAGGGTTAGATGCCAGATCCAGATTGGCGGCTTGACTTAAGTTGCCATTGACCGAACTCTCACTGCCATCACCACGAACAAACGTACCTATAGCACTTATTAAATTGCCATTTGAGTTCTGATTGGTGCGGGTCGAGTCAAGATTTATGGCGGTAATATTATGCGCGGATAAACTCTTCAGTTCATTGGACTGTGAAACACCATCCTGATTAAGGTCCTGCCAGATACGGACAGTTGTAAACTCGGTATCTTGTGAGTCGAATACACCGTCAGCATTGCTATCCAAATCACGTAGGGCATCGAAACCATCCTTGGCCTTTAAGCCATTTAACTTTACAGTGTCAACCCCGAAAAGTTCGCCTCCATTTTCGATGGCGCCATTGGCATTACGATCAAGAACCAGAAAACCATCATCTCCTTTTACCCAACCGGTGCCGGTTCTTAGCCCGTCACCGTCGAAGTCGAATGTGATACCGGAGTTTGCTGAAGTTGTTTCTACTCCATCACCATCAATATCCAATGCAAGGGGATCATACCGAGGAACCGCACTTAACCCTTGAGACAAGCGCTCATTCATCAGCGCATTAACTCTATCCACATCAGCATTAAAATCTCTTACAAAATCCTCCCATTTTTTATTCAAACCATCAATTGCCTCTCTTACATCGTCAAGCGCTCCCTCGTAAGCATCCTTGAGATCCTTGCCTGCTTCAACACCCTTCTCTATTCCGTCATTAATCTTATCTTTAATCTCACTCTTAAGATCATCCCAAGACTCTTTCCACTTATCTTTATTACCATCAACATATTCATTAGTATCTTTAGCAAGCTGCATTAAGCCTTCAATACCGTTAAATATTGAATCTTTAATCTTCCCACCAATAAAGCCATATGAATCTTCAAGATCTGCAGAATTCATAACCTCTGGCAAATTTTCCTGCCAATAATTTCTCTCTATTGGGGTTAGAGGCGCAAGACCTTCGGCAACCAGTTTTTTATCTATAATATTCCACGACTTTTCAAGGAAGATTCCGCCAACAACATCTTCAACTTGAAGCGCACGAACATCAGAAATAGAACTTTCCAATGGCCCTGGCTCCCCGGCGCCTTCCCCGCCAGTCATAAACTCTAGAATTGCCGCCCCTGACTTTTGCGAAGCATACACAACCCCATTATCAAGTTGCAGCGCATTTGTCAGCTCTGCATTAACAATCTCTTCTCTCCTGCTCATTTAAATCTCCTTTTAATGAAAGCCACACAAAGCAACATAACAATTAGCAACATGATAGAATACTTAGCTGCAGTCACCCAAAAGCTTATACCTCTAAGCATCCCATCACCCTTTAGAAAGACACCCCTTTCTTGATCGTTTAAATCCCCCAGCCTAAGTGAAGGCGAAACAAGTACTGCCCTATAGGCTGGAGTATCGGCAATATATTCGTACACCAAATACTCTTCGCACTTTCCCGCACCAAACTGCACAAACACCATACAAATAGCCAGAGAAAAAATCAGAGCAATATTAGTTATAATTTTTTTCAAGATTCACACCCAAATGAAGTAATAAAAACAATAATGGACAATGGCTGACCATCGACCGCCTGACGCATCAGCGCCATATCAAACACCCAACTATAAAACCACATCCAAGTTATTAATTTTATAATCAACACCTGCTCGCTTACGACAAAAGCATGACAGCACACACAGAAGCAACTACCAATTCACCCTCCTAATATTCAGACCATCTATACCACGCTTATTAAACTCTTGGGTGCCGACCACTCCACATCCCAAGAATAACAGCCACATGACAAACTTACAGATAACCCACCCTTTCATCAAAACAGCAAATGAACGCCAACTCAAAAACACTTACAACCAAACACAGTTCACCGCACTATAATCCAGCCTAACCAACCCAGACTACGAATCGACACTTAGCGCTCGCTTAAACTTTCAGCGGTGTGCTGTTTTAGTGGACTCAGGAAGTAATCAATAATTTTCCGCTTATCCGTCTTAACCTCCGCCCTAACCGCCATGCCCGGTGATAACGCGATTAGGTTCTCGCCCACCTGAATCGTGTTCTTCTTTAGCTGTATCCGCGCGCTGTACACCAGCCCCAAGCGTTCATCTTCGATGGCGTCGTTGGAGATGCTTTGTACGACGCCATCGATTACGCCGTACTTAGTGAAGCTGAATGTCTCGACTTTGATCTCTACGGTTTGACCTGGCCTCACAAAGCCGATGTCCTTGTTCTCTAACATGGCTTCCACTTCCACAGGCTGGTCACTGGGGACAATGACCATCAGTGGTTGGGCTTCAGTGACTACGCCGCCGTTGGTATGGATCGCCAGTTGCTGCACGGTGCCGTCTACGGGAGCGGTGAGACGCCTTAGGCTGTCGCGCTGCTGGGCCTTTTTCAGCTCTTGGGTCAGTGCAGCGGCGCGTTGCTCGGATTCATGTTGCAGATCAAGCATGGCGCGACGGGTTTGCGCGATCACGCTGTTCTGTTGGCTTTGTGCGGCTTTTTTCGCAGCACTGAGTTCGCGCACGCGGGATTGCTGGGTGCCCAGTTCGCGCTCCTGGTCGAGGAGGATCTGCTGCTTTTCTAGGTAGGCATGCTTGGCAACAAACTGTTTGTCGAGCAGACGCTTGTAGTCGGCGGCCAGTTCGCGGGTGATCGGCAAACTTTGCTGCAGCGAGGCCACGGTACTCTGCGCCGCCTGCATTTCGGCACTACGCTGCTCGATGGCCGCGGCGCTCTGCTCCAGGGTGCTTTGCAGCTCCAGGTACTGGCCTTGCAGCCAGCGTTGTGCGGCCAGTTGCTGTTCGGCACTGGCCTGGGGAATCAGTTGCGCCAGGCTGGCGGGCGCTGCGTTGGTTTGAATCGCCTCAAGCAGTGCGGTGGCGCGGGCGCTGTCGACGTGGGCCGCAAGCAGGTCGCTGTTCAGGCGCTCGACATCGGCGCCGGTCTGACTGGTGTCCAGCTCAATCAGTAGGTCACCGATTTTGACTTGCTGCCCGTCGTACACGTGAATGGCTTTGACTACGGCCACTTCACTGGGCTGGATGACTTTGCTTTTGCCGCTGGGCACGATCTTGCCACTGGCGGTGGCCACCACATCGATTTCGCCCACACAGGCCCACAGCAGGGTCAGGGCGGCAAAGGCCATGATGATCCATTGGGTATAGCGTGGTGCTGGATGCACCGGCTGTTCCTGCAAGGCCAACGCAGCCGGCAGAAATTGCACTTCGTGGTTTAGCCGCGCCGGCGTGTCCATGGCTTTGCGGTTTTGCCAGGAGTGCCGCCAGGCCTGACGGTAGCGATTCATCAAGTCACGTTTGGCACTCATGCGGCACCGCCGTGTTGCAGGCGGTGTAAGCGCGAGTAGTGCCCAGCTTGATGGCTCAGCAGTTCGCTATGGCTGCCTTGCTCGACGATCTGACCGCGATCCATAACCAAGATGCGGTTGGCGTCGCGTACGGCAGATAGACGGTGGGCGATGATGATTACCGTACGGCCTTTGCAGATGGCCTGCATGTTCTGCTGGATGATGCGTTCGGACTCGTAGTCCAAGGCACTGGTGGCTTCGTCGAAGATCAGGATGCGCGGGTTGCCGATCAGCGCGCGGGCGATGGCGATGCGCTGACGTTGCCCCCCGGAAAGTGAAGCACCGTGTTCACCGACTACGGTGTCGTAGCCTTCCGGCAGCTCAAGGATAAATTCGTGAGCACCGGCCATCTTGGCCGCCTGCATCACGGCTTCGATGGGGGTGCCCGGGTCAACCAGGGCAATGTTCTCGCGAATACTGCGAGCGAAGAGCATGTTGTCTTGCAGCACCACGCCGATCTGCCGGCGCAGTGAGGAGACATCAGCCAAGGCCAAGTCCATGCCGTCAACCAGCACGCGGCCGCGCTCGGGGGTGTAGAGGCGCTGCAGCAATCTTGTCAGGGTGCTTTTGCCGGAGCCGGAACGGCCGACCACGCCAATCACTTCGCCCGCTTGGATGGTCAGGCTGATGCCGCGTAGCACTTCCGAGCCATCGGGGCGATAGCGAAATTGCACTTGGTCAAATTCAACATCGCCGCGCAGTGGCGGCAAAGCGCTGCGCGAGTCCTGTGATAGCTCGGTACGGGTGTTAAGGATGTCGCCCAAGCGCTGCACGGAAACGCCAGTCTGCTGGAAGTTGGTCCACAGCTGAGCCAGGCGCATGATCGGCTGAGATACCCGGCCGGCAAGCATATTGAAGGCAATCAACTGACCGACACTGAGATCACCCTCAACCACCAAACGGGCGCCCAGCCACAGGGTCGTCACGGTCACCAGCTTACCGATGAAACCAACACTCTCATTGGCGATGGTCGAAAGGGTTTGAGTCTTGAAGCTGGCGGCCACATAACCCGCCAGTTGGTTGTCCCACTTGCGGTTGATCTGCGGCTCCACTGCCATCGACTTGAGGGTGTCGATGCCGTTAATGGTTTCCACCAGAAACGCCTGATTCTCCGCACCCCGGGTAAAACTCTCGTTTAGGCGCGCCCGCAATACCGGGGTGATCAGCAGGGACACAATGAAATACAACGGCAGCGAGAGAATCACCACCAGGGTCAGCCAGCCGCTGTACATAAACATCACGGCGATAAACACCACGGAGAACAGCACATCCAGAATCAGGGTGATGCTGTTGCCGGTGAGGAAGCTGCGGATGTTTTCCAGTTCGCGTACGCGTGCAACCGAATCACCCACCCGCCGCGCCTGAAAATAGGCCAGTGGCAAAGTCACCAGATGGCGAAACAAGCGTGAGCCCAACTCCACATCGATACGACTGGCTGTATGCGCGAATACATAACTGCGTAGGCCACTGAGCACGGTCTCGAAGATCATGATGCCGAGCAGGCCAATTGCGATCACGTCCAAGGTGGTCAGGCCGCGGTGCACCAACACCTTGTCCATCACCACCTGGAAGAACAGCGGTGTGAGCAGTGCGAAAATATTGAGCACGAACGACACCAGCAGCACTTCGCCGAGCAGCTTGCGGTACTTAACAATGGCGGGGATAAACCAGCTGAAGTCGAAGCGCGCCAGATCGCCAGCCAATGAGGCTTCGGAGCGGATCAGAATCAGTTCGCCAGTCCAACGTGCTTCAAGCTCTTCGAGACTCAGCACTTCAGGACGCTGGGCCTGTGGGTCATGGATCAGTGCCTTGCCATCATCCAGGCGAGCGATGATAAAGAAGCGTCCATCACTGTCACTGGCAATCGCTGGCAGCGGTGTATGGCTAAGACGGGAAAGAGAGCTGCGTGCAGACTTGGCTTTGAGGCCCAGCTTCTTGGCCGCCAAGAGCACCTCAGTGCGGCCAAACAGGCGGCCGTCTTCTGCGTATTCGTGGGTGAGTTGTTCGGGGGAAGCAGCAACGTTGTGGAAACGCGCGAGCATTACCAGACAGGCAAGGCCACTATCCACGGAGGGAGTCGCACCCATTCCCGGGTGTTCATCTGTCATTAGCAATCCTTGGCACAGATACCGTTAGGCAAACGGTTGTTTGAAACGAGAATCTACCGCATCTAAACCCTCACTACAATACGCGAAAGCACCGAGGTAGAGGCCTCCGCACCATTTGTGAATGCGTTCTCATCTGTAGTTAGATTGGGTTTCCTACTTGTCACATCAGTGATTGATCTACATCTACTTTCACCCAGCGTCTGTCTTTCGCTAATGCAAGCTTGGGACGTGAATTACCCAGTAAATTTACATAAAAAAACCGCCTGCAACAGGCGGTTTCTTATGAGGCCGCAGCCGTTTACTGCTGCAGTTCCTGCTCAGTAAACATGTCGGCAAACAACATGCTCGACAGGTAACGCTCACCGGAGTCTGGCAGGATCACCACGATGGTTTTGCCCTGCATGCCCGGCTCAGCCGCCAGTCGCAGCGCGGCAGCCATGGCCGCACCGCAGGAGATGCCGCAGAGAATCCCCTCCTCACGCATTAAACGCAAAGCCACCGCCTTGGCGTCGTCATCGCTGACCAGCTCGACCCGATCAACCATGGCCAAATCGAGGTTGCCCGGTACAAAACCGGCGCCGATACCCTGAATCTTGTGTGGGTTGGGTTTGACTTCATCACCAGCGATGGTCTGGGTGATTACCGGCGAGCCGATCGGCTCAACCGCCACCGAGAGAATCGCTTTGCCCTGGGTTTGTTTGATATAGCGCGAGATACCGGTGATGGTGCCGCCGGTGCCGACGCCAGACACCAACACATCAATAGCACCGTCCGTGTCATTCCAGATTTCCGGGCCGGTGGTTTTCTCGTGAATGGCCGGGTTGGCCGGGTTATTGAATTGCTGCGGCATAAAGTAGGTGTTGCTGTCAGAGGCAGCGATTTCTGCTGCCTTGTCGATAGCGCCCTTCATGCCTTTGGCCGGCTCGGTTAACACCAATTCAGCGCCCAATGCCTTGAGCACTTTACGCCGCTCCAGGCTCATCGAGGCCGGCATGGTCAGCAGCAGCTTGTAACCGCGCGCGGCCGCGACGAAGGCCAAACCAATACCAGTGTTGCCGGAGGTCGGCTCGACAATAGTCATACCCGGCTTAAGTACACCGCGTTCCTCGGCATCCCAGACCATGCTGGCGCCGATGCGGCACTTCACCGAATAGGCTGGGTTGCGACCTTCAATCTTGGCCAGGATGGTCACGCCAGCCGGGCCCAGGCGATTGATCCGAACCAGCGGGGTATTGCCGATTGCTTGTGCGTTGTCAGCGAAGATACGGCTCATGGCGGGGTCCTTTTTCATGCGTTGCCGAGTAAGCTCTCAAGCCTAAGGCCCGTTAAGGCAGCCGTCCAGCCATGTGCGTAGCCCAACTGGAAACCTATTGCGACAGGATCTGTCTGCTCTTATATGAAAAAGCGCTATTGTTTCCCTCTCTGGACCTTACTGAGTCTGGCCATTGTCTTGGTCGGCCTACATATCGCCCTGCCCTGGCTGCTGCGCGACTACCTGAATGATCGGCTGGCCAATATGGGCGACTACCGCGGTCATATCAGCGATATCGACCTGGCGCTGTGGCGCGGGGCTTATCAGATTAACGGCCTGAATATCGTCAAGTTCAATGGCAAGGTGCCGGTGCCGCTGCTCGAAGCACCGGTCATCGACCTATCCGTCAGCTGGCGGGCGTTATGGGAAACCCGCTCAGTGGTTGCCGAAGTTGCCTTCGAACGGCCGCAGCTGACGTTCGTCGATGGTGGTACCGCCGCCAGCTCGCAAACCGGTGAGGGGGTTGACTGGCGTGCCCAACTCAAAGGCTTGTTGCCGATTCACATCAACGAAATTCGTGTTCATGACGGCACTCTGGCTTTTCGCAACTTCAATGCCAAGCCGCCGATAGATTTACAGGCCAATGATATCGACGCCCGCTTGCTCAACCTAAGCAACGTCAACGTCTCCGATAACCCGCGTCCGGCCAACCTGCAAGCTACTGCCAAGGTACTCGAACAAGCGCTTCTGCAAGCCAATGCCAACTTCGATCCACTCGGCCAACTGGATGACTTCGACCTGCGCCTGCGCATCACCGACATCCAACTCAAGCAGCTCAACAGCTTTACCCGCGCCTATGCCGACTTCGATTTTGCTGCCGGCCATGGTGACTTCGTCATGGAGCTGGACGCTAGCCAAGGCAAACTCAAGGGCTATGCCAAGCCGCTGCTGCGCGATATGGAAGTCTTCGACTGGCAACAGGATGTCGCGGCCAAAGACAAGAACCTGCTCACCGGCGCCTGGGAGGCACTGGTTGGCGGTGGTAGCTGGCTGCTGAAAAACCAGCGTAAAGACCAGTTCGCCACCCGCGTGGACATCGACGGCGACCTCAACGCCTATGACGTTAGCCGCTGGCAAGCTTTCAAAGCCATTCTGCGCAACGCCTTTGTGCAAGCTTTTAACAGTCGCTTTGACAGCCAAGAGCCGTGACAAGGCGTAAGTGACCCGCCATTCAGTGACTGAATGGCCCGTCTACGTTCACAGTCACCAAGGCTGCGCGTTATAGTCTGCTTTTAAATACTGAACCCGCGGGTATGGCCCTGCGCGTTACCGTTCGAGGATTTACCGATGAAGTTCGAAGGCACCCAGTCCTACGTCGCCACCGACGACCTCAAGCTCGCGGTGAATGCCGCTATTACCTTGGAGCGTCCACTGCTGGTCAAGGGTGAGCCAGGTACCGGTAAAACCATGCTGGCCGAACAACTGGCGGAGTCCTTCGGGGCGCGCTTGATCACGTGGCACATCAAATCCACCACCAAGGCCCACCAAGGTCTGTACGAGTACGATGCGGTCAGCCGTCTACGTGACTCGCAGCTGGACAGCGACAAAGTTCACGATGTGCGCAACTACATCAAGAAGGGCAAACTGTGGGAAGCCTTCGAGGCCGAAGAACGGGTGATTCTGCTGATCGATGAAATCGACAAAGCTGATATCGAGTTCCCCAACGATTTGCTGCAAGAACTCGACAAGATGGAGTTCTACGTTTACGAGACCAACGAGACGATCAAAGCTACCAAACGCCCGATCATCATCATCACCTCGAACAACGAGAAAGAACTGCCGGACGCCTTCCTGCGTCGCTGCTTCTTCCACTACATCGCCTTCCCGGATCGCGCGACCTTGCAGAAGATCGTCGATGTGCACTACCCCAACATCAAGAAAGACCTGGTCGCTGAAGCGCTGGATGTGTTCTTCGATGTACGCAAAGTGCCGGGCCTGAAGAAGAAGCCATCCACCAGCGAACTGGTTGACTGGCTCAAGCTGCTGATGGCCGACAACATCGGCGAAGCCGTGCTGCGCGAGCGTGACCCCACCAAAGCGATTCCGCCACTGGCCGGCGCGCTGGTGAAGAACGAGCAGGATGTACAACTACTTGAGCGTTTGGCCTTTATGAGCCGCCGCGCGGGCCGTTAAATTATTGAAGGGCGATTCAATCGCCCTTCCCTGTAACGCTAAGCCGGCAAGCTGCCTTAGGCCTTTTATGATCACTGCACAGCACATTCTGCAACGGCATAACCTGCCCGCTAACTACCTCTACCTGTTGGAGCTGATTCCGCTCATTGAAATGGTTTGGGTGGACGGTAAAAACCAGCACCAAGAAATCCTCATCCTGCAGGAATTTACAGTTAAGCACTTGGCCATGCTTAGTCGGGATGCAGGTGGGCTGGAGGTCATTTCGGTTGCAGAAGCCAATCGGTTTGTTGATTTCTTTCTCACCCACCGACCTGATCCAAGTTTGCTGGCTGAGCTGAAAGAGCTGGCCTTCGAGCGCCTGCAAGCGCGGGCTGATAAACAGCATAATCAAACGATTATTGCCCACTGCATGGATATCGCGGCTGCCTGTGTATTGGAATACCCCTACCACGCCAGTGAGCGTATACGGGTCGAAGAGAAAGCTTTGCTGCAAGAAATTATCGCGGCCCTTGATCTACCCGAAAGCCAGGCGGATTAAGCCACCTGCAAGCTGGTCTTCGATACGACCAACACAGTGCGCCACTTTTGCGGCGCTAACCGTGAATACCTCAATCGGTTGCCTAGCGTTAAGCGCTGCACTCAGCCGATTAACAATTGTGAGGGCACAGCCATGTTGCTCAACCTGTTTAACGAAATGCGCGCCGCCAAGGTGCCGGTGTCGGTGCGTGAGTTGCTCGACCTGATCAACGCGTTGAAGCACAACGTAGTGTTCGCCGACATGGACGAGTTCTATTTCCTTTCGCGCACCATATTGGTCAAGGACGAGCGCCACTTCGACAAGTTCGACCGCGCGTTTGGGGCCTACTTCAAGGGCCTGGAAAACCTAAACCAGCACATCGAGGCACTGATCCCCGATGAGTGGCTGCGCAAGGAGTTCGAGCGTTCACTGACCGATGAAGAGCGCGCCAAGATCGAGTCCTTGGGCGGCCTGGACAAGCTGATTGAAGAGTTCAAGAAACGTCTCGAAGAGCAAAAAGAGCGCCACGAGGGCGGCAACAAATGGATCGGCACCGGCGGCACCAGCCCATTCGGCTCCGGCGGTTTCAACCCGGAAGGTATCCGCGTCGGCGATGCAGGTAAGCGCCAGGGCAAGGCAGTTAAAGTCTGGGACCAACGTGAGTACAAGAACCTCGACGATCAGGTCGAGCTGGGCACGCGCAATATCAAGGTGGCCCTGCGTCGCCTACGCAAATTCGCTCGCCAAGGCGCCGAGGACGAACTTGACCTCAGCGGCACCATCGACCACACCGCCAAAGACGGTGGTCTGCTGAATATCCAGATGCGCCCCGAACGGCGCAACGCGGTGAAGCTGCTGATTCTATTCGACATCGGCGGCTCGATGGACGCCCACGTTAAGGTCTGCGAAGAGTTGTTCAGCGCCTGCAAGACCGAGTTCAAGCACATGGAGTATTTCTACTTCCATAACTGCGTGTACGAATCGGTGTGGAAGAACAACCTGCGTCGCACCTCGGAGCGCTTCTCTACCCAGGATCTGCTGCACAAGTACGGCGCCGATTACAAAGTGGTCTTCGTCGGTGATGCCGCGATGGCGCCTTACGAAATCACCCAGGCCGGTGGCAGCGTCGAGCATTGGAACGAGGAGCCGGGCTACGTCTGGATCAAGCGTTTTATGGAGAAGTACAAGAAGCTTATCTGGATCAATCCCTACCCAAAGGACACCTGGAACTACACAGCATCGACCAACATCATGCGCGAGTTGCTGGATGATCAAATGCATCCACTGACCCTGCAAGGTCTGGAAGACGGCATGCGATTCTTGTCCAAATAACGCCCCGCAAAACAGAAAAGGCCCGAAAGGGCCTTTTCTGTTTAGGCAATACAAGCGCTAAGGTTTATCGCCATCAGTCTTGTTCATGTCCAGTACTGTCTGGGCAGGCGGTACTGCTGCAGGCTCAACCGGCTTTGTCGTTGGCGCATTCTGAACCTTAGCCTTGCGAGCACTGCTGATGCGACGGAACAACCAGCCAAATACCAGCACGGGCACAATCCATAATTTCTTCAGCAATAAGAGTGCTGCTGCCAGCAGCCCTGCCTTGGCGGCCAACTTGCCCGCAATCAGTGCGCCAATACCGTAAGCCGCTACCTCATCGATATCAGGGTCAAATTCTGCATAGCGTTGACCTTGGTTGAATTCGGTCATGGCCAGTACTACCGGCACCTGCTGCTCAATTTCGGCCAGTTGGTTCATCCCCGCGATAAAGTTCAGCACGAGCACGCCTTTGCGCCCCAGCACACGGATGTTGTAGTTGAGCACTTCATCGGTCTCGCCAAACTTCAGCTCTTTGGCCCAATGTAATTTTTTACCTTGGGCGTCATAACGTGGCGCCGCAGCCCAACCAACCAGTTGCACGGGCTCATAACCGTTTTCCGCACGCCAGGCGTTGCTCTCAAGCGTTTCCTGCTGCAAGTCTTGCAACATGGCTTGGTAATCAATGTCAGCGGCGTCTTCGTCGGATACATAACCATTGGCTTCATACTCAACGGTAACTGCCCACGACTCTTCGGCCAGTGGCGAGATGCCTGCTGGCAGGATCATGCCCAACGGAAGCTCGTTATCCGGTGGATTACCCCAGATATCGACCAGTACCCGCTCGGCATCCTCACCTTTCAAAAATACCAACGAATCAGGCAGATCAAGCGTGGCCAACTGATCACCGAGCACCACTTTGCCGGTTTGAAAGTTCAGACTGGCGATCAGTTCTTCGGCATTTATTTCGCCGGCTTCGTCTTCTGTGAGCACTTCAGTGACGTCGGCAGCGGTGTTCTGCTCATCAACAGCCTGGGCGGCTTGTGCAGGTAGGGTGGCCGCCAAGAGGGCAGCCAGGATCAGTTCCTTGATCAGCATGAAAACTCCATGAAACGCTATTTAATTGGCCGGCTAAGCTAGCACGCCAAGCCAATAAAATCGGCGCCATCATGAAATTTCTTGAAACACCTCACGCCAAAACCTAGCGCCAATGCCGTTGCTGCACCTTTTGACTGCGGCCCGCCCCCAAGAGCATGCCGACCAGCAATACCAGGCTCTCTAGCAGCCAAGCCAGCAGCAGCGCGCAGGCAATGCCCCAGGCGATGGCTTCGGGGGCCAGCAGTACCTGGTAACGGTAAGCGCTGAGGGTTTCTTCCAGCAGCTCATGGTCTGCCGCTGTCGCCAGATGCCAGACCTGACCGTACCAAGGGCCTTGCATGGCCTTGGCTTCACGCTCAAGGAATGCCGAACGCTCGACCAAGCTGCCGAGGCTCTGGGCATCACTGCGCATTACCGGGTCAGCGCTGGCTTGATAATGGCCAACCAGGGCGACCAGATCACCTTTGAAAAAACGTCGAGCCGTTTCGCGAAAGCCTTTGAGGCCCAGCTCTGCTTCGATGCGATGGGCGTCCACGCGCTTGCTGTAATCATCAATAAAGCCCGGCACCTGAACGCCAACCAGCAAGCCCAAGGCAAACAAGGCCAAACGCAGATAACTTCTAAACATTACTCCCCTCCCCCATGAATCATGTTCTGATTCAACCGCTCACACCATGCGCCACACATTCACCACCACGCCACAAACGCCACTCACCCGGCTGGTAAAGCGTCCAGCTCTCGTTCTCGGTCAGTGGTTCGGTGGCTATAACACTGACCACGTCATTGGGCGTGGTTTCGGCCTGAAAATCCACCTGCATGTCAGCATCTTTCAAATGCGCCGGGCCAAACGGCGCGCGTCGAGTGATATGCGCCAGCTTGCTGCTGCAAAAGCTGAACAGCCAGTCGCCATCGCTGAGCAGGCAGTTGAATACACCTTGCTGACGATAGCCGGTGCAGGCACTGACCAGAGTGGGCAACAACTGCTCCACCGCTACCGGTTCAGGAAAGGCCTGGCGCAGACGATTAAGCAGATCACAAAAAGCCGCTTCGCTGTCGGTATCACCAATGGGCCGGTAGTTATCCAACTGTGGAGCGAAATCTGCGAGCTGGCCGTTATGTGCAAAGCACCAGTTGCGCCCCCACATCTCGCGCACAAAAGGATGGGTATTGGCCAGGCAGACGCGACCAACATTGGCCTGACGGATATGCCCGATCACCACTTCGCTCTTGATCGGGTAGCGCTGCACCAACTGCGCCACCTCTGACTCGCTGCTGGCGCGCGGGTCCTGAAACACACGCAGGCCACGCCCTTCATAAAAGCCAATACCCCAGCCATCGCGGTGCGGGCCGGTACGCCCACCGCGCTGCATCAGGCCGGTAAAACTGAAAACGATATCGGTCGGCACATTGGCGCTCATTCCCAGCAATTCACACATCGCTCAAGGCCTCACGCAGTTGCTGCGCCTCAATTGCTAAGCGCGCCTCGATCCGGTTGCGCGCCAGGGGCAGAAAACGCGTCAGCGCGCGCCACAGCAACTGCATGACATCACCGCTGCGCCGTGGGATCAGGTGCAGATGCAGGTGCGGCACATGTTGATTGGAGGTCGGCCCATCGTTAATCAGAAAGTTGATGCCCTGCTCACCATAGCCAGCGGCGCGCAGGGCGGCGGCCATGCGTTGCGCCAGCGGCAACAGTTGATCGGCAGCCACAGCAGAGAGGTCTTTGAGGAACGGCGCATGTTCACGGCTGACAATCAGCACATGGGCTGGCCGCAGGGGGAAAATATCCAACAGGACGATGAAGTGCTCATCCTCAAAAATACGCTCGGCCGGCAATTGCTCAGCGGCAATAGCACAGAACACACACTCCATAACCCCCTCCTTAGTCGATAAGGGTCATGCTGACCGGGTGCGTGCGGCGGTGCAAGGGCAGCGGCGTCAGGCGCCGCTGTTTTGCGTTACAGACGGGGTTCGACACGCAGCCTACGATCACCGCGCGCATCGTAACGGGTATCGCCAAAATCCTGCTCGTCACGCGCCATCATCTCGCGCAAGGTCGGCTCATCATCGGCAATCGGAGCAGGCCCAGAACGCGCCCGCCACCAGCGCTCCACAGGCCAGCGCACGGCAACAAACAGCAGGTACAAGGCAAACATGATCAACCCATACATGCTCAGGTCCGCGACTGCACGCCAAACGTTGTTGCCCACACCCAGTAGCAGATCCATGGTAGTGATGGCGATCGCCGGAGCGAACTGTTCTTTGCCTGGGTCAACAATGGTCGGGCTGAACAGGAGCGCCAGTACCAGCACACGCAGCGGCTCACGCAGGTAACGCCACATCCAGCTGGTCAGGCGAAACCACACCAACAGACAACCAAGAGCAGCTACCAGATAGGCGCCCCAGGCAAGCAGGTAGTCGTTTTCAGTCATAAAACGCAAAGTCTCTGGCATTGAGAGCCGGTTAGCTACGCACGCGCATAAGCGCGCAGATTTCAGCAGCCGACGGGCGAAGTGGCGCTTATGATAACGGCTTTTGCCTGCTTTGAACCTGTTCAAAAGCTCGCGAGCTAGAGACATGCAAGGCAAAAACAGGCGAGGACGCGGAGTTTACAAGTTGTAAATGAGTAGTCCGAGCCTGTTTTTAACGCAGCAGGGCCGACGCACAGCAGGTTTTGAACAGGTTCTTCGGCGTCCCCGCTGTCGTCCGTCATCCACAGGAGTTGTTTCATGTCTCACGCCCCCATCGCCCGCGTCGATAACGCTGCCGACCCGTACCGCTGGCTGGAAAACCGCGACAGCGCTGAGGTGCTTGATTACCTCAAGGCGGAAAATGCCTACCTGGAGCAGCAGCTCAGTGAGCAACTGCCGCTGCGCGAAACCTTGTTTGAGGAGATCAAGGCGCGCATCCGCGAGACCGACCTGAGCTTGCCGTCGCCCTGGGGCCCTTATCTGTATTACCAGCGCACCACTGCTGGCGATGAATACCCACGGCATTATCGCTGCCGCAAACCTGCCGATGGCGCGCTGACTGTCGATGAGGCCAGCGAGCAACTGCTGCTGGATCCCAATGCCTTGGCCGATGGCGGCTTTATCTCGCTAGGAGCTTTCAGCATCAGCCCCGACCATCAGCGTCTGGCCTATAGCCTGGACACCAGCGGCGAGGAAACCTATCAGCTATTTGTCAAAGAGCTGGCCGACGACAGCCTGATCGAGCTGCCGTTCGAGGAGTGCGACGGCAGCATGACCTGGGCCAATGACAGCCAGACCCTGTTCTTCGGCGAGCTGGACGACACTCATAGGCCACACAAACTGTATCGCCACCTCCTCGGCACAGATGCTGCCGAACTGGTGTTCCACGAGGAGGATGGACGCTTCTTCCTCAGCTGCTATCGCAGCAGCTCCGAACGTCAGTTGATTGTGCACCTGGGCAGCAAGACCACCAGCGAAGCCTGGGTACTGGATGCTGCAACCCCGCAAGCCGCTTTCAGCTGCGTGGCCCCACGCGAAGAAGGCCATGAATATGACGTGGACCACGGCACCCTGAATGGCGAGTGGAGTTGGCTGATCCGCAGCAACCAGCATGGCATCAACTTCGCCCTGTTCAGTGCCACTGAACAGGCACCGAATCGCCCGCACTGGCAGCTGCTGCGCGCCCATGACCCGCACGTGATGCTCGATGGCTTCAGCCTCAATCAACAGGCGCTGGTGCTGAGTTTGCGTGAGGGCGGTCTGCCAATCATCGAAGTACAACCACAAGGCCAGACAACCTATCGTGTGCAATTGCCGGACGCCGCCTACAGCCTGTATGTGCAAGACAGTCTGGAGTTCGACAGCCCCGCGATTCGCCTGCGCTATGAGGCGCTCAATCGCCCGGCGCAGGTACGTCAGCTGGAGCTGGCCACGGGCGCGCAGTTGGTGCTCAAACAAACCCCGGTGCTCGGGCCGTTCGATGCCGACAGCTATGTTAGCCAGCGCCTGTGGGCCACTGCCGCCGATGGCAGCCTGGTGCCGATCAGCCTGGTGGCTAAACGCGAGGTGCTCGGCACATCTGCCCCACTCTACTTGTATGGCTATGGCGCCTACGGCGAATGCCTCGACCCTTGGTTCTCCCACGCCCGCCTGTCGTTGCTTGAGCGCGGCTTTGTCTTCGCCATCGCTCACGTACGTGGCGGCGGTGAACTGGGCGAAGCCTGGTACCGCGCCGGTAAACTGGAGCACAAACAGAACTCGTTCAGCGACTTTATCGCCTGCGCTGAACACCTGATCGCCACCGGTTACACCCGCGCGCAGCAGTTAGTTATCAGCGGCGGTAGCGCGGGCGGCTTGCTGATGGGCGCGGTGCTCAACCAACGTCCTGATCTGTTCGCCGCCGCCATTGCTGAGGTGCCGTTTGTCGATGTACTCAACACCATGCAGAACCCCGATCTGCCACTGACCATTACCGAGTACGACGAATGGGGCGACCCCAATCAGTCCGAGGTATTTGAGCGGATTAAAAACTACGCGCCCTACGAAAACGTTCAGGCCCAGGCCTACCCGGCGATTCTCGCGGTGGCCGGCTACAACGACAGTCGCGTGCAGTACTGGGAAGCAGCCAAGTGGGTGGCCAAGCTGCGCGTGCAGAAAACCGATAACAATTTATTGCTGCTGAAAACCGAGCTGGACGCCGGCCACGGCGGCATGAGCGGCCGCTACCAAGCTCTCAAGGATGCCGCCCTGGAATACGCCTTTATTCTCAAGGTACTCGGCCTGATTTGAGTCCACACCGCCGTTCTTCCGCCCGCTCGTATGCGGGCTAACAGAGCGACGGCAACTCAGAGTAATTCGCGCTAAACAACGGACGTTTAGCGCGAAAATTACTTGACCGCTCATGCAGATTTAACCTGGCTGACGTGCAAGTTCAGCTAGCCTGAATGGCACGCTGGCGTACTGCCATCTCACCCATTCAACTGCCTGCTCACCATGGACGGCCTGTGATGAAAAACTGGAAGATCAGAACTCACCTTTTCCTACTTGCCGGTTGCCTGCTGCTCGGTTTGCTCTGTGTCGGCGGCCTGGGTCTATATGGATTGCAGACCACCGTTAAAGGGCTGCAAACGGTTTACCTGGACCGTGTAGTACCGCTGCGTGACCTCAAACTGATTGCCGACCTGTATGCCGTCAACATCGTCGACGCCACCCACAAGGCGCGTAGTGGCGAGCTGGATGAAAAAACCGCACAACAGCTGATCGAGCAGGCCCAAGGGCGTATCGAGGAAACCTGGCAGGCTTACCTGACCACCGAGCTTATCCATGAAGAAAGCCAGCTGATCGAGCAGATCAACCCGCTTATGCAACAAGCCCAGCAACCACTGGATGAGCTGCAAAGCCTACTCAACCGTGGCGATAAAGCTGACATCGAAGCCTTTGCCAGCCAGCGGCTCTACCCATTGATCGACCCACTGTCAGAGAAATTTGCTGAGCTTATTGACGTGCAGTTGCTCGAAGCCAAGCGCCAGTACCAACTGGGTGAAGCCGCTTATGCCAGCAATCTCAACCTGAGCATCAGCGTGTTGTTAATTGCCCTGATGATTGGCCTGGTGCAGGTGTTCTATTTCATTCGTCTGATGAGCCAGCAATTGGGGGCCGAGCCTGGCGAGCTGGAAGAAATCAGCGCACGCATTGCCGAGGGCCGCCTGGGCGGCGGTAAAAGCCTGGGTAACCAGGTAATGACCGGCGTGATGAAATCCGTGCAAAGCATGCGCCGCGGCCTGCAAGACATGATCGGTAATATTGGCGAAGCCTCCGAGCAGATCGAATGCGCCACCCTGCAACTGGCCGCCTCTTCCGAACAGGTGCTGACCAGCGCCAACGTACAGAGCGACACGGCTTCCGCCATGGCCGCCACCGTCGAGCAACTGGCGGTGAGCATCAACCACATCGCCGATAACGCCCAACAAACCTACGACATGGCGAAGAAAGCCGGCGACATGACCGATGTAGGCATTCAGGTCATGGCCCGCGCCACCACAGAAATGCACAAGATCGCCGAGCTGGTGGCCGAGAGCTCGCAGGATGTGGAAACCCTGGCCGCGCAATCGCGCAATATCAGCGCGATTGTCGATGTGATTCGTGGCATCGCCGAGCAAACCAACCTGCTCGCCCTCAACGCCGCCATCGAGGCCGCACGCGCCGGCGAGCAAGGCCGTGGCTTTGCTGTGGTGGCCGATGAAGTGCGCAGCCTGGCCGGGCGCACGGCCCACTCCACCACTGAAATTATCGCCCTGGTAGAGGCTATTCACAGCGGCATGAACAAGGCGAAAAGCAGCATGGCAGCGGGCTGTGAACGGGTCAGCATTGGCACCCAGCTGGTTGATCAGGCGGGCAGTTCGATGACGGAGATTCGCCTGGCGCTGAATGAATCACTGCAAGCCGTCAGCGGGATTTCGCTTTCGCTGCAAGAGCAGCGGGCCGCCAGTGAGCAGGTGGCCATGAGCGTGGAGCGCGTGGCGCAAATCGTCGAAGAGAACTCCGCCGCACAAGGCGGCATTGTGCAGGCCATCCAGTCGCTGCAGGCCATGTCGGGGCGCTTGCAGGGCGTGATGCGACGCTTCAGCTTCTAGAACGCTCAGGCTTGCCAGCGGCACTAGCAAGCCTAATAGTGGGCGACTAAGGTCAACCTATATGACTGACCTCGCCCTACGTTCACTCAGGCTGCCGTCCATGCCCGCTCCCTCCCAGTTGATTGATGACATACGCGACATGCTGCTCGATTGCGGCCTGCTCGATAGCCTGACACCCAATGAGCTGCTCAGCGCGGCGGGGTATTTCAATGTCAGCACATACACTCCAGACCAGAACATCTGCCTCGAAGGCGATGCAGGCACCTTTATGTGCATCATTCATGCGGGGGCCGTTTCGGTGCGTAAGATCAACTCTGCTGGCGAAACCGTCGAGTTGGCCAAACTGCGCAAAGGTCGTGCCTTTGGCGAAATGGCGGTACTCGATGGCGAGCGCCGCTCGGCTAGCTGCATTGCCGTCAGCGATTGCAGCGTGTTGATACTGGCCAAGGACTCACTGGACAAGATGCTCAGCGATGCGCCCAAAACTGCCGCCAAGGTGATTCGCGCCATAGCTATCGCTATGTCGCGGCGCTTACGTATGGCCGATGGGCAATTGGTCGAGCAGCAACTTTAGCTGTCGTTAACTCACTCGCCCGACTGCTTCAACGGCTGCGCATTGCGTTCGCGCTGCTCTTGCAGCAACCGTACATCCTGATCGCTGCGCGGCTTGCTGGACTGAGGCAGTGGAGCCTGTTTGAGTAACGGCGGATTGCTGATGGTCGTGCTGGGCAAGTGCTGGGGGGCAACCGGCGCATAGGGTTGTGGTGTCGCGGTGCCTGGCGCCCCTGGTGTGGGCGTCGCAGCTGGCATTTTCGGTGGCTGTTGGGCAAGTAACGCAGTGCTGAATACTGCGCTCAGCACAAGTAACAGGATCGTCAGGCGCATGGGGGCATCTCCAATTCAGTTACTCACTTGGGCATCAGCTGCGCAGTTAAGTGCCGCAATGGCGGTTCTCACTGACCGCCTGCAAGGCTAGACTGACAGCATAGGCCAACCCCATGAGACCCAAGATGAGCAGCGATAAATCCCCCTCCGCCACCAGCAAGCTTGACCGTATCCTCGCGGACAACCAGCGCTCGCGTGAAGAAGGCTACCGTGACAAGGCATTGAAGATGTACCCGCACGTCTGCGGCCGTTGCACCCGAGAGTTCTCCGGTAAACGCCTGAGTGAGCTGACCGTGCACCATCGCGATCACAACCATGACAACAATCCGCAGGACGGCTCCAACTGGGAGCTGCTGTGCCTGTTCTGCCATGACAACGAGCATTCGCGCTACACCGACCAGCAATACTTCAGCGAAGGCTCGCTCAGCACACCTAAGACGGCTCAAGCTACGCACAACCCCTTCGCAGACCTTGCTGCACGGCTGAAAAGCAAAGAATAGGCCCCAGCCTGCCCGCCCCGTATAATCCCCGGCTTTTAATCTTGGTTGCCGTAAGGCAAAGAAAAGGCCGGATACGTGGCAAACAAACGATACAGCTGCATCGGGTTATTCAACCCAAAATCCCCGGCGAACGTCGGTTCTGTCATGCGTGCGGCAGGCTGTTACAGCGCCGCGTCGGTGTTTTACAGTGGCAAGCGCTACGCCCGCGCCCGCGACTTCATCACTGACACCCAGCGCATCTATATGGATATTCCACTGATTGGTGTGGAAGACCTGCAACAGATCATTCCTCTGGGCTGCACGCCGGTGGCCGTGGAGCTGGTTGAGGGCGCACGCCCCCTGCCGCAATACACCCACCCGGACCGTGCCATGTATATCTTTGGCCCCGAAGACGGCTCACTGAGTAAGGAAGTGCTGGACTGGTGTGAGGACGTGATCTACATCCCCACCCAGGGCTGCATGAACCTGGCAGCCACGGTCAATGTGGTGCTCTACGACCGCATGGCCAAGGGCATCAACACCAAGTCCGGGCCAGGACTCAAGTAGGCGGCGGCACCAAGGTCAACGCAACAGCTTGTTGTCCAGCACCTCGGAGGCGCTGCCCATGACGTTCTCGCTGATCTCGATAAAGTCTTTGGTGCTGGCTTTGTCGAGACGCATCAGGCCACGGGTCACGTCATCCAATGAGCGCGGCTGGGTAGTGCCTTTGGTGGCCTGACGAATTTCTCGGTCCAGCTCCTGCAACAACAATACGGCACGCGCGGTAACCGGACCTGATGAGTTATTGGTGCGCAGGCTTTTCACCGGCTTACTCCAACCGATCAGCTGCTCGCGAATCTTCTGATAACGCTCTTCGCTGAGGCCGCCGGCGCGGCGCATCAGCTCGATGGCGTAATACTCGGCCAGGCCTTCAGTGATCCAGTCGCTGCGATCGCGGGCGCGAATGCGGCTGAACACATGCACCAGCTCATGCACCAGGGAACTGGTGCCGTTTTCACTGACCAACGGACGATCGCTGTGCATATAGTAGGAGTTGGCTGCCGACAAACCGCCACGCCACATTGGGTTACCGGCACCAACGATAAGAAGCTTGTCCGGATCGCGCGGGAACACTTCCTGAGCATGCGGCCAAACAAACGTCAGCAGGGTCATCACGTCCATACGGCGCATGCCCTCGCCCACTGGCGCGGCTACGGCCACATCTGTTTCACCCAGTTTGGCGCGGCGCGTGCCGATCTTGCCGGCGACTATCCAGCCGGTCGGCCGATCAAATTTACGCTGTGGGTTATCGATACGGAAGGTGTTCTTAGCCACACGTGGCCAGCCCGTTTCAACGCTTTTCCAGCCTTTTGGCAAATCGAACTTCAGGCGTGAAACCAGTTTAACTTTATCTTTCTGCCGTAACTTTACGGGCGGCACCAGGTCGTCACCACGCAGCAGCGCCCAGTCTTCAGTGATCCGCGCATCGAAGCGACCATCGCTGCGTTCGTGGTTAATTAGCACACGATAGCTCAAGGTCGACTTGCCTTTAGCAGGCGTCCAGGTGCCAAGCTCTGAGCTGTTCTGCGTCCATTCGCCATCATCCGTCTTGAAGTCGCTGTACATTTCATCGTCGCCTAGGTTGAAGGCCAGACTGATGACCGCATCACCTTCTTCCAGGGTCAGGCTAACTTCCGCCTGTTCGGTGTCTGGCAGGAATCGCACGCGATAATCCAGGTCGACATTCTTTGCCCACAGCGGCGTGCTCAAACCGAGCAGAACAGCGGACAGCAACAGACGGCGAATCAGCATGGCAACGCTCCACAGTGCAAATGAGTGACTCAGGCGATTTTAGGCTGGCATTACCGAACAAGGTTCAACCCGCGCGGAAGATCATATGGTCTTCCCAGTCATCTTCGGCCACGCTGTCTTCACTGAGCATGCGCCCAGCCTGGGAAATACGTTGTTTATGCACCTGCTCAGGGTCGCCACAGACCAAGTGATGCCAAAGCAGCAAATCCTTGCCCTCACTGACCAGCCGATAGGCACAGGTCGGCGGCAGCCATTGGAACTGGTCCGCCTGGGCCGGGGTGAGCTGGATGCAGTCGGCGACAAATTTGCGCCGGTTGCTGTAGTCAGTGCAGCGACAGGTTTGCAGGTCCAGCAGTTTGCAGGCGATGCGCGTGTAATAAACGCTGCCATCGTCCTCATCCTCAAGTTTCTGCAGGCAGCACAAACCGCAGCCATCGCAGAGTGATTCCCACTCGTCCTGATCCAACTGCTCGAGGGTTTTACGTTTCCAGAAGGGTTCGACTTTAGCGGCCATGGCGAGGGTACGGTGCGGTGTGAAAAGGCCGGCAGTCTAGCCGCTAGGCCTGCAGCGGCCAAGGACCGCAAGGCGAATGGTTAGGCGCGGCTCAATAACCGCGAGAGAATTCCACCCAACCACGCAGCTCAGCACCGGCACGCCAGCGCGTCAGGTTGTCGATAAACAGCTGTACCAGCAGGCGCGGATCGGTCGGTGCCGAGCTATGCCCGGTGAGCAGCAGACGCGGTGCATTCCAGAACGGATGCCCGGCAAGCAGCGGCTCCTGGCGACAGACATCGATCACCGCACCGGCCAAGTGGCCCTGTTCCAGCGCTGCGACCAGATCGGCATCAACCACCGCCACGCCGCGCCCAGCATTGATAAATAGCGCGCTGGGTTTGCACACCGCGAACAACGGCGCATCAAAGAGGTCGCGAGTCAGCACAGTGTCCGGCAACAGGTTGATCAGGTAGTCGGCCTCGGCTGCCAGGCTCGGCAAAGTCTCCAGCCCAAACACCTGACTAAACGGCGGCTGCTGGCGCCGGCTGCTGGCAATGCCCACCAACTTGACGCCGAAGGGCGCCAGAAATCGCGCCAGGCTCAGGCCGATATCACCGGTGCCGACGATCAACACGTTGCGCCCAGCCAAACTATGCGGCCGGCGGTTGTCCCAGCGCTGCTCGACCTGAGCGGCCAGCGCGGCGAACAGTTGCCGCTCATGGGCCAGCAAATGGCACAGCACATATTCGGCCATCACTTGACCGAAGATACCCACGGCGCGAGTCAGCGGGTAATCCCTGGGTAGCTCAGGGGCCAATAACGGAGTGATTCCGGCCCAGGTTGATTGCAGCCACCCAGGCTTGAGGCCTTGACGCAGTAGCGGTGCAAGCAGATCTGGCTGACCTAACCAGACAGAACAGCCCGCCGCCAGCGCCGCCAACTCGGTAGGCTGATCGCCGCCACACAGTTCAAGCTCGGGAGCCTGTTCGCGCAGCAAGTGGGCGTACAACGCGTGCTCGGCTTCAGCAATCAAAACACGCAGCGGGACCTTCGCAGTGGCGGGCATGGCGTTTACATCGGGTCGTTACGGCGCAGTAATTCATCGGGCAGGTGCTCGATGTACTCATCTTCCGGTGGCGGCATTTGCAGGTGATAGCCCTGCTCATCGAGGTTGGCCAGCACCTTGTGAATGTCCTCACGCGCCAGAACACGCTCTGGGGTCAGCACCATTTCAAAGGCCAGGGTCGGCGTACCAAAAGCTACCAGCAGGTTTTCCGGCACGCGCTTGAGCGCATCACTGCGCAGCACATACAGGTACATTTCGTTCTTGCGCGGGCTTTTATAGATCGAACAAATACGTTTCACGCGGACTCTCCAGTATCAGCCAGGCAATCAAGCAAGGCCTGGCCCATCAATTCACGCCGCCAGCCGCGCAGCGACTCCGGCAGCTGGTAAGGCCCTTTGGGGTAGCCGGTTTTCAGCAAGGCTTCGAGGGTTTTCTTGCGCAGCATCAGTTCCGGCACGATGTTCAAGCGTTCACCTTCGCGCTGGCCAATGCCACGCAGCGTTTTCAGCAGCGCCGACGCTTCCAGCGGCAAGGGCTCAGGCAGCGTTTGCGGCCAGCTTTCGGCTGGGCTGGCCGCCGCTTGCTTGATCAGTTGCAGAATAAACTCGCCGTCCTGGCGCACGGTTTTCGGGTGCATGTCTTCGATACGCGCTAACGCCACCAGGTTATCCGGCTGAGTGCGGGCCAACGGCCACAGTGAATGCTCGCGGATAATCCGGTTACGCGGCTGGTTACGTTTACGCGCCTGATCTTCGCGCCAGGTACACAGCGCCTTGAGCACGGCCAATTGCTGGCGTGAGAGCTTCCAGGCCAACTTAGCATCACGGTAAACCAGCTCGGGGTCGACTTCGCGGCAGAGGTTAGTCACCAGTTCAGCGCCGTCCTCCAGCACCCAGGCATATTTATCGTCCGACAGCTGCGCCTTTAACTGCGCATACACCTCAGCCAGGTGCAGCACGTCTTCGGCTGCATAGCTGACTTGGGTAGCCGACAACGGCCGCTGCAACCAATCAGAGCGAGTCTCGCCCTTGGGCAATTCGATATTCAGCACAGCCTGTACCAAGCGCGAATAGCCCATGGAAAAGCCGAGATTGAGGTAACCCGCCGCCAGCTGTGTGTCGAACAATGGCGCGGGCAGGCTGCCGGTGAGACGCAGAAAAACTTCCAAATCTTCGCTGCAGGCATGCAGCACCTTGACCACTGCTGGGTCTTGCAGCAAGTCGGTAAAGGGCGCCCAGTTACTGATCAGCAGCGGATCGATGAGATAGGCCCGTTCGCCTTCGCTGACCTGCAGCAGACCGGCAATTGGGTAGAAGGTGTCGACCCGCATAAATTCGGTATCGACCGCCACAAACGGCAGGTTGCGCCAGGTTGCACAATGCTGCGCTAGGCTGGCGTCATCGCCAATCCACTGAATATCAATCGCCACACGGCTCTCCCCTGAAGAATGCCGCGCAGTATATACGCCACACTCCATAGCCGGGCATTCGCGATGCGCGACATGGCGCAGAAGCGTTATTCTGCGCGCCTGCATCTGACCACCTTTATCACAGGGAATAACAACAATGAAGAAACTGCTTGGCCTGCTCCTGGCCCTAGTCGCGGCTGTCGCGATTTACCTGGCGGTCACCCCCAGCCCCATCGACCCGCTGGCTTGGCAAGCGCCGGCTATTGCACCGATGACCGGCGTGCTGGAGCCCAATGACACGTTGATGAAAGCCCAATTGCTCGGCCGCGGCCAGGTGCACGGCCCGGAAGATACCGCTGTGGACGCCCAAGGCCAGGTATACAGCGGCTTGCATGACGGCAAGATCGTGCGGATCAAGAGCGACGGCAGCATGGAAACCTTTGTCGACACTAAAGGCCGCCCGCTGGGCATGGACTTTGACGCCGCAGGCAACCTGATCGTCGCCGACGCCTACAAGGGCCTGCTCAGCATCAACACCCAAGGGCAGATCAAGGTGTTGACCACCGAAGCCGAAGGCGTGCCGTTCAAGTTCACCGATGACCTGGATATTGCCCGCGACGGCACCATTTACTTCAGCGATGCCAGCCAGCGTTTCGAACAGCCCGACTACCTGCTTGACCTGCTCGAAGCCCGCCCGTGGGGTCGTCTGCTCAGCTACAACCCGAGCAGCGGCGAAACCAAAGTGCTGCTCAAAGACCTGTACTTTGCCAATGGCGTAGCGCTGTCAGCGAATGAAGACTTCGTACTGGTCAACGAAACCTACCGTTACCGCATCACCCGTTACTGGCTGAGCGGCGACAAGGCCGGCACACACGACATCTTTATCGACAACCTGCCAGGGCTGCCAGACAACCTGCAGGGCGACCGCAACGGTACCTTCTGGGTGGCCCTGCCGAGCCCACGCAAGGCCGACGCTGACTTCCTGCACCGTTATCCATGGCTAAAAACGCAGATGGCCAAGCTGCCGCGCGCTTTTTGGCCCAAGGCCGTGCCCTATGGTTTTGCCATTGCACTTAACGAACAAGGCGAAATCACCCAGAGCCTTCACGACACCAGCGGCACCCACCTGCGCATGATCACCTCGGTCAAACCAGTGGGTGACTACCTGTACTTCGGCAGCCTGGACAACGATCGAATCGGTAAGCTGAAAATCCGCTAGGTTCTACGCTCGCAAAAAAAGCCCGCGCAACTGCTTAGCTGCGCGGGCTTTTTAATGGTTGGCATGCGCCTATCTGAGCTTTTCGGCAATCCAGATGGTGTGCCGGGTGCCCTTGTTGCCATGGGCATACACCTGCACTTCCTCAACCTTGAAGCCGGCCTTACGTATTTTGTCGCTGAACAGCCGGTCGGCGCTGGCTGACCACACCGCCAACACGCCCTTGTTGCGCAACGCCTGATGGCAGCGCTGCAAGCCCTGAGCCGAATACAACCAGCCGTTGCGCTTCTGGGTCAGACCTTCAGGGCCGTTGTCCACGTCGAGCATAATCGCGTCATAACGCTGATCAGCGCTCTTCAAGCAATTGGCCACATCGTCCTGAATTACCCGCGTGCGCGGATCAAGAATGGGGTAACCGGCCTTGGCGCCTAATGGGCCACGGTTCCACTCCACCACCCCTGGCACCAGTTCAGCCACTTCCACTTCGGCGGTTTTACCTAGGTTTTGCAGCGCAGCCGCCAGGGTAAAGCCCATGCCCAAACCACCGATCAGCACCCGTGAGTCAGGCCGCCCGGCGACTTTTTTGCACGGAATAGCCGCCAGGGCATCTTCGGAGCCATGCATACGCGTGTTCATCAACTGACCACCGTCACCACCGGCAATCTTGATGACGAAATCCTCGCCGTACTCGAACAGGCACAATGCGCCCGAGCCATCGGGAATCGGAGCAGTATCGAGCAGTACAAAACGCTTCATGGGTCGCAGCAGCCTGAGTCTTGGAAAAACGGGCAGGCAGCATGCACACAAACGCGCAAAGATGCAGCGTCCTGTCGGCAGAAAAATCTATGCGCCGGCACTTTCCGTCAGCCGCGGCACAGGGTTTATGATGCCCGCTGTCTCTTTGCCCACAGGATGACCGGCATGCCCATCGCTCAATTGATCAGCGCCGCGCAACTGCAGCAGCGCCTCGCGCAATCCAACCTGCTTCTGCTCGATTGCCGCTTCGCCCTGGATGACCCGACCTACGGCGAGCGCAGCTATAGCGAAGGGCACATTCCCGGCGCACAGTTTGCCGACCTGGAACGCGACCTTTCCGGCCCCATCATTAAGGGTGTTAGCGGCCGTCATCCGTTACCCGCTCCCGCATTGCTGTTGCAGCGCCTGCGTGAGTGGGGCCTGGAAAGTGACAGTGACGTGGTGTTGTATGACGACGGTCCCGGCGCTTTTGCCGCCCGCGCGTGGTGGTTACTGGCTTGGCTGGGCAAGCGCGATAACGTTTACCTACTCGACGGTGGCCTCAAGGCCTGGCGTGAAGCCAGCGGGGCGTTGACCCACGACCTACCAACCGTGGCGCCCGGCACCTTTACCGGCAGTGCCGATGCCAGCCTGCTGGTCAGCGCGGCGCAGCTGCAACAGCGCTTGGGTGATAGCCAGCTAACCCTGCTGGATGCCCGCGGCCTGCCACGCTTCAAGGGTGAAGTGGAGCCGATCGACCCGGTGGCCGGACATATTCCCGGCGCGCAATGCGCAGCGTTCACCGACAACCTGGACAGCGACGGTCACTTCCTCAGCCCCCAGCAGTTGCGTCAGCGCTTTGCCGCGCAACTCGGTGAGCGCCCGGCCAATGAGCTGGTCGCTTACTGCGGCTCAGGCGTAACCGCCTGCCATAACCTGTTCGCCCTTTGCCTGGCCGGCTACCCGTTGGCGCCGTTGTATGCCGGTTCCTGGAGCGAGTGGATCACTGACCCAGCCCGGCCTGTGGCCACGGGCGACTGATTTCAGCTCATGCTGGCTGGCCGTGCGGGTATCGCCAGCCGGCCATGGTTAAGTACTAACTGGAATATAGACAATAACCGAAAGCCGAAAACAATTTAAAAACAGTCCTTTACAGTACAAAGGTCGCACTACACTTCAACATAAGCGGCTAACCCCGCTTCCGGTGGGGCCTTTATCAGAATAAGTCACAGCTGCCAGCGCCCCGGCCCCATCGGTCACCTGCTGCCGAGGGCTTTATGGGAATCGCCGCCTGCGAGTTAAGCCAGTACGTCATCCGCCCTACCCTGCTCTACCTGGGCCGCCATTCCGACGCCGCAGAAGCCTTGTTGCTCGGAGCCGCTGCCAGCCAATCCGGGCTCGGCTCGGCCCTCGATGACAAACACGGGCACGGCCTTTACCGCATTGCTGCACAGCGTCATCAGCAGCTCTGGGATCAGCACCTGGCGCTTAATCCGGACCTCGCCAGCCAAGTGCGCGGCCTCGCCAGCCAGCATGCCTTTCTCGCTGCGCCGCATGTCGAACTGACCGTCAACCTGCGCTATGCCACAGCGATTGCCTGGATGCTGATTGAAACCGAACACCGCGAATTACCGGCCGCCGATGACCTGCTTGGCATGGCACAGGTGTGGCGCCGCGTGTTCAGGCCCCACGGCCGAACGAAGGACTTTATCGCCGCCTGGCAACGCTGCGTCGGCAGCCTCAGCCAAGTGGCGTAAAGCGGTGACAGTCGCGTCACATCGTCCGACAATCTCAAGCCAGTTAGCAGAACATCGCTGCAATTAAACGCATAAACCGCTCTATCTCGGGAACCTTGAGGACTAGCAAGGGTCATGGAAAGTTGTTAATTTCCGCCCCCCGCTAAAACCTAGGAGTTCCCCGTGAGCAAAAGAGTCGTCAAGACCTGCCTATCTCTTGCCCTTGTATCTGCCACCAGCCAAGGCTTTGCCAGTGGTTTCGCGATCAACGAACAAAGCGTCAGCAACATGGGAACCGCTTTCGCTGGCCGCTCCTCCTCTGCCGATGACGCCAGCACTGTTTTCGGCAACCCTGCTGGCATGTCGCGCATCAAACGCGAACAAATCAGCGGCGGCATATCACTGATCCACGCCAAAACCGACATCGACAACGCCAGCGGTTCAGCCTCCGGCAGCAATGACGGCGATATGGTGCCGTTTATCGGGGCGCCTATGGGCTATTACGTCAAGCCGCTGGACGATAGCTGGAGCGTGGGGCTAGGCCTTTATGTGCCATTCGGTTTGGTGACCGACTACGAGCGGAATTTTCAGGGGCGCTATCACGGCGACCGCAGTGAAGTGCAGGTGATTACCCTGCAGCCGACCGTGAGCTATAGGTTTAACGAGCAGTTGTCGATCGGCTTCGGCCCTACCATCAACCGCATCAATGGCGAGCTGACCTCGGCTGCCAACGACCCACTCACCGGCAATGATGGCAAGGTCGAAATCAAAGGTGATGACACAGCGCTTGGCTACAACCTCGGGGTGTTGTTTGAAGTTACCCCACAAACCCGCTTCGGCCTGACTTATCACTCCAAGGTGGATTACCGCCTGAAAGGCGATACCAAGATTTCCGGCCCCGGTTTCATTGCCACATCAGCGGGCACCTACGACGCTTCACTGGAGCTGACTACGCCGGAGTCGGTGGATTTCTCGGTAACCCACGAACTGGATGCCGACTGGACTCTCTATGCTGGCAGCACCTGGACACGCTGGAGCCGCCTGGAAGAAATCCGCGTTGATAACAAAGGTGTTCAGGGTTTGCTCACAAGCCGAGCAAGCAGCATCAGCGAGCCGCAGAATTGGCACGACACCTGGGCACACGCCATAGGTGCCGCCTACAAGCTGAACCCGCAGTGGACCCTACGCGCCGGCATGGCCGTGGACCAGTCGCCGACCAATAACACCGACCGTTCACCACGCATCCCAACAGGTGACCGCACCATCTTCAGTCTAGGCACGGCCTGGAGCCCGAATGCGGATGTAACCCTCGACCTGGCATACTCCTACCTGATGGAAGACGACACCCACATCGAGAAAGATGACTATCAATCCACGTATAAAAACAGCGCCCATGGCCTGGGTGCACAAATGACGTACCGCTTCTAATTCAACCGGTGGTTTGGGTTACACTCGCGCGGCGCCTACAACAATAAAGAATTGTCTGGAACAATTTTAACGTCGCGCAGCGACCGCCCGCGGGTGGCCGCCATGGATGGCAGGCTCATACCGTCTGAGACAGCCCTTATGACTGCACTGTGCACAGCCTTGCCCGAACAGCTCAGCCTGTTGTTGGTGGATGACCACCGTATCTTTCTCGATGGCCTTAGCCTGGCCCTCGCACCGCTCTGCGCCGACCTGCAGGTGCGCACCGCCGAATCGGCTGCCGCCGCTGAAGTCTGCCTGCAAAACGCCACGTTCGATCTGATTCTGCTTGATCTGCGCCTGCCCGACATGCCGGGCCTGGAGTTGCTGCAACGCTGGCAACAACAAGGCCGCATGACCCCCGTGGCAATCCTTAGCGCCAGCGATTCAAATTTGGATGCCCAAGCCGCGCTGGCGGCCGGCGCGCTGGGGTTTATCCCGAAAAGTGCCAATAGCGATGAACTGCGCCAAGCGGTCACCCGCGTACTGCTGGGGGAAACCCTACCGGCACCGCAGACTGGCGATAAACCGCAACTCACCCCGCGGCAGATGGAAATTCTCCAGTTACTCGCCGAAGGCTTGCCGAACAAGTCCATCAGCAGACAATTGGGCGTGTCCGAAGACACGGTGAAAACCCATCTCAAATCACTGTTTCAGGAATTCTCAGTGCATACCCGCACGGCCTGCGTCAGTGCGGCGCGGCAACGGGGTTGGCTTTGACCTGCACCGGCAGGAGCACCGCAAGAGCCTGACGCAAACGGGCCGGCAACAGGGGCTTACCGAGCAAGGTGACATGGGCACGGGTGCAGCGCTCGTGCAAATCTGCGCTGACATCGGCAGTAATCAGCAATGCCGGAAGCATGCGCCCAGCCTCTTCACGCAAACGTTCGATGGCGCGCAACCCATCCTCGGTGGCCGCCAGGCGATAGTCGCTGATCAACACCTGTGGCTGGACCTGTGCAACATACTCAAGGGCCTGGGCAGGATCAGCACAGGCCCACACCTCACAGCCCCAACGCTGCAACAAACCGGTCAGGGCTTCACGCCCGGCCTCGTCGTCTTCCAGTAACAGCACCCGCCCGCTCAAGGCATTTACTGGTGCCGCAGGCGCTTGCCATTCCCCGGCTTCAGCCGGTGGCAATTGCAGAACAAATCGTGCACCCGCCCCCAGGCTTGAGTGCAGTTGCAGGCCGTGCCCCATCAACTGAGCCAGTTGTTGCACGATGGCCAAACCAAGCCCCAGACCGCGCTCGGCATTGCGCCCAGGGTTATCCAACTGGCGGAACTCCTCGAAGACCTGGCCTTGTTCTTCTTCGCTCAAACCCTGGCCATCATCGCCAACCTCAAGCTGCACCATGCCCTGCTCCATCCGAGCGCTTAGCCAAACATGCCGTGCCTGGGCATGGCGCAAGGCATTACTGAGCAAGTTGCGCAACACCCGCTCAAGCAACAGCGGATCACTGCGTACCCAGAGTTCCTCGCATTGCAGTTGTAATTCGACACCTTGAGCATCGGCCTCAGCGCGACTTTCACCCGTCAGGCGTGCCAGTAAAGGGCGCAAAGCGAACACTTCTGGCTTGACCTGAACCCCCCCAGGTAACGTCATACGGGTGTAATCGAACATGGATTGCAACAGCCGGCTAAGTTGCTCTACGGCAACCGCCAAACGGCTGCTGATGCGATGCACACCGGGATCCTGGTTTTGCTCCAACAGGTGTTGTGCATACAGCCCCATGGCATTCAGAGGTTGGCGCAGGTCATGGCTGGCGGCCGCCAGCAAACGCAGCTTGCGCGCGTCATCTGCCTCAGCGCGTTGGCGCGCCAGGTCCAGCAAGCGCAGATTGAGCCAGGCTCCGCGCTGACCGTGCTCTTGCAGAAACGCACCCACGCTGCCAATCAGATTGGCGCAAAACAGAAACATTCCCTGGTAGCCCAACGCCGCACTTCCCCCGGTGGCTGCATAACCCAGCAGCAGGAACAGACCGCACAACCCCCATGAGGCCAGGCTTACGGCGCGGAACGACACCCCTAACAATACATAGCCAAACAGCAGGACCAGAAACAGCCCGTCATAGGGCATGGCAACGCCTTGGCTCCAGCACAGGTGGATGATCACGGCAACGCAGGCGCCGTTCAGTCCGTAAGCCATTACATACGCCAGCAGCGTACGTTGCGGCGGGCTTTGCGGACGGCGGCAATAGAAAAAGGCCAGCAGCGCGACGGCTATGCCAAACAAACGCACAGTCAGCAAGGTAAGACTGATAGCCGGATCGAGCAGCAACAGGTCGAGGGTGGTGTACACCAGCTGAAAGATTACTGCCGTGCTGATGATCAGCAGCAGTCGACGGCGAATTCGCTGTACGCGGTGCTCAACAAACTCATCTTCCAGTACGTCGCTAAAGCGCATACCGCGATACCCACGGCGCTGTTGCGCCAACAGCAGAGCCTCCTCACGCTCAAGGCTCATCGCCAGCCTCCAGCGCTATAACTCGGAAGGCTGGCTGTCCTGTTCTTTGGCGGCAATGGCGTCATAGGTTTCCACCCGATGCTGATCTTCAGCGCTGAATAAACGCTGGCGCAAACGTTGCTGCTCACGCTGCTGATCGGCAGTGCTGAGGCCATTGCCCTGCAAGCCGGCAAGTTCCTGCTGGTAAGTGGCATAACGTTGTTGCCAGGCGCGCTCGTTACGCTGCTCGCTGAGCAGACGTTCGACCGTGGGCGGATCATAGGTCAAGGCAAGGACCTGGCGCACCTGCTCTTCGCTGGCCCCTTCCTGCCAGAGTTTCTCACTCTGTATGTTGAGCGCCTGCGCTTGAGCTTGACGCTCTTCACTGGCCCGCATGGCCTCGGGCAACTGAGCGCGCAAGCGTTCCTGAGCCAGGGCTTTACCTTGCTCACTGAGGTCGGCGCGGGCCATCAACGCTAGATTATCCAGGGTGTAACGGCCATAGGCCTCCTCAGCCCCGAACAAGGCTTCAGTTGCCGCATTGGAGAAATGCACTCGCCGTAACTGTGACAACTGCTCGAAAGCACGCTGCAGAACGATCAGCTGGCTTTGCGGGGTGCTCTGCTGAGCGGCGCTCAGTGGTTGCTGCAGTAACGCCAGGCTGGCGCGCTTGTAGTCCATGTAGTCGCCCAGCAAACCAATGAACTGGCCCAATGCTGGCTCCGGCAACCGCCCGCGAGCATCGACCAGCATGGCCTCAACCGAGGCTTCCAGCCCAGCCTGATCGGCAGCGCTGAGGAAATAATCCAGATAATCACGCAAGGCCAGGTTCAGTTGCAGATTGCCCGCACTGTCCGCCTTGAGGTCACCATCGACTTCGGTGCCTTGTAAGCCCGGCAGGCTCACAGGTTCATTGATAGTTGTTTGGTTGGGTTTTATGGCGTGCAGCAGAGGGCTGGGGGCAGCAGAGACAGCCGGCGCGATGGCACCCGGCGCAACCGCTACGACGGGTAAGGCAGCGGCGGGCCATTGCCAATAAAGCGTAAGGCCGACAACGCTGCCGGCCAGTACTAAAAGAGGAACAGTGGTGCGCAACGACAGAGCCATATGACCTCCAGAATGCGGGCTGCATTACGCAGCCCGCCGGTGTGACGGTCAGACGCCTTTGTTTTTCAGGCGATTGGCATGCTGGCGGTACAGGGATACAGGCTCGGTCCAGCCACGAATACCGAACAGATGGTTGATCGCATCCACATGGTTCATGTTGTAGCTGTCACCGATAACCTGACCCAGGTAGGTGGAGCAAACACCCACCAGGCCGTCATTTTTCTCGCTGCCAAAGGCCAGCCCGGTGATTGCCAGGAACGGATCGACCGCATCGAAGACGTTGGTGTAAGACGCGTTACCCGTCCAGGAAAAATAACGAATATTGTGCCCGCGCACGTTGTGCACTTCGGTGGACTTGGCGCAATAGCTGCTGTTGTTCACACCCCACGGATGGCGGCTGTTCAGCGCCGCAGTGCCGGCGGTGGTCAGGGTTTTCAGTGCGGCCAGACCATTTTGCGGGTTGTTGTTGCCCGACAGCAGGTTGATCACTCCACCAATAGCATTGGCCAGACCGTTAGCACCGCCTTCGATGGCGCTGTTTGGCGGGATCACACCGCGCAACACGTCGGCGACTTTCGAACCTTTGTTGACGCCGTTAATCGAGGTGACCGAGGCCACCAGATCAGGTCGCAAAGACGCAGCAACTCGCGAGGTTGGCGAACCCTGGCTGTGGCCGATCAGATTGACTTTGCCGCCATTGGCGCCGGCCCACGGCACAATCTGCTGCGCCAATGCGGCGCCGCGCTGCTCGCTGTCATTGAGCGCCGAAACGCTGGCCACATAAACCTTGGCGCCATCGCGCTCGAGGTTCCAGGGAATGGTATGGAAGTAGTTGATCAGACCGCCGATGGTGTCAAAGCCGGTCACCCCGTGCACCAGCACGATCGGGTATTTGGTCTGGGTGTATCCAGCGGCTTGGGCCTCGACCGCGCCGACCAGAGCAGCGGCAGCTAGAGCAGTAGTAATAACGCGACGCATGGGTGCCTCCTTATTTTTCTTGTTGGCACGCCGGGAAAACTGCGTCCGGCGTACCCACAACTTTAAGGAGGTCCTGAGGGGTGGGCTATCGCCCAGATGGGTGAGGCAGTTGAACGTACTCGCGTCCTGTGCGCGTCGCGTTAAACGCTAGTAAAAATGCTAACGCTGCGAAGCAATCGCCCGCTCGACAGCAGCTAGCAATGCAGGATCATCCGGGGTGGTACTGCTGGGGAAACTGGCCACGACCTTACCCTGGGCATCGATCACATACTTGGAGAAATTCCAACGCGGCGTCTGACTCTGCGCGGCCAGTTCCTTAAACAGTGGCACCGCATCATGCCCCGTAACGCTTTGGGTTTCGCTCATGACAAAGGTCACGCCGTAATTGACGTAGCAGACCTTGGCCGTCTCTTCGTTGCTGTCGGCTTCCTGACGAAAATCATCCGACGGCACACCCAGCACCTGCAAACCTTGATCCTTGTAACGTTGATAAAGCGCCTCGAGACCTTTGAATTGTGGGGTGAAGCCACAGAAGCTCGCGGTATTGACCACCACCAGCGGCTTGCCGGCGAACGCCGCACACAGGTCGATACGTTCCTCGCTGCGCAGCTTCTGCAACTCACCCTGCAGCAACGCCGGGCATTCAGCAGCCTGCGCTTGCGCAACACAGGCGCTTAGCAGGACGACTAGCAGGCGCAAGAAACGCCACATACGCATCACCTTAAATAAACGCACATACAGCGTAGCTGCCTCAACACACACCCAAACCCAGCTGTAGAAAGGCCAGGCCACTTTGCAGCCAGCCCCACCAGGCGAGGCCCAAGGCCAACATGCCGCCCATCACCAGCGCGGTACTCCAGCCATAGTCGGTATTCATGCATTCGCCTCCTGTTGTAAGCGCGCCACAGGCAGCTCGCGTACTGGCCAATTCAACGCGGCAGCCAGCAAGCTGAGCAGCACGGCAAGCTGCCAGACCAGATCATAACTGCCGGTATGGTCATACAGGTAGCCGCCCATCCAGCCGCCGAGAAAAGCGCCTAGTTGGTGGAACAGAAACACAATGCCGCCGAGCATCGATAAATTGCGCACACCGAACATCGTCGCCACCGTGCCATTGGTCAGCGGCACCGTCGACAGCCACAACAGGCCCATGGCCACGCCAAAGGCGTAAGCGCTCCATACCGTCAACGGGGTCATAATGAACGCCATAATGACCACTGCGCGGGCCAGATACAGGGCACTAAGCAGGCGCGGCTTGGACATGCGTCCGCCCAACCAGCCGGCGATATAAGTGCCGAAGATATTGAACAGGCCAACCAAGGCCAACACCGTGGTACCCACCAGTGCAGGTAGATGCTGGTCAACCAGATAAGCCGGCAGGTGCACGCCAATAAACACCACCTGAAAGCCACAAACGAAAAAGCCCAATCCCAACAGCCAGAAACCCGAGTGGCTGCAAGCTTCGCGCAAGGCTTCGCTCAGGGTCTGCTCCTGACCGGTGAGCGGTAAGGGTGTGTCTTTAAGCATCGCCGCTAACGGTATGATCAGCGCCACCAGCAGGCCCAGCGCCATCAGCGCCACCGACCAACCGAGCCAGCTAAGCAGCCCCAGGGTGCCAGGCAACATGGCGAACTGGCCGAAGGAACCCGCTGCTGCCGCGATGCCCATGGCCATGCTGCGTTTTTCCATCGGCACAGCGCGCCCCACAGCACCGAGGATCACCGAGAACGAGGTGCCGGACAAACCGATGCCGATCAGCAGCCCAGCACTCAACGACAGACTCAGGGGCGAATCGGCCAGGCCCATGCAGCCCAAGCCAATGGCATACAAAACCCCGCCGACAATCACCGTACGTTTGGCACCGAAACGGTCAGCCAGAGCACCGGTAAAGGGTTGAGTCAGGCCCCAGATCAGATTCTGCAGGGCAATAGCGAAGGCAAAAACCTCGCGGCCCCAGCCAAATTCGGCACTCATTGGCGGCAGGAACAGGCCAAAACCATGGCGAATTCCCAGCGACAGCGCCAGAACCAGGGATGCACCCAGCAATACCCAACCACTGGTGCGCCATACTGAAGTCATACGTTGTCCTTAAGGGTAACGGCCCGCTTAGCGAAAGATCGGCAAATAGAGCGCAGGTATATACCCCCACCCAATGAAGTGACAGCTACAGCTACCTGGCAATCCAGCACTACAGATTGCACCTTGAGCTGGGCGTGCGCGCAAGCCGACCTTCGGTTAATCAAACAACAACAGTTGCACACTGGCCGCAGGGCTAGATACGCGGATACGTCATCTAGATACGTAGGAGTCGCGTTTAGCAGGCCAACGCAACCAGCACCGCACACTCGACTATTTCCAGCAGTGCTCCGGCGGTATCACCGGTGGCGCCACCCAGACGATTGAGCATCAACATGCGCAACCAGATAAACACCCCGCCGGCTACCAGCAAGGCGAGCAGCGCCGGCCAGCCAAACAGCAGCATTAGCCCGACATGCACGGCCAGCAGCCAAGGCAGCTGCTGGCGCGGCAGATGTTTGGCCAGCGCCTGGCCCAAACCGCCCTGACGCACATAGAGCGTGGTGAGGAACAGCAAGGGCAAAACGCCTCGACCAATCCAGGGCAGCAACACCAGCAACGCCCCTGCGCCGTTTTCCAGCAGGCTGACCAGCGCAGCAAACTTGAGCAGCAGCAGCAACATCAGCACCACCACCGCAATCGGCCCGCTGCGTGGGTCTTTCATGATTTCCAGGGTGCGCTCGCGGTCACCGTAACCGCCGACCCAGGCGTCGGCGCTATCGGCCAGGCCGTCTAGGTGCAAGCCGCCGCTAACGCCGACCCAGACCGTCAACAACAGCGCCGCCTGCAGCATTAGCGAGAGACCGCCAAGTAACTGTTGCAGCGCAAACAACAGCAGTCCGATCAGCAAGCCCACCAGCGGGTACCACAGCAGCGAGCGACCGATCTGCTGTGGCGACGGCATCCCGACCAGCCGCACCGGCAAGCGGGTGAGAAATTGCAGCGCAATCCACCAAGGCGTCATACCAACTCCTGGAGCTGGCCCTGTGCATCCAGGCACAGCCGAAAACGCTCAGCATGCCCCACCGCCACCTGCAACAGATCGTTACGCGGCAAGCCACGCGCCCGCGCGAGCAGCAAACGGATTACCCCTCCATGGGTGACCAGCAGTAAACGCTCACCGGCATGGCGCGCCTGCAAGCGCTGCAAGGCACTCAATATCCGCGCCTCAAAGGCCAGCAACGGCTCGCCTTCTGGCGGGGTAAAGCCATAGGGATCGCTCCAGAAGCGGCCGAGCTCGGCTGCGCTGGTCTGCATCAAGTCGGCCGTGTGACAGCCTTCCCAGGCACCGAAGTGCAATTCCTGCAGATCCGGTTCCAGGCTCAGCGGCAGGCCGTGCTGCGTCGCCAGCTCTTCGGCAAAGCGCGCGCAGCGCTGCAAGGGGGAGCTGATCAGCCGATCCCAGCGGCTACCGTCAGCCACCGCTGCGCGCAGCTGTGCCCAACCGGTTTCGGTCAAGGCATCGTCGAGGCTGCCACGCAGGCCACCACCCAGCTCGGTTTCACCGTGGCGCAACAACTCTAGATACAGCGTCATGCTGGGCGCTCGGCCACCGCCGCCTCGGCAAAGGTGGCCATATCGTTGTGCAGGCTGCAGGCCAGCTGCAGCAGCGGCACGGCCAACGCGGCACCACTGCCCTCACCTAAACGCAGGCCTAGATCGAGCAAAGGCTCAGCCTGCAGCGCCTTGAGCACCCGTTGATGGCCGGGCTCGGCACCCGTGTGGGCAAACAGCAGCCAGTCACGGCACGCTGGGTTCAGTTGTACCGCCAGCAAAGCGGCAACACTGCAGATATAACCGTCCACCAGGGCGGTGATGCCCTGTTGGGCGCAGGCTAGATAGGCGCCACTGAGGGCTGCGATCTCAAAACCGCCCAGGCGCTGAAGGATCTCGATGGGTTCACTGATCGCCGGGCGATGCAACTCCAGTGCAGCCTCAATCACCTCGGCTTTATGCGCCACGCCGGCGCTGTCCAGACCGGTACCAGGGCCGACCAGCTCCTGCGCCGGACACTCCAGCAGCATGCAGGCCATGGCCGTGGCAGCGGTGGTATTGCCGATGCCCATTTCGCCACCGATAAACAACTGGCTGCCGGCTTCACGGGCGCGCTGCACGCTGGCCTGGCCCGCTTCCAGGGCAATCAACAGTTGCGCCACTGTCATTGCTGGGCCCTGCAGGAAGTTCTGCGTACCCGCCCCAACATGCAGGTGATGCACGCCACGCAAAGGCTGCAACGGTACGGCGGTGCCCAGGTCGATCACCTCAAGCGTTGCCCCCAGCTGTTTGGCCAACACGCTGATCGCCGCACCGCCACCGACAAAATTACGCAGCATCTGCCCCGTGACCGCCTGCGGAAAGGCCGATACACCCTCGGCGACCACACCATGGTCGCCGGCGAAAATGCTGATCCACAGCTGTTCGATACGCGGACGCTGGCTACCCTGCATGGCCGCCAGGCGAATGGCTAATTGCTCCAACTGACCGAGCGAACCGGCCGGTTTGGTCAGTTCGAGCTGACGTGCCTGCGCCTTTTTACGCGCCACCAGATCAAGCGGCTGACAAGCTTGTTGCCACCATTGCAGACTCATAACGCCTCTCCTTTGAGCACCAACGGTAAACCCGCCACGGTAAACACCACGCGCTGACAACGCTCAGCCAGGGCCTGATGCAGCCAACCCGCCTCATCAACATAGCACCGCGTCAGCTCGCCCAGCGGCACCACACCCAGGCCGGTTTCATTGCTGACCAGAATAATCCGCCCCGGCAAGTCGCTCAGGCAGTCCAGCAGCGCATCGCGCTCGGTACTCAAGCGCGCTGGATCATCGAGCATCAGCAAATTGGTCAACCACAAAGTCAGGCAATCGATGAGCAAGCACTTATCCACGCCAGCTTGCTCACGCAGGACACGGGCCAGAGTCAGTGGCTCTTCCACCAGCCCCCAATGCACCGGACGACGCTCACGATGATGTTGAATGCGCTCACTCATCTCACCATCCAGCGCCTGGCTGGTGGCGATATAGGTCACCGCCAGAGCGGACTCACTGGCCAGCTTTTCGGCCAAGCGGCTCTTGCCGGAACGGGCACCGCCGAGAATCAGTTCAAGCATGGTTCACCTTTGTTCGAATAGAGCGCCACAGACCGTGGGAGGGGCTTTAGCCGCGACAGTTCTGGGCCGGCCGGCGCGGCTAAAGCCCCTCCCACAAAAGCGCGTCACAGGCCACATAAAAGCCGCAGTTTTGCCGTATCCAAATGCTGCTCAATCAGATCAGCCAAGCGTTCGATATCGCGCTCACGCAGGGCGTGGTAATCCACCGTTTGCACCTCACGCAAGCCAGCCCAGCGCAGCAGTGCGCTACAGGCTTCGCTGCTCTCAAATAAGCCATGCAGATAGGTGCCCAGCACCTGACCATCGGCGCTTAGCGCACCGTCGCGGCGACCATCGTCGAGTTGCACGGCAGCCGTCGCCAGGGCTTCACCACTGCTGACCCCAGCATGAATTTCGTAACCGCTGACCGGCGCACTCTCCAAACACAGTTGGCCGCGCACATTGCGCAACTGCTTTTCCGGCTCCAGCACAGTCGCGAATGCCAGCAGGTGCAATCCATCACTGGATCCAGCCGCGCCTTCAAGCCCATGGGGATCGTCGATCTGCGTGCCGAGCATCTGCAAGCCACCGCAGATACCGAGCAGCTTGCCGCCATAGCGCAGGTGTTTGTCGATGGCCGCCGGCCAGCCTTGCTTTCGCAGAAAGGCCAGATCGGCGCGCACACTTTTCGAGCCGGGCAGAATGATCAGGTCAGCGGCCGGAATTGCCTGACCGGGGCCGACAAAGCACAACTCAACCTGCGGGTGCAGGCGCAGCGGGTCGAAATCGGTGTGGTTGCTGATGCGTGGTAACACCGGCACCACCACCTTGATCCGCTCGGCCGCCTTGGCACTCTGGCGAACGTCGATGGCATCTTCGGCTTCCAGGTGAAAATCCATCAGGTAGGGCAACACGCCCAGCACCGGCTTGCCGGTGCGCTGCTCCAACCAATCCAGCCCCGGCTGCAACAGGGCGATGTCGCCGCGAAAGCGGTTGATCACGAAGCCCTGCACCCGCGCCTGCTCGCTCTCCGAGAGCAGGGCCAGAGTGCCGACCAGATGGGCGAACACCCCACCCTTGTCGATATCGGCAATCAGAATCACCGGGCAGTCCACCGCCTCGGCAAAGCCCATATTGGCAATATCGCCGGCGCGCAGATTGATCTCGGCGGGCGAACCCGCGCCCTCAACCATCACCACCGGATAGGCCGCACTCAAGCGTTGGTGCGACTGCAGCACCGCTTGCATCGCGACCTTTTTGTAATCGTGATAGGCCACCGCATCCATGCAAGTGAGCGCACGACCGTGGATGATCACCTGCGCACCGGTGTCGCTGTTGGGCTTGAGCAACACCGGGTTCATGTCGGTGTGCGGCGCCAGACCAGCCGCCTGGGCCTGCACGGCCTGGGCGCGGCCAATCTCGCCACCGTCAGCGGTCACGGCGCTATTGAGCGCCATGTTTTGCGGTTTGAACGGCACCACGCTAACGCCCTGGCGCTTGAGCCAGCGGCATAGCGCGGTCACCAGGGTGCTTTTGCCGGCATCGGAGGTGGTGCCCTGCACCATCAAAGTACTCATGCTCGCTCTCCGGCAAAGGCGACAAGCGCCTGCTGCAAACGCTGCCAACCCGCTTCATCAGGTGGCAGGCCAAAACGCAGACTCTGTGGTGTTTCGAACAACCGAGTCAGAATGCCCCGAGCGGCAAGAAACTCATGCAACTCGGCCGCCCGCTCCATGCAGCAGAACTGAAACAGCGCACAGCCGCCAGTCGGCGTCAGCCCCTGAGTACTGAGTAATATGGCCAGGCGTTCGCCATCGGCCAACAGACGCTCACACTGCTGACGCTGGCCGGCTTGATCCTGCAACAACGCGCTGGCCACTACCCGGCTCGGCCCACTGATCGCCCAAGGGCCAAGCAGCTCGGCCATCTGCTCCAGCAAAGCAGGCTGCGCCAGGACAAAGCCCAGACGAATCCCGGCCATGCCAAAGAACTTGCCGAACGAGCGCAAGACGATCAGCCCAGGCCTGTCGCTAAAGGCCGCCAGGCTGTGCTCAGGGGTGCAATCAATAAAGGCTTCATCCACCACCAGCCAGCCACCGCGCTCGGCCAAGCGCGTGTGCCAAGCCAACAGCCGTTGGGGTTCAATGCGCCGCCCAGTCGGGTTGTTTGGATTGACCAACAACAGCACATCCAGGCGCTCCAGCGCTCGCTCAATAGCGCCTTCGCTGATCGCTAACAGACGATGGCCCTCACGCTGCCAGGCAGCAGCATGCTCGGCGTAAGCGGGCGAAACGATGCCGACAGTGGCATTGCGGCGTAAACGCGGCAGCGCCTGAATGGCCGCCTGCGAACCCGCCACCGGCAGCAGGTTGGCCACGCCGTAATAATCACGGGCGGCAATCTCCAGGCCATCCTGTTGCTCGGGCAAACGCGCCCAAGCGCTCGCGGGAATTACCGGTAGTGGCCAACCGTAAGGCGCGATGCCGGTGGACAGGTCCAACCAGTCCGCCACGGCAATGCCATAGCGCAGCGCCGCAGCGCGCAGACGACCACCATGTTCAAGCCCACCTTGCTTAAGCATAGAAAACGCCCCACAACAGCAGCAACACCAGCCATAGCAGCACGCCGCCGTTGACCAGGTTGAGCGCCCGTTCGATATCGCGGGCCTTAGGTTGCGGCCCCGCGCCTAAATCAGGTCGCACATGCAATTCACCGTGATACTCCGCCGCACCGCCCAGGCTGACGCCCAATGCACCTGCCCCGGCCGCCATCACCGGGCCGGCATTGGGGCTGTCCCACAGCGGCGCTTGGGTTCGCCAGCAGCGCAGCGCCAGCGTCGTGCGGCCAAGTAACGCGTAGGTCAGCGCCACTAGCCGGGCCGGTAGGTAATTGAGCACATCGTCGATCTTCGCGGCGGCCCAACCGAAGCGTTCAAAACGCGCGTTACGGTAACCCCACATGGCGTCCAGGGTGTTGCTCAGGCGGTACAGCACCACCCCCGGCGCACCGGCAATAACAAACCAGAACAACGCGGCGAAGACTGCATCACTGCCGTTTTCCAGCACCGACTCCGTCCCCGCACGCGCCACGCCTGCAGCATCCAACTCAGCCGTATTACGGCTGACCATATAACCGACACGCTCACGGGCCAGACGTAGATCGCCCAGACGCAGTGCCTGCGCCACTGGCAGCGCATGCTCACCCAGGCTTTTCAGGCCCAGGGCGGCATACAGCGCGATAATCTCCACCATCCAGCCCAGCCCGCTGATCAGGCTCAGCAGCCAAACCAGTAGAGTCAGCGGCAACACCGCCAGGCACCAGGCCGTTACGCCATGACTGCGCCAGCCAGCGCCCGCCGGGTTGAAGCGTTGCTCGATGCGCTCGGCCATGCGGCCAAAGGCTACAAGCGGATGCCAGCCTTTGGATTCGCCAAAGACTGCGTCCAGGGCAACCCCGGCGCAGGTACTAAGCATCACACTCACGGCGTGCCCCACTGGTTCTCGAACAGCAACTCGCTCAGCGGTCGCGGCGTGGCCCAGCCCTGCTGCATCAGCATTGGCGCATCATAAAACTGAGTTACCGGCCCCAGGCACAACACCGCCAGCGGCTTACTGCCAGCCGGCATGCCAAGCAGATCGGCCAAAGCTTGGGGTTCAAATAACGACACCCAGCCCATGCCTAACCCTTCGGCGCGCGCAGCCAGCCAAAGATTCTGGATGGCGCAGGCCAAGGATGCCTGGTCCATTTCCGGCAAGGTGCGGCGGCCAAACACATGGGCCTCACGTCCCTCCATCAGCGCCACGACCAGTAATTCTGCGCAGTCGCGAATGCCCTCGACTTTTAGCTGCATAAATTCATCACTGCGCTCGCCCAGCGCCTCTGCAGTGCGCTCGCGCTCCTCTGCCACCAGCCCGTGAATCGACTCACGCAAGGCCGGGCGGGTGATGCGAATAAACCGCCAAGGCTGCATCAAACCAACGCTGGGAGCCTGGTGCGCGGCCTCCAGCAAACGCGCCAGCAGCTCGGGGGCCACCTCGCCGCCGCTGAAATGGCGCATATCGCGACGCTCGGCGATGGCGCGGTACACCGCAGCCCGCTCTGCTGGGCTGAAGGCATGCTCACTCATGCCGGCGCTCCGGGGAGAAACAGCGCGGCGGCGGCAGCCGGGTCGGACGGCAGATAGAAGTGGATATAGGAGGCCGTCAGTCGACTCTGGCGATAGACCGCCTCACTGGTGCGCTTGTAGTTCGGGCATTCGCCACGGGTCAGCGGTTGCAACTCGCTGGTCAGCGCCGAGTAATGGAAGCTGTGGCCACGTAGCAGCCCTTCCGGCAGCTCGGCCTGCTGCAAGGCCATGGCAGTCATGCGCGGTTGCAGAGTCGCCTCGCCACTTAACAAGCCAAGCATCTGCCCGCTCGCCCCCTGCTTGTCAGTCAGCTTATCGAGCAGATAGAGCATGCCGCCGCACTCGGCGTGGATCGGCTTACCGGCCGCATGGTGTGCACGAATCGACTCAGCCATGGGCTGATTGGCCTCAAGCGTGGCCAGATGCAGTTCCGGATAACCACCAGGCAAATACAGGCTGTCGATAGCAGGCAGTTGCTTATCGTTGAGCGGCGAAAAAAACGTCAACTCAGCGCCCAGTTCGCACAGCAGATCGAGATTGGCCTGGTAGAGAAAAGCAAAGGCGCTGTCGCGCGCCACACCGATGCGCACGCCCTTGAGCAGCTCAGCGGGTCTGGCCTGTTCGGGCGCCGCAAAGCTGACCGGCGGCGGCAAGCAAGTATCGGCGCTGGCGGCCAAGGCATCGGCGGCGGCGTCCAGGCGTGCATCCAAATCGAGTAATTCGCCCGCCTGCACCAAGCCCAGATGCCGGCTCGGCAAACCGACTTCGGCGCTGCGCGGCAATGCACCGTACCAACGAATCGAGGCCGGCAGCGCATCGCGTAGAATTTCGCCGTGCCGCGTACTGCCGACACGATTGCCGAGCACGCCGGAGAACGGCAGATCCGGCTGGAACGTTGCCAGGCCATGGGCCATGGCGCCAAAGGTCTGCGCCATGGCCGAGCCATCGATCACCGCCAGCACCGGTACGCCGAAGTGCCGCGCCAAGTCGGCCGCCGACGGCGTGCCATCGAACAAGCCCATCACCCCCTCGATCAGAATCAGATCGGCCTCACCCGCCGCTTCCCAGAGCAACCGACGGCTCTCCGCTGCACCGACCATCCACAGGTCGAGCTGATACACCGGCGCGCCACTGGCGCGGGCCAGGATCATCGGGTCGAGAAAATCCGGGCCGCACTTGAACACCCGCACGCGTTTGCCTTGACGTGTATGCAGGCGCGCCAAGGCTGCAGTCACCGTGGTCTTGCCCTGACCGGAGGCCGGCGCGGCAATCAACAGTGCCGGGCACTGACGGGCGCTGGAGTCGCTCATTAAAACTCCACTCCCTTCTGAGCCTTCACGCCAGCCTTGAACGCATGCTTGACCAGGCTCATCTCGGTGACGGTATCCGCCGCCTCAATCATCCCCGGCAATGCGCCACGCCCAGTCACCACCACATGCTGTAGCAGCGGCCGCGCTTCGATATCGGCGAGCACCGCGTCGAGTTCCAGATAGCCGTATTTCAGCGCGATATTCAGTTCATCCAGCACCACCAGGCCAACGGCGGGGTCATTTAGCAGCTGCGCCGCCACCGCCCAGGCCTCGCGAGCCTTGTCGATATCACGCTGGCGATCCTGGGTCTCCCAGGTAAAGCCCTCGCCCATTACGTGATAGCTGACCTCATCGGGGAAACGGCGAAAGAAGGTTTCTTCGCCAGTGCTGGCCGCACCTTTGATAAATTGCACCACGCCAACTTTGAGGCCGTGGCCCAAGGCGCGCGCGACCATGCCAAAGGCGCTGCTGCTCTTACCCTTGCCGTTGCCGCTGTGCACCAGCAGCAGGCCGTATTCGTCCTGAGCCTGGGCGATCTTTTCGTCGATAAGGGTTTTCTTGCGGGCCATGCGCGCCTTGTGTCGGGCGTCACGCTCAATCGATTCAGTCATCGCATGCTCCACCGCCCCAAGGCGATCTGGCTGAAATAAGCAGGCGAAGAAACAGCAAGCGCGGGCTCACGCATAGCGCCAAGCACGCGCCAGCCATCGCCCTCCGCGATGCCGTGGACTGCAACAGGCCGGTCTCCGGGCTTGTGAGCGAGCCTTATAGCTCTCAGAAACTACTTATGATCTAGCGAGCCAGATCATAAAAAGGCTCTAAGCCGCGCCTTCCCATGCGTTCAGCACAGTGGCAATAGCGGCGTTTAACTCACTTACCGTTGCGGGGGCAGCGTCGGAATGACTGACGTAAACACGTTCAGCGCACCGACTTCCCAGTTTCACCCCGCACACGCATAGCGTCGGAGGCACCTGCTACAAGGCGCGAAGGGTAGAGAGTTCGCGATTAAGCGTCAAACGAATGCGCGGCTTACAGTCGAGAACCAGCCATTGATGCGACAGGTCAATGCCTCGGCATAAAGCCTACTGGCTTGCTGGCCAGCCACTCAACAAAGGTGCGCAGGCGCTCATCACTGAGCAGGCTGTCGCGATTGTTGTAAGTCAGCGCCAACTCTTTTTCACTGAACAACCGGTGGATTTGGTTATGGCAAGCACGGCAGACCCAGAGCGTGGCGCTGATGCGTTCGCTTTTGCCAAAGCGCTTCTGCACATAAACCTTGTTGTGCAGCGCCTTGGGGATCAGATGGTGGCGCGTCAGGACTGCTGCACGGCTACAGAGCTCGCAGGCATCGGGTTGTTCGGGCAGACGAATCGGTTCGGGCATACAGGTGGTAAAGACTTAGCGTTTACGACACAGGCTCAGGCCATCGCCTAGCGGCAACAGGGACAGGTCAATGCGCGGGTCGTCACACAGCGCCAGATTGAGCGCCTGAATCGCTCGGGTGTCCGCGCTCTCAGGGTTTTCCTCAAGCACGCGGCCACTCCACAGGGTATTATCGAATAGGATCAGCCCACCTTGACGCACCAGGCGCAGGGCATGTTCCAGATAGGCTGGGTAATTGGCTTTGTCGGCGTCGATAAACAGCAGATCGATACTGCCAGCGAGACCTTCAGCCTCCAGCGCCCCCAGGGTTTGTAGCGCAGGGGCTAGGCGTTGCTCAATACGCGCACTGAGCCCTGCTTCACGCCAGTAACGTTCAGCCGTGGCGTTGTACTCGCCGGGAATGTCACAGCAGATCAAGTGACCATCTTCAGGCATGGCTTGAGCCATGCAAATAGCGCTGTAACCGGTAAAGGTGCCAACTTCAACAATCCGCCGCGCGCCTGTCAGCTGCACTAACAAGGCCATAAATTGACCCTGTTCGGGGGCAATCTGCCAACGCGCAGTACTCAGCTGAGCAGTTTCTTCACGCAGGCGTTTGAGCAGCGGTGTTTCACGCAGGGAGACATCCAGCAGGTATTGGTACAGGGCGGTATCGAGATTGAGCGTTCGGTTGGTCATGCTAACTCCCTCTGCAAAAAACCGCTGCTAGAACCCGTTTATGATCTCGCAAGCTAGAGCAAGGCAAGGCAAGGCAAGGCAAGGCAAGGCAAGGCAAGGCAAGGCAAGGCAAGGCAAGGCAAGGCAAGGCAAGGCAAGGCAAGGCAAAAATAGCCGAGGAGGCGGAGTTTACGAGCTGTAAATGAGCATTACTCGTTTCACTCGCCCTTCGGGTCGCGCAGAAGCGCGTTAGCCCCAAGCGGCTTACCGAGGCTGTTTTTAACGCCGGATGGCCGACGCGCAGCAGATCGTAGACAGGTTCTCAGGGGTTGCGCGCCAGTTCCGGGGTGAATACACGTTTAGCATTCAGGTAGGTGCGTTGCCAGTAACTGTTGCTCAGGCTGTCCAGGCGCACGGTACCGCCGCTCGAGGGGGCGTGAACAAAGCGGCCATTGCCGACATAGATGCCGGCGTGGCTGACCTGACTGCCGCCATTGGTGGCGAAGAACAGCAGATCACCACTTTGCAGGCGGTCACGGCCGACAGTCGGGGCGCGCATACTGATCAGTTCGCGAGTCGAGCGCGGCAGGCGAATACCGGCTGCATCGCGATAAACAAAACCAATCAAACCGCTGCAGTCGAAGCCGCCGTCCGGGGTATTACCGCCGTAGCGATAGGGTGTGCCAACCAGACCCAGGGCGCGAAACAGCACATCATCAGCATTGCCGTTAAAGCTGCTGATCGGTGCATATGCGACCGGTTGTGGGGGTGGTGCAGGCGGATTACTGGAGCAGGCGCTGAGCAGCGCGGCAAGGGCAATCAAGCTGAAACGAGCGATAGCGGTCATGGACGAGCGATCCTGAGCCGGGATGCGCCCTACTCTGCCGGCTTGCACATCGTAGTGCAAGCTTTAGCTTTGCTTGGCAGGTTATTGAAAACTATCGAGATGGACTTGGCGTATCGCTTAATCGTGGCAACCGAAAAGATTCAGCTGCCACTTACAGGGTTCAAGGATGGCGTACAACCGAGTCGCTTGGCGCCAGCGCCAGAGCACGCTTGGCTTCGATAAAGGTACGCGACCAGTAGCGATCATCCAGGTTATCGACCCGTACGCCGCCGCTGCGACTGCTGCTGGAATGGATAAACTGGTTATCACCCATGTAGATACCGGCATGGCTGACACGATTACGGCCATTGGTGCTGAAGAACAGCAAATCGCCCGGTTCCAACTCGTCACGCTCGACCAACGGCGCATCGATATTGATCATGTCGCGGGACGAGCGTGGCAGTTTCATGCCCAGCTCTTCTTTGAACAGGTAACCGATAAAACCACTGCAATCAAAACCCGACTTCACCGAGCTGCCGCCGTAACGGTAACGGGTGCCTACCAACGACAAGCCGTGAGACAGAATGCCGTCTGCTAGTTGTGGGAGCTTGTAGGATTTTTCTTCGGTGAAGTCGCCGAGGGCGGCTTCTTTGGCTTGTTCATCAAACTCGGCTAAATCAGTCGAGGAGAACACCGTAGATTGAGTGGCCAATTCAGGCTGCGAACCGTGGTTGGCGCAAGCGGCCAGAACCAGGGAGAGTGCAATAGGCACGAGGGGTGCGAGGCGTTTTAGCATGGGCACGACCGTGTCGGTGAATTTCACAAGAGCGCGACTATGCCCTCTATGGGATGCATTTGCAAATTCTATGGCTCTAAATGTGACTCACTAGTTCCGGCAAAACATCTAACGCCCGCCCTTGCAGGTGCACATCCACCCGGCCACTGAGATCGGTGCGCTGCGGGTTGATTTCCACGGTAAAGCCGCCGTTCTGGCGCGTACGCAGCAGTGGTTCAACGATGTACGGGAAGCTGGCGCTGGTACCAATACTGATCACCACTTCGAAGCCTTTACGCACTTCGGCATAGAGGGTGTCGATAGCCTGCTCGGGAAGCATCTCCTCGAACAACACCACGGGCGGACGCAGCACTCCAGCGCATTGCGCGCACCTAGGTGGCAACGGTCGGCTCAAGTGTTCTGCCAGTTCAGTGTCGACAGCACCGCAGGACTGGCAATACAACGGCGCCAGCTCACCATGAATCTCGATCACCCGCTCCATCGGGCTGCCTGCCGCACGGTGATAGCCATCAATGTTCTGAGTCAGCAGCCAGCATTGCGGCTTTCTACGCTGCAACTCGGCAATCGCGTAATGCCCTGCATTGGCCTGTGCACTCAGGCAGGCCTTGCCCAGCTCGGCCAGGTATTTCCAGCACAGCGCCGGGTCACGTTGCAACATCGGGCCAGACAAGGCTTCTTCAATTGGCAAACCTTCGACGGTGTGGCCGTTGTACAGCCCGCCAAGGCCTCGATAGGTGGGCAAACCGGAATCGGCGGATAGCCCGGCACCGGTAATCAGCAGGATGCGCTCAGCCGCTACGATTGCCTGGGCAACACGGGCAATGACCTCGTCCATCTCGAATCCTCGTGCGTAGGGTGGACGACGCTCTTATCGTCCTCCGCAACAGCGCCATGGTGGATGGAAAAGCGTCATCCACCCTCCCCTCAACTACCTGCTCAGTGGTTGACGGTATGCGCCAGCATCACTGACAGCTGACACAGTGGCCGACCGCTCTGCTCATGCCACTCATTAAACGCTGCCTGCACGGCGGCGCGTTCTTTAAGGCTGGTAGGCACCTTATCGATAATCTTTTGCGCCTTTAATGCCGCGACCATGTCATCGCTGGGGACGAACGTATCCTTGCCAATCATGCGTAAAAAGCGCGGCGCGGACAGGCCGCCAAGCTGGCTGCCGTGTTTGGCCAGGTACTTCCACAAACCGACAATATCACTCACGGGCCAATCGGCGATCAGCGCGCCGAAGCTGCCCTTTTCCTGGCGTACATCGAGGATGAATTGGGCATTGCGCGGCACGCTTTTGAGCTTACCTAGGTGACGAATGATGCGAGCATCCTGCATCAGATTCTCCAAACGCTCAGCCCCCATTAGCACGACTTTCTCAGGGTCAAAACCGAAGAAAACCTGCTCAAACGCCGGCCATTTTGAGTCAACCAGACTGTGTTTAAGCCCTGCGCGGAAAACCCGCAGGCTGAGGGTCGACAGGTAGCGATCGTCACTGATTGCGCGCAATTGGGCGGGACTGCGTGGCGAAGGCAGACGCGCCTCCAACGCAGCCACCGAACCGAAGCGACTCAGGCAATATTCGTGCAGCCATTTGTAATCACGCATGGGGCAATCCTTGAATGGCCAGGCTGCGGGCTCAGAGGTTCATCACATCAAGGAAGCGCGAAGTGGCGCTGTCATCGATTTTCAGGCCCTTGAAGTCGAATAGATTGCGATCAGCCAACTGCGATGGCACCACATTCTGTAAAGCGCGGAACATGATCTCAGTACGACCGGGAGTTTTGCGCTCCCATTCCTGAAGCATGTCCTTGACCACCTGGCGCTGCAGGTTCTCCTGGGAACCGCACAGGTTGCAGGGAATGATTGGAAATTCCATTAGCTGACTATAGGCCTCGATATCCGCTTCGTTGCAGTAGGCCAGCGGGCGGATTACCACGTTACGCCCGTCATCGGCGCGCAGCTTAGGCGGCATGGCCTTGAGCGTGCCGCCGTAGAACATATTGAGGAAGAAGGTTTCCAGGATGTCGTCGCGGTGATGCCCCAGGGCCATCTTGGTCGCGCCGATCTCGTCAGCGAAGGTGTACAGCGTGCCGCGACGCAGGCGCGAGCACAACGAGCAGGTGGTCTTACCTTCCGGGATCTTCTCTTTAACGATCGAATAGGTGTCTTTTTCAACGATGTGATACGGCACACCGATGGACTCTAGATACGCGGGCAATACGTGCTCAGGAAAACCCGGCTGTTTCTGGTCCATGTTTACCGCGACGATCTCGAACTTAATCGGCGCCACTTTCTGCAGGTGCAGCAACACATCCAGCATGGTGTAACTGTCCTTGCCACCGGACAGACAGACCATCACCTTATCGCCGTCTTCGATCATGTTGAAGTCGGCAACAGCTTCGCCAGCCTGGCGACGCAGGCGTTTTTGCAGTTTGTTTTGATTGACCGAGAAGGTGCCCATGGCGCGCTGGAATCCAGAAGCTTACGAAAGTGCGGCATTTTACGCAGAAAGCGGCGCGCGCCCTACCCCACAGTTACTGAAATGCTAGGCTCGGCCGATGAACGACGATTTAGACCCACAACTCGACCTTTGCGAACATGTGCATCAGCTGCTGCGTGCCGCACCTAGCGGCCTTGCTGAATATGACCTGATCCAGCAGCTTAAAGCCCGACACTGCACGCACATCCCCAACTTGCCACTGACTGACAAGCTGGTGCTATTTCGCACCCATTTTCTGCTGTTCAATGCGCTTTATCGCCTGCGTGAACAACTCTGGGCAGCTCAACGCGGCTATGTGCAGATCAGCGCACTGGACATTCAACTGCTGCCCTATCAGGCTGGTAGCGCTGAGCTGAGCGAGCACGATCCGCTGCGCGACTACTACCTCGACCTAAACCAACTCAGCGACACCGATGAGCAGGACGTGGCCAAGCTGCTGCAGAGCTTCTGGTCACGCATGCAAGGCGGTGAGGAGCAGCAAGCGGCACTTGAGTTGTTTGAACTGACTAACAGCGCAGAAACCCTGACATTTTCGACAATAAAACACCGCTATCGGCAACTGGTCAGTCAGCACCACCCGGACCGAGGCGGCAGCACGGAACGTTTACAGTCGATCAATAAAGCCATGGAGATCCTAGAACGCTATTACGGCTGACGCTTAAAGTCCGATTTGCTCTAAGCCGTGCCCGTTGCCCCCTGAAATGGCTGCCTATACTGCGACATACGGTCGCATAGGTTTGGCTTCGCACCCGCTGCTGCTGTGTATGCACATCGGGCGCTACGCTGGGGGGCGACCGCTATAAAAATAGGAGGTCGGCATGATCCATCACGTTTGGGGGCTATTCACCCACCCTGACCAGGAATGGCAGGAAATCCGTGGCGAAGAAGAATCCATCAGCCACATGTATCTCACCCACGTACTGATTCTCGCAGCTATCCCGGCAATTTCCGCCTACATCGGCACAACCCAGGTGGGTTGGTCCATCGGTAGCCGAGCACCCGTGATGCTGACAGAAGCCAGCGCCCTGCAAATGACCGTGATGACGTACCTGGCAATGCTGGCCGGGATTGCGGTAATGGGCGCCTTTATCCACTGGATGGCGCGCACCTACGATGCCAGCCCTAGCCTCACGCAATGCGTGGTGTTCTCTGCCTACACGGCTACCCCGTTGTTTATCGGCGGGCTGGCTGCACTTTATCCGCACCTGTGGTTGGCCATGGTGGTGGGCACGGCGGCCATCTGTTACACCGTCTACCTGCTTTACGTGGGCATACCGGCCTTTATGGGTATTCCCGAGGACGAAGGCTTTATGTTCTCCAGCTCGGTGCTCGCCGTTGGCTTGGTGGTGTTGGTGGCGATGATTGCCAGCTCGGTGATTCTCTGGGGCATGGGCGTTGGCCCGGTATACACCAGCTAACACAGCCTTACAGGACACACCACGAAACCACCTGCGGGTGGTTTCGTCGTTTCAGGGCTGTGATCAGCCGCGGCCTTGGGCATAATCATCTGCCACGTATTGATAGCCGCATTCATGCCTGAACACCTTCTGAGCCGCGTAGAGCAGTGCTACCAAGCGGCTGAAACCTTCTTTAAACAACCTTTTGCCCGCGCCGAGGTGTGTTTCAAGCTGCGCGGACAAAAGGCCGGCGTGGCACACCTGACGGAAAACAAGCTGCGCTTCAACCCGCAGTTGTATCGGGAAAACCGCGAAGATTTCCTCAAACAGACCGTACCCCACGAAGTGGCGCACCTGATCGCGCACCAACTGTTCGGTCTAAAGATCCAACCCCACGGCGCGGAATGGCAGCTGATCATGCGTGGTGTCTATGAACTGCCACCCAACCGTTGCCACAGCTATACGGTGCAACGGCGCACGGTGAGCCGCTATATCTACCGTTGCAGCTGCCCACAGGGCGAATTCCCATTTTCTGCCCAACGCCACTCCCTGGTCAGCAAAGGCCGGCGTTACTACTGCCGGCGTTGCAAGGTGACCTTGAGTTTCACCGGGGAACAGCGCCTGGAGTAAACCGGTTACCGCCGAACCACCAGCTGGTACTCGGTTTTTTCCTTATCGTGGATCACCACATACCCTTGATTGGAAGGAGTGAGGCCTTGGGCAGCGGCAGCATCAAACAATGCCCTCCAGGTGCCTTCAACATCGTTGCGCTGCTGATCGAAGTAGGTGCTCAGCACCAGGCTCTGCTCAGTACGTATCACCTTATGGTTGTTCACCACCGCCGCCCCGGCTGACACCGGAAAACCCAGGTCGAAGCTCAAACGCTGCGCACTGTTACCCGCCAGATCATAAAAAAACAGGGTCAGGGGGCCGACAATACTGACCTTGCCGCGACGCACCGCAGCCATACCTAGATTGACCGCCATCTGGCGGTTCTCAACCGCCAAAACTTTGGGCTCCAGCTCGAAGCGCCGGGCAAACAAGCTCACTGCCGGTCGCTCCTGAAGCTGAACAGCCCGGTGCATCGCGACTATCGGCGCTGGGCTATAGGCTGTAGCGCATAGCTGCGCTTTGAGCTGTTCGCGCGTGCTACTGGTCAGCTGCGGGTTGCTGTCGAGAGCGCTGCATACCTGCTGCGCATAATCCGGCCACTCCTGGCGCAGGGCGCCAGCGGTGCGCAGGGCGTCAATCACGGCTTCATCCGCCTGCCTGGCCGCAATCAGCAAGGCAGTTTGCCGTGACTGAGTCGCCTCGGCGCGCTCCACACCGCCAACACCGGCGTCGGCAACAGTGCGCGTCTGGCTGTGCACATCGGCACCGCCGCGCAATAACAGACGCACGCTTTGCGCCTGATTAAACTGCGCCGCCGCCATCAAGGCAGTCTTACCCCAAGCATTGCTCTGATTAACATCGAAATCACTGCGCAGCAGCAGCTCTAGATTGTGCGGCGCCAGCACAGCCGCCATCACCGCTGGACTGCCAGCAATGCTGAGCCCACGGCGCTCACCGACGTTCTCGGTTTCGTAGGCAATAAAATCCGCGACCACCTGCTCTGGCGCGTTATTCAGCAACACACTGTGCAAGGTGGCAAAGTTGCGCCCTCTTTCCAGGTCGCCTGGGGTGGGAGCAACGGCATAACGTGGACGATAGTCAACGTGAGGCGCCAGCGGCATCTGCGCAGGCGGCGCCGGTAAAGCCCAATACTCGCTGGCACGAGCCAAGCTTTCATACAGCAATAAATCGGCCGCCATAGCGGCCTGCGCCGAATCGAGCCCCTGCTCACCGAACAGTTGCTGCAATTCATGATGCGCCGGCTGCAGCATCGGCAATACGCGCCGGTAAGACTGTTTGTTCCCCAGGTTGCGCTCAGACCAGTCGAAGAGCCGGTCAAGGTTATCGTCATGCCGTTGGCGGATAGCGCCTTCACGCCCATAGGCTTGCAGATCCAACACCCCCACAAGCGGCATGTTAAGTAACGTCCACTGCCGCTCCTTTAGGCTCTGCGCATTGTCTCGGCGCTCGTGCTGGGCGACCTCGGACGGAGGGTCGCCGGCGAGCGTGGTTAACTCGGCGAGCAGCGCAGCAAACGCCGGCAGACTGGCCACTGTATTGCTGCGCGGCGGTGTCAGGTAGCTCTGATAGAGGCACAAAGGAGTCAAGCCTTGGCTGTCCAGCGCATAGAGCCCGGCATAGGCCGACTCACCGCGAGCCGCTGGCGAGTAAAACCCCCAGGTTTCATTGACCAGTACCAACTCCCTGCCGCCCAAGCGGAAGACATCAATGGAGCCATAGTCGCGGGTTTGCGACGAGGAGAGATGGGCGCGCCCACCATAGTTAGGCAACTCCGCCACCCAGCGCGGCAACGTGCTGTCATCCAAAAGGCGTTGACCATTACGACTGAGCCCACGAGCGCGCAGCTGATAGCTGGCGTACAGCCCAGCATCATAGAGATCCACACTGACTCGCTGCCCGGCAAGCTCCACATGATCGGCAGGACCATGGCTGCCGGCCAACGCTGTAGCGCCTGGCAGACGCGCCGGGGCGGGCCAACCATTGCGCTGCAAATCCTGATTCAAGGCCGCGCGCATCGGCTCGCACAGGCTAGCATCGCGACTGTCCGCCAGCCTGAACTCGACATAGGCCGACACGCCATGGGCACGTTGCCCAGAGACGGGATGCGCTTCGGGCCAATTGGCCATGTCGTCAGCACGTTGCCGGTATAACTCAACCAAACAAGCAGCTGCCTCAGCGCTAGGCCCGCCGCTAAGGGAGCATTGCCCTGCCCGGCTCAACAGCCATTGCCGTTGGTTCGCTTCAAGCAGCAAGGCTCCTGGCAGATCCAGGCCACGCAGGCGATTTCGATACTGCTCGACCAGTTGCTTGTCGAGACGGGCCAAGCTGTCGCTGGCGCATATCTGCTGATGCAATGCGGGCAGCGCCCCCGTGCAATCGAAACTGGCCAGACTCGGGGCTTGAAGCTGCGGCGGTGGAACTAACGGGGTAGAAGCAGGCTCAGGGGTGGTACAGGCCACAAGCCCAGCAGTCAGAACGGCCAGCGTTACCGAGCGTAGATAAACAGAAACCGACATGAGCCACTGACTCCGATTCATTTAATGAAAATAGCTGTGCCGTACACGGTGTAACGCGTGGCACCTAGATTAGGCGGTGGTGGAAATGGTCCCGCCTTGAGTACGGCCTGTTCAGCAGCAGCATCCAGCAGCGGGTCGCCACAACGATCAATCTCATAGGAGAGCATTTTGCCGGCGCTATCCAGGGTGATTTCATAAGAGATAAAGCACTTACGCTTTAGGTCATTGGGGTCGACCTTAGAGCCTGCCGGCATTGTATAAACCGCACCCTCTGGCCGCTTGAGGTTGGCGATTACCCGATTCTTCACTGAGTCTGCATAGCCTGACGGGACAGGACGCGCACGGTTGCTGCTTGGCGCCGATGCAGGGGCAGGCGGCGCGGCCCAATCATTATTGGCGCCAAAGGCATGCACTGGGGGGCCGGCAGCTTTTGCCGGTTTGGTCGGCGCGCGTGGTGGTGGCGCGGTTTTTTTCACCGCCGGTGGCGGCTCAGGCGGCAGCTCGGCAATGGGCTCTGGCTCGGGTAGCTCCGGTTCTGGTTGTGGTTCTGGTTCCGGAACCACAACCGGCTCTTCAACCCACTGCACAGCAATCGGCTGCGGCTGCTCAGGCAAGGGTTGGCTCAGCGTCGCGCTCAACAGCCAGACCAGCAGGGCCCCGTGCAGTGCCAGGGAAACCAGAATGACCAGCAGGCGGATCGGCCAATGAACTTCGATCCTAGGGCGATTCATCAGGGCGTCAGCTCTTGCGCTGCCACAAGGCTGATCTGGTTGTATCCCGCTTTTTGCAGGTTGTTCATTACCCGCATTAGGGTGCCGTAGTCCACTGCTTGATCACCGCGCAGAAACAACCGGGTATCCAGACGGCCACCGGTTGCGCCCTGCACCACCCCAGCCAGTTCAGCGAGCACCACACTTTGCTCCTGAACGAATAACAGCCCGTCTGCTTGCACGCTGATGTACAAAGGATCGGTCGGTGGTGGGGTTGCCGCCGCAGAATTGCTAGGCAGATCCACCGGCACATCGACAGTGGCGAGCGGCGCGGCGACCATAAAAATAATCAACAACACCAGCATCACATCGACGAAAGGCGTGATGTTCATTTCAGCGTTTTGTTGGTAGTTGTGGCGCTTGACCATGGGCCCGGAATTGAACTGGATACTCATGCTCAGCGCACCTCATCCATCTTGCGCGACATGGCCGCGATCATCTCTGCCGAGAAGTTATCCAGCGCGCCAACAAAGCCATTAATGTCACGGGCGAACTTGTTGAAAATCATCACCGCAGGGATCGCCGCAAACAGCCCAAGCGCAGTCGCCAGCAACGCCTCGGCGATACCCGGGGCTACCACGGCCAGACTGGACGATTTCATCGTGGCGATACTGGCGAAACTGTTGAGAATGCCCCAGACGGTACCGAACAAGCCGATAAAAGGTGCCGTTGCGCCAATGGTGGCCAGCACGCCCATCATACTGCCGAGTCGTGCCAGATCGCGTTCCTGGACGATGCTGGAGGTCAGGGACATACGCTGCAACAGCCGATTGATCTGATCGGCGCTGGCTTCTTGCGTGCGATTGCGGCTGAACTGTTTGAGCTCAGCCTGGCTGACCTGCCACATCCGGGCCATGGCGCTGTTGCTCGCTACAGTGTCCAGCTGTTCCAGTTCACCCTTGCGAAAGGCACCCAGGAACCGATTATTGGCCTGCCGAGCCCGCGCAAAGACAATCAGCTTCTCGAACAATACGGCCCACGTCAGCAATGAGCAGAACAACAGAACAATCATCACTGACTTCACCACCCAGTCGGCCTGGGCAAACATCTCGCGCACACCGAAACGCTGCGTGCTTGGCAGCGCAGGGGCTAAATCTGGTGCCACTGTGGTTGCAGCCGAGTTGGCTGACGCTGGGGCGGCGGCCTCGGACAACGGTGCTGGGGATGATGCATCTACCTTGGCCAACACCGCAGAAGCGGTCACGCCGCTCAAACCGATTAATACCAACAAGGCGGCCAAGCGCATCCGCGCTTGCCAGCGAGCCATTGATGGACCAAAAGAACCGAACTGCATAAAACCTCCTTGTTTTTATTTTTGGCGGCCAGTGTGACGTAACCGATGGGTGACTCATAGTGCCCAGATTGGCAAGTCCGCTAAAGGATGCAGTCAATCCGGGCGTTAAGGTTTCACTTCACGCCCGGTTACCTAAAAGGGACAAGATAGCGCAGGAGCATACGGGCACTGGCTACAGAACGTAGAACAGCACTGCAACAAAATGCATCAGGCTGCCGCCCATGACGAACAGGTGCCAGATGCCATGCCAGTGGCGAAAACGGCTGTCATAAGCGAAAAAGATGATACCCACGGTGTACAGCACGCCACCGCCGGCCAACCAGATAAAGCCTTGCATACCCAGTGCAGCAATCAGTGGTTTGACTGCAATCAGCACAATCCAGCCCATCACTGCGTAGATCACAATCGACAACACGCGTGCTTCAGAGCGCGGTTTTATCTCTTGCAACATGCCGATGGCCGCCAGCGTCCAAACGATGCCAAACAAGGTCCAGCCCCACGCACCTTCGAGCGTTACCAAGCAAAACGGCGTATAGCTGCCGGCGATAAGCAGGTAGATCGACAGGTGATCGAGCTTGCGCATCACCACCTTCGCCCGCCCCTGCAGGCTGTGGTAAAGGGTGGAGATGCTGTAGAGCAACACCAGCGTCACACCATAAATCGCCACACTGACGATCTTGCTCACGTCGCCCTGCAGACCCGCCAACACCAGCAGCCAGACCGCGCCAATACAGGCTAAGACAGCACCGAGCAGGTGCGTCCAGGCGTTGAATCTTTCCCCGTGATACATAATTTCGATTCCCCAACCGAGCCAAAGCGCAATGCCACAGGCTTATGCCGGAAAAATCAGCGTTTGACGAGTGCCCCTTTTCCAATACTCTGCCACAACCCACCCCAAATACCGGTCGTTTCGCCAGCTCAGTAATTCGTAGGGTGGGTTAGGCGCATGACGCGTACTACCTGTCGACGCCTACTCTGTTGCGCCGTAACCCACCAACAGAGCCAACCGATTACCGCATGGTGGATTACGTGGCGCACGGGTCACGGCATTACTTCGTCAAACCACTTGCGCGCCACCCACCCTACAAAAGCTGCCTGCAACACGCTCTCGGGACAAAGCCTTTCAATACCGGCACAAGCTGCTTGCCGTGCAGCCTCAGTCACATTTGGGGCTGTAGAGCTACAGCCCCGGCAGGTTCACGCGACAACCTTGTTGGCCTTGAACTGGGCAACCTGCTCAGCCGTGTAGCCCAATTCCGCCAACACCTCCTCGGTGTGCGCACCCAGCGCCGCGCCGATATGCCGAGGCGTGGGCAAGCCGCTGGAAAACTTGATCGGGCAGGCGATCTGCGCTTGTGGTGCATGACCCACACGGGGCACCTCCGTCACCAGCCCACGGGCCTTGAGCTGCGGATGGACCGTAGCTTCGGCGAGGCTGAGCATCGGTTCTACGCAAGCATCCAGCCCACCAAACACCTGGCTCCACTCGACGAAATCACGCTTTTCAAACTCGATTTCAATCTCGCGCTTGAGCGCCTGCTGATCCTCAGGTTTCTGCGATAAGCCGCGCGCCGCCAGTTCCGGCCGGCCGATAGCCGCACAGAACTGCTGCATAAACTGCGGTTCCAGGCTACCTACCGAGAACCAGCGTCCGTCGCGGGTGCGGTAGTAGTCGTAAAAACTGCCGCCGTTGAGCGCTTGATTTTCCATCTCCGGCTCAACCCCTGCGGCCAGGTAACCCGCGCCGGCCATGCCATGCAGGCTGAAGGCGCAGTCGGTCATGCTGATGTCCACGTGTTGGCCCTGCCCCGTTGCCTGGCGCTGAATCACCGCCGCCAACAAGCCAATCACCCCGTGCAAGGAACCACCGGCGATATCCGCCGCCTGAATGCCCAGCGGCAGCGGCCCAGTGTCACGCCGACCGGTGTAGCTGGCGATACCGGCCAAGGCCAGATAGTTGATGTCATGCCCGGCGCGGTCCTTATACGGCCCGGTCTGGCCATAGCCGGTGATCGACACGTAGATCAGCTTGGGATTGATCGCCTTGAGCGCCGCATAACCCACACCGAGCTTGTCCATTACGCCGGGGCGAAATTGCTCCAGCACGATGTCGTACTCAGCCACCAGTTGCTTGACCATTTCCACGGCCTCGGGCTTTTTCAGGTCCAGGGCGATGCAGCGTTTATTGCGATTGAGGTAAGCATGGCTGGCAGAAACACCACCGTCATGGGGCGGCAGTACGCGCACCAGGTCCATGCGGCTGGGCGACTCGACGCGCAATACCTCTGCGCCCATATCGCCCAACAACAGCGAGGCAAATGGTCCCGGTAACAGGGTGGAGAAATCCAGCACTTTCAGGGATGACAGCGGGCCAGACATAACAGCTCCTATAAATAACCTTCAACGCCGATGGGTATCGCTGTGCTCAACCCATCCTACGTTCTTCGTCGTAGTCCGGATGCAATCCGGGAGGGGCCTGTACGGCGAAACCTTTCCCGGATCACATCCGGCTACGCAAGCACAGCTGTTATTGCCAATGCAGGGGCTGCTGGGTATTGAGCACAGCGACTTCATCGGCAAAGCGCGCTTCGAGCACATTGCGGCGGATTTTCATGGTTGGGGTCATGCAACCGTTGTCCACCGTCCAGGCCTCACGCACCAAGACAAAGTGGCTGACCCGCTCATGGTTCTGCAGCGTGGCATTGAGCTGGTCCAAGGTCTGATGCAGATCGGCCGCCACTTTTTCCTGGGCTTGCTCGCGGGCCGCGGGCGAGAGTTCGATCAGCGCCACTGGCTGGTCCAGATTGCTACCCATTAGGCACACCTGTTCAATCCAGTGATTCTTGGCAATTTCACCTTCAATCGGCGCTGGGGCAATGTACTTGCCCTTACTGGTTTTGAAGATGTCCTTCACCCGCCCGGTAATGCGCAAATAGCCATCGCCGTCCAACTCACCCTTGTCGCCAGTGTGCAACCAGCCATCAACCAAGGCCTCGGCGGTTTTTTCTGGGTCCAGGTAGTAACCAAGCATCAGTGTCGGGCTGCGGAACAAAATCTCGCCAGAGTCAGCAATACGCACTTCCAAGCCTTTCATCGGCCGCCCCACGGTGCCAAAACGCACCTGACCGGGCCGATTGAAGCAGCCGTAAGCGACGTTTTCGCTCATGCCATAGCCTTCGCAGAGGGTCAGGCCGATCGCTTGATACCAGTCGAGCAGCCCTCGCGAAATTGCCGCAGCACCGGAGATCATCACGCGCGCCTGATCGAGACCCAGGCCTCGCCGAATCTTGCGTGCCACCAGTGCACCAATCAGCGGAATGCGCAGTAGCCGGGTCAGCTTGGCCTGCGGCAGTTTCTCCAGCACCCCCAGCTGAAAGCGCGTCCACAGGCGTGGCACGGCGAAAAAAACCGTGGGCCGCACATGACACAAATCACGGGAAAAGGTCTCCATCGACTCAACAAACGCCACGGGCGCGCCGCAATACAGGCTGTTGAATTCGACCATAAAGCGCTCGGCCACATGCGACAGCGGCAAAAAGGAAAAGAAACGGTCCTCCGTGCTCATGTCCATTTCCCGGCAGGCATTGGCCGAGGTAAAGGCCATCGCGTGCACCGAGAGCATCACGCCTTTTGGATTACCTGTGGTGCCGGAGGTGTACACCAGCGTCAGCACTTGATCGGGCTGTTGCACTGCAGCGGTTTGCAGCGGCTCATGGGCGGCCAGCAACGTATGCCAGTCATGGGTGCAGGCGAGGGTCGGGTACGGCAGCGCAATGCGCGTCAGCTGCGGGCCAATTCCCGCTTCCAGCTTCTCGGCGTCATCCAATTTGCCGAGCAGGATGACCTTGCACTGCGCATGCTCCAGCACGTAGGCAATGCTCTCGGCCGATTGCAGTGGGTACAGCGGCACGCTGATCAACCCGGCCAGCATGATCGCCAGATCACAGATAAACCACTCGGCGCAGTTCTTCGACAGCAGCGCCACCCGGTCTCCCGGCACGCAGCCCTGAGCCAGCAGTGCGCTGGCCAAACGCCGGGCCTGGTCATCGACCTGACGCCAGGTGAAGTCATGCCACTGACCGTCCACCGGCTGGCGCAGCCAGACTGCATCCGGGCGTTTTTCAACCCAGAGCGCGAAACGCTCCAGGGGCAGTTGCTCATCCATGTACAGACCTCTTGTTGTTATTGTCTGTCGAGCGTCGCTCAACTATTGGCTCTGTATTAAAGCTTCATGCCGCGGCTGATGATCTCTTTCATGATTTCCGAGGTACCGGCAAAAATCCGCTGAATACGCGCGTTCGCGTACATTTTGCAGATCGGGTACTCCCACATATAACCCCATCCGCCATGCAGTTGTACCCCTTCGTCCACAACCTTGCCCAGCAACTCGGTGGTAAACAGCTTGGCCTCGGCGGCCACTTCCGGGGTGAGTTTCTTCTCGTTGTGATCGAGTACGCAGCGATCGACAAACACCTGGGCCACGTCGATTTGCGTGCGCATTTCCGCCAGCTTGAAACGGGTGTTTTGGAAGTGCGAGATCGGCCGATCGAACGCCTTGCGCTCGCGCACATAATCGATGGTCACTTGCAGCGCCGCCTCGGCACCGGCTACCGCGCCGCAGGCATTGGTCAGACGCTCTTGGGCAAGCATATTCATCAAATAGAAGAAGCCGCCTTTAGCATCACCAAGCAGGTTAGCCTTGGGTACTTTGACGTTATTGAAGAACAGCTCAGCGGTGTCCTGGCTCTTCATCCCAAGCTTTTTCAGCGGCGTACCGCGCTCGAAACCCTGCATGCCGCGCTCGACCAAAAACAGGCCCATAGCGTGTTTGTTGGCCGGGTCCGTCTTGGCTGCGACGATCACCACGTCCGCAAGGATGCCGTTGGAGATAAACACCTTGGAGCCGTTCAGTTCGTAGTGATCGCCCTTATCCACTGCCGTGGTGCGCATGCCGGCCAAGTCGGAACCGGCGCTGGGTTCGGTCATCGCCACGGCCAAAATCAGCTCGCCGCTGATGATGCCCGGCATAAGCCGCGCCTTCTGCTCGGCATTGCCGTACTCGGCAATATAGGGCCCACACAACGCCGAGTGCAGCGGCAACATAAAGCCGGCCTCGTTTATCTTGGCCAGCTCCTCGCACATGATCTGCTCATAGCGAAAATCCTTAAGGCCCGAGCCACCGTACTCCTCATCCGCCCATGGCAGCAGAAAACCCATGTCACCGGCCTTCTTCCACACCTCACGGCTGACCATGCCGTCGGCCTCCCACTGATCCTGATGCGGCACTACTTCTTTCTTGAGGAAGGCGGCAAAGGCGTCGCGGAACATTGTGTGTTCAGTGTCGAAAATATTGCGCTGCATGCGAGTGTGCTCCCTGAGTTGAAGTCGTGTTGCAGGTTAGGCCGCCCCGCCCGCCCGCCTCAATGACCCATACGCTCAGCCTGGATTGACCCATTCGCTCGGCACTTGTCCTTAGCGCATTGAGCTGCCTACCATCGACGCACTTTCAAGGAGTTGTCATGCGCGAACGCACCATCGCCAGCCACTTTGTCCGCGCTGCATTGAGCGGAGCCGAGCGCCAGGGCCACGACTGCGCCGCACTGCTGCGCCAAGTGGGCATTCAGGCCGCCTTGCTCGATGAGCCGCGCGCCCGCGTCGCGCCCGAACAGTTCGCCCGTCTGATGCAATTACTCTGGGAAAGCCTTGACGACGAATACCTGGGCTTTGGCCGCCTGCGCAGCAAGCCCGGCACCTTCGCCATGATGTGTTACGCCATCATCCATTGCCGCTCACTGGAAAAAGCCCTGGGCCGAGGTGCTCTGTTCTACAGCCTATTCCCCGAAGCGCCGACCATCAGCATTCAACGCGAAGGCGACTGGGCGCGACTGAGTGTGGACGGCACCAACCTGTGCGACCCGGACCACTTTCTAGTGGAAAGCCTGCTGGTGATCTGGCACCGCCTTGGCAGCTGGTTGATCGGCCAACGTATCCGTCTGGAAGAAGCCACCTTCACCTACGGCCAGCCCGTCCATGCCAGCGAGTACGAGCTGTTATTCCCCTGCAACCGGCGCTTCGCGGCCGGGCAAACCAGCCTACTGTTCCATGCCCGCTACCTGACCATGCCGCTATTGCAGGACGAACGCACCCTCAAGCAATTCCTCCAACACTCCCCCGCCGACCTGCTGGCCCGCCCAGACGGTGGTGACAGCCTGATCAGCCAAATCCGCCGCCTGCTCGGCCGCGACTGCAGCAACTGGCCGGATCTGGATGCCGTCGCGCAACAACTGCACATGAGCCCACAAACCCTGCGCCGGCATTTGCGCGAGGAGGGTTCGAGTTTTCAGGAATTAAAAGACCACCTGCGCCGCGACTTGGCCATCTACCACCTGGGCCGCGCCGATTTGGCGATTCAGGACATCGCCGAACAACTCGGTTTCTCCGAGCCCTCGGCGTTTCATCGGGCGTTTAAGAAATGGACGGGGCTAACGCCGGGGGCGTATAGGGCGCAAGAGGCATAAGAATGCCGCACTGCTTAAACGTTGTTTGAGTTGAAAACCTGCAACCACTGTTTGAGCTCAGCGATCGGCTTGGGCTTGCACAGCCAGTAGCCCTGTAGCATGTCGCAGCCTTCTGACTGCAACCGGCTGGCCGTCTCGGCATCTTCAATGCCCTCACCCACCACCCGATAACCGAGGCTGCGCGCCATCTGAATAGCGGTAGAGACAATCACATCGGCGCTTTCACTGACGCAGACATCATGAATCAGCGAACGGTCCAGCTTCAGCTCTGAGGCTGGCAGTTGCTTGAGATAAGACAGCGAGGAATAGCCGCTGCCAAAGTCATCAATGGAAATAGGGTGACCTAGCTCAGCCAACACATTCAGTGCCTGCAGGCTGCGGGCGGGGTCGAGCATGGCTGCAGTTTCGGTGATTTCCAGGGTGACGGAGCAGGCCTGCAGCCCATTGTGCTGCAGGGCCAACGCCAGCGTGCTGTGCAGCTCGGCGGATTCCAGATCGCGCGCGGAGATATTAATCGCCACACTCAACTGCGGGTAATCCTGCTGCAAGTGCGCCAAATCTGCCGTGGCCTGCCCGATAACCCATCGGGTCAGTTGAATAATGACGCCCGTCTCCTCCGCCAAGGGAATGAAATCTGCCGGGTTTACCCAGCCCCGCTCATGGTGGTGCCAACGAATTAACGCCTCCACACCAATAATATGGCCGGTTTTGAGGTCCTGTTTGGGCTGGTAAAAAAGCAGGGTTTGGTTGTGTTGCAAGGCTTCGCGCAGATCCGCCATTAAGGTCAGACGACTCTCGTTGTAAATGTCGTGCCGTTTGGAATAAAGACCGGTTTCGTTGAGCCCCCGCGGCGTAACCTCCATGCCGACATGAGCATTGCGAATCAACTCAGCAGCAGTTCGACCATGCTCCGGGTAGCTGGCCGCGCCGAAGCGCGGGTTCAACTCAATCGCCAGGTGGTCCAACCATATCGGTTCGGCCAAACGCCTTAACGCGGCGTTGAGGGCAGAGAAATCATTTACCGCTTTGCCCACATCAATCAGCAAGCAGAAGCAGTCGCTGGACAGGTGATAAACCCGCTCTTCTCGGCCTTGGTTATCCCGAATAGCCTTTACCAGCGGCAAGCCGGCCGCCAGCTCGACCATTTGCTCGGCTACGCGCTTCACTATCCATTCACTTCTGGTCAGGCCAAGCGTGCGGTTGATTTCGTCCAGTCGCGTGATCCGGGCCACGCCCACCATATAACGACGCTGGGGCGCCTCCTGCAGTTGCTGATCGACCATCAACTCAAAACGATTGCGGTTGGGCAGCCCGGTTACAGAGTCGTGCGTCAAGGCTTCGGTGAGCCGGTTTTGAGCCTCGTTGCGAGACTGGGCCTCGCGCAAGCTGGCAGCTTGCGCAGCGATCTTGTCTTCACGCTCACGGTATAGCCGATCCGCCAGGGCCACCGTGAGGATAAAGGCTTCCAGTCCTGAGCCGATCTGCATGGCGTACTCAGTAAAGAAGTTCTCAGGAAATACCCCGAGCGCCCTGCCAGACGTTGCCAGCACCCCGATAGTCAACGGCGTCCAGGCAACGGTGAAAAAGGCCCCTGCGCGAACGCCTTCCATCCACACAACAGGACCGGCGACCAACAGCAGCGAAAAAAACACCAGCGCGGAAAACGATGCCAGCTGGATGCCTGTGTGATAGTCCAGAAAAGGGGCAGAGATGAGAAATAGCACCTCGAACACCATCATTGCGATCAACACTTTATCCAACCGCGGGCTATGGATTTTGGTGCTTAGGAACTCGCGACAGAACAGCAGTGAGAACAGCGCCAGAGCAGGTATCGACACGAGCAGCGCCTTGGCATGCAACTCCGGCAGCAGGGGGTAGAGGTGTTGAAAACTGAAACCTTTGATGGAGGCGAAAAACAACAGGTAACCGGACAGTGCAAGGGCATAGTAGAGATACAGATTCTCGCGCAGACTCAGGTACACGGCGAGATTGATCAAGACGATGACAAAGATGCAGCCGTAGTAGAAAAAATGCAGCTTCAGCTCATAGGCGGCGGTTTCAAAAAACGTTTGCTCACGCCAGATCCGTAGCGGCACGATCATGGAACCGGCCGTCGCGACCCGCACATACACCGTCTTGATTTCTTCGGGTGCCAGGGTGATGCGCAACAACATGCTTGGATGGTCGACGTCACGTGGGTAGAAGGGCCGACCATCACCGGTTTTCAGCTGTTTTTCTTGGACGTTTCCCGCATACACATAGAAAGCCACATCATCCAACTGGGAATAACCGAGTTCAGTAATCAGGTTGAGGTTGAGCGGTGTTTGGTTCTTGATTGAAAAGCGCAACCAATAGGCTGATTGCGTAAGGCCGAAGGTGGCGCTGCCATTGGCTATCAGCGCCCAACGCTCGTTGGCTAAGCTCGCCACCTGATCAATTGAGGCCTCGCCTGTAGCGTCCTCCCAGAACTGAAAATGGGTCTGGATGGCTGATTCTGAAGTGATCTCAATCGGTTCTGGTTGCGCCCAAGCACTTAGGCTCAAGCACAGACTTAGAACGGCGACCAGGATGTTTAACGCCCTGTTAAGGTGCACGGAATAATGTCTCCGTTAGCGGCCAGTCGGCGGCATTTTATTTTTTGTTATACCTACGCAGTCTAGTCACTCGATGCGCTCAGGAAAGCGGCACAGAAGGTATCTGCGTAGATATTTGTATTAACTTTTGATTCGGCTCGTTGAACAGCTGAACAGGAAAAATCACCACCTCCTGCAGTGCTCATTGATGTGTCATCAAACAACCAAAACCGAGTGGCCTCGACGTGTAGGCTGATCGAGGCCGTAGGATGGGTTGAGCGAAATGGATGCCACGAGAACCGCGCAACGACGGCATCCAGCACATTCCCCGCATGGGTATCGCTGCACTCAACCCATCCTAACGGCTGAACGTTTCGCCCCTTACAGCTTGCGGGCGCTGACTCCTGCGGCGACAAACAGAGCAGCCAATACCGCGAGCATCGGCAGCCAGCCGGCGTGTTCCCAGATATACCCGGCGCCGTAACCAATCACGCTAGAGCCCAGGTAATACGCACACAGATAAAGCGCCGAAGCCTGCGCCTTGGCGCCACTAGCCCGTTGCCCCACCTGCCCGCTGGCCACCGCATGGGCGGCGAAAAAACCCAGGGTGAATAACGCCAAACCCGCCACAGCCGCGCTCAGCCAGGGCGTGGCACAAAGCGCAACGCCGAACAGCATGATGCCGATGCCACCCTGCATCACCTGCCGCGCACCCAAACGTGGCACCAGGCGCCCCGCCCATCCGGCACTGAAAATCCCCAGCAGATACACCGTAAACAGCAACCCGATCAGGCTGGATGACAGGTTGAACGGTGCGGCCGCCAAGCGAAAGCCGACATAGTTGAACAAGGCAACAAAGCCGCCCATCAATAAAAAAGCCATCAGAAACAGCCGGCGCAATTCTCCGTTGCTCAGATGCGCGGCAAAGTTACGCAGCAAGCCGCGCAGCGACAACGATTGCGCGGTGAAATGCCGCGACGGCGGCAGCAGCCAGATAAACAGCCCCAGCGCCAGCAAGCCCATGCCCGCAATACCGGCCAAGGCCAGCGGCCAGCCACCGAGGTCGCTGAGCAAGCCGGCGAGCAAGCGCCCCAGCAAACCACCCAATGCCGTGCCGCCGATATACAGGCCCATTGCCGCAGGCAATGCTTGCGGGTCAAATTCCTCCCCCACATAGGCCATGGCCAGCGCCGGCAAGCCGCTGAGCGCGAGCCCAAGCAACGCACGCAGCCATAACAGGTGATCCCAGCTATCAACAAAAGCGCAAGCGATCCCCAATAATGACGCCAACCCTAGAGCTATCACCATGACCGGCTTACGCCCCCAACTCTCGGCCAGCGCACCGGACACCAACAAGCACAGCGCCAGGCTCAGAGTGGTCAGTGATAACGCGAGACTGCTACCCGCAGCCGACACGGCGAAATGCGCAGCCAGCAACGGCAACAGCGGCTGTACGCAATAGAGCAAAGCAAAGGTGGCAAACCCGGCGCAGAACAGCGCAACGGTGGCACGCCGGTAGGCAGCAGTGCCGCGCATCAGGTGCGCAGGTGAATTGGCAGCAGGCATCAGCAAGCTCACAAAATGGCTCTAGATCGGCCGTTACGGCAGACTAACACGCAGCTGCCGAGCTGGCTTTGCGTGCGCTGCACAGCCATTTTGCTGAACCTGAACAAAACAACGCCTGGCCCAACGACAGTCAAAAAGTAGCGACCCGCAATGACAGATTAAAAACGTGAGTACGGCACCATAAATGCTGACGCACGCATCAAGCGATTTACTCTGCAAGTAAGAAGGCTTGGGGTTGCCTGAAAAATAATTTCGCCTAGCGACACGTCTTTAAGCGCCACCATAAAAAAACGGGAGCCCAAACGGGCTCCCGTACTCATTCTCAGAGAAATGCCGGTACAGGCCTCACGCCCGTACCTGCTACAACCTCACCTGCGCCCCAAAGAGGCGCATAAACAAGTGTGGCAAATAAACCAGCAAGACTCCGTTTTGCTTTGTTGTCGCTCTGCAACGAATTGTAACCACGGAATGCGACTGGTCGATGCCACAAGCACGCGGCAGAATGTGCTCATGAATAAAGATTTCCTACCCGCCTGCTGCGCCCCACTGAGTGACCACTGGCCATTGCCCCACCCACACTCAACACTGCGCTTGATCAGTACCCGCTTTGACCCCGGGCACTTACACAGCGAAGATTTCAGCCGCTGTGCCATTGCCCCGATAAAAGGCGTTGCCAAACGCCAGGCGGAATACCTGGCAGGCCGCCTGTGCGCGCGGGCGGCATTGGCGCAGCTGACTGGAACAGCGGCAACACCTGCCTGCGGCGCTGATCGGGCACCGCAATGGCCGAATGGCACGGTCGGCTCCATTACCCACGGCAGTGGGTGGGCGGCTGCGGTGGTGGGCCAACACTCAGAATGGCGCGGCCTGGGTCTGGATGTTGAGCAGATCATGCCCGCCAGTCGTGCCGAGCGCCTGGCCGGGGAAATACTCACCCCTGCCGAGTTGCTACGCCTGCAAAATCTGCCTACTGAGCAGCGCGCCCAACGCATCAGCTTGACCTTTTCACTCAAAGAAAGCCTGTTTAAAGCGCTCTACCCGCAAGTGTTACGGCACTTCTATTTTCAGGATGCAGAGCTGATCAGCGTCGATACATCACAGCAAGTGCGCATGCGTTTGTTGATCGACCTGCATGAGCAATGGCCCGCCGGAGCGGAGGTAAGCGGGCAATTTGCTGAATTCGACGGCTACCTGCTTAGCCTGGTCAGCATTGCACGCTAATCTGCCTGGCACTGCCGCCCAAAGCCTGGGGCAAATCCGCTAAACTCGGCCAACTGTTGCCCGGAGTCTCTATGCGCGAAGATTTGAACCAAGGCCTGATCGATTTCCTCAAGGCCTCGCCCACCCCCTTCCATGCCACCGCCAGTTTGGCTCAGCGCCTAGAGGCTGCCGGTTTTCAGCAACTGGATGAACGTATCAGCTGGCACACCGAGCCCGGTGGCCGCTATTACGTGACCCGCAACGACTCCTCGATCATCGCCTTCAAGCTGGGCAAACGCTCACCGCTCGAAGGTGGCATCCGTTTAGTCGGCGCACACACCGACAGCCCTTGCTTGCGGGTTAAGCCCCAGCCGGAATTGCAGCGCCAGGGCTTTTTCCAGCTCGGCGTTGAGGTTTACGGCGGCGCCCTGCTGGCACCCTGGTTTGACCGCGACCTGTCACTCGCCGGACGCGTCACCTACCGTCGCGACGGTAAGGTTGAAAGCCAACTGATCGATTTTCAGAGTCCGATTGCGGTGATCCCCAACCTGGCCATTCACCTCAACCGTGAGGCCAATCAGGGCTGGGCCATCAATCCTCAAAACGAACTACCGCCGATTCTTGCGCAACTGGCCGACCCTGAAGCGGCTGACTTCCGCGCCCTGATTACCGAGCAACTGGCGCGCCAGCATGACTTCAGCGCCGATGCCGTGCTCGATTACGAGCTGAGTTTTTACGACACTCAAAACGCTGCGGTGATTGGTTTGAATGGCGACTTTATTGCCGGTGCGCGGCTCGACAACCTGCTGTCTTGCTACGCCGGCCTGCAAGCGCTCTTGGCCGCCGCCGATGATGAAAGCTGCATGCTGGTGTGCACCGACCACGAAGAAGTCGGCTCCTCGTCGGCCTGCGGCGCCGATGGCCCGATGCTGGAACAAGTGCTGCGCCGTGTATTGCCCGACGGGGATGGCTTTGTCCGTACCATCCAGCGCTCCTTGCTGGTCTCGGCAGACAACGCCCACGCCGTACACCCCAACTACGCCGATCGACATGACGAAAATCACGGCCCCAAGCTCAATGCCGGCCCGGTGATCAAGATCAACAGCAATCAGCGTTACGCCACCACCAGCGAGACGGCCGGCTTCTTCCGCCATCTGTGCCTGGAAAACGAAGTGCCGGTGCAAAGCTTTGTCACCCGTAGCGACATGGGTTGCGGCTCGACTATCGGCCCAATCACCGCCAGCCAGCTGGGCGTACGCACCGTGGATATCGGCCTGCCGACCTTCGCCATGCACTCGATCCGCGAGCTGGCCGGCAGCCAAGACCTGGCCCATCTGGTTAAAGTACTGAGCGCCTTCTATAACAGCGCCGAGTTGCCTTGATCGTTACCCCGGCAGCAAACAATCGCTAAAGTTTGTACTGCTGTCGGTAGGCCGCCGGGGTAAGACCGGTCACATGCTTGAAGGTGCGTCGAAAGCTCGACTCATCGCCGTAACCCAGAGCGACGCTGATCCGGCTGATCGAGTCTGCAGTGAGGAGCAGCCGTTCTCCTGCCTGGTTGAGCTTGATCAGGCGCACCTGATCCGCCACCGCCAACCCTGTCAACGATTTGACCTTACGCGCCAGAGTGCGTGCGGAAACGGCCAGTTCATCGGCAAGCCGCTGCACGCTGAGCTGCTGTGCCGGCAGGCGCTCCACCACCAGGTGCAACCTGCGCAACAGTGGCTCCGTTTGCTGCATCAGGCCAACAGCGCGGAACACTGGCGTCGCCGGTTCCGGGCGGGGCAACACCATCAGCGTGGCGATCTCGCGATAAGCCACCGACCCAAGCTGCTGTTCAAGCAGCATCCGGGCAATCGCCAGGTAACCACTTACACCCGAGGCCGTGGCATTCAGCCGATTGCTCACCTGAGTCTGCTCAAACTGCCAGTGCACCTGAGGAAAGCGCGCTTGCATACTGGACGCCAACCACCAGGTTGCCGTCGCTCGCTCACCCTGCAAACGCCCGCTCTGCGCCAGCAGGCACACGCCGGTGCAGTAGCTCCACAGCTGTGTCGTGCGCGGTAGCTGATTTAACGCCCGAATCAGACCTCGGTTGGCCTCCAGTGCCGCAGTGATCATCGCGTCCGAATCCGCCCAGAGCCCGGGAATCAGCACTGCACTGCATTCGGCCTGAGCCAGACTGCTCTGTGGTTGCAAGCGCATGCCCTGTGCGCAATCGACCGGCTCGCTGCCCAAGCCAATCCAACACAGCTCAAAGTGCTGCTCGCCAACACGTCGATTGGCCGCCGTCAGCAGGTCGGCGAAGGCGAACAGGCCTGCAGGCATGCAACCGGGATACAGCAGCAGACCGATCTTCTGCATAGGCATGAAATGTCCTATTTGTGGTAATTCCTGCCATCTTTATCCGGCAGACGAATTTTTACAATGAGTCCTCCTATCCCGGAGAACTCCATGAAAATCACTCAACTGCGCAATGCCACCCTGATCGTCGAATTCGGCGAAGTATGCCTGCTTGTCGACCCCATGCTCGCCGCACAGGGCCAGCTACCAGCCCTCAAATACTTCGCCCGGCGTCGGCGTAATCCACTGGTTGAGATGCCCAACAATGCCGCTGAACACCTGCAACGGGTGACCCATTGCTTGATCACCCATTGCCAAAAAGGCCACTTCGACCACCTCGACCGTACCGCCATCCGCTGGCTGCGCGAACGCAACACGCCTGTGCTGTGCATGGCAGAGGATGCGGATTACCTACGCAAGCGCCGGCTCAACGTGCAGGAACTGCCCGGCATGAGCGGCGGTACATTCTTTAATGGTTCGATCCAGGCAATTGCCTGCCTACATGGGGAGGGTTTTATCGGCAATTTGATGGCCCATGGCTACGGCTACTTCATCCAGATACCAGGTGAACCCAGCCTCTACCTCGCCGGTGACACTCTGCTGACTGCAGATGTCCGTCACTGCCTGACAGAACTGGCACCGACCGTGAGTGTATTGCCGGCAGGTGGCGCGCGCTTCGACCTAGGCGGCGAGATCATCATGGACCAAGCCGATATTCTCGCGGCGCTTCAACTCAGCAGCGGCATCATCGTAGCCAACCACCTGGAGGCACTCGATCACTGCCCGGTGACACGCGCCGACCTGCTGCAGGAGGCTACTCGCCGGGGGTTCAATAAGCGTCTGCGGGTACCGCTGGATGGCGAGACCCTGGAATTCTCACTGTCACGGCAAAATCAGCTAGCCGTTTAGATAAGCCTCACTCCGGTACTTCGACGCTCACATGCAGGGCGTCGTGGCGCCAGAACTCCAGATCGCAATCAATCAGCCGGCCGTGCTGGTCACGGTTGATCCGCACGATGCGCAGCGCTGGGCTGCCCACCGCCACTTTCAATGCGCCAGCGGCCTCGCTGTGCAAAGCAGTCGGCACCATGTCGAAACGCACCCGCCCGTAATGAATGCCGTACTCACTGGCGTACAACTCGGTTAGCGAGCGGGTTAGGTCGAAATCCAGAATGCCGGCGAAGTAATTCGGATTGAGGTAGTGCTCGACATACAGCACCAAGCGCCCGTCGATACGCCGTGCACGGCGTATTTGATACACGCTGGACAGCGCCGGCAACGCCAACAGCTGACAGATTTCCGCGCTGGCCGGTATCAACCGCGCACTCAACACCTCGGTGGCCGGCACCCGGCCTTGCTCACCAACCATGGCGTGAAAGTGGCTGCGCACCAGCGGGTTGTAGGCCACGCGCGGTGGCGATACAAACCAGCCACGCCGCTCCTCACGATAAATCAGCCCCTGGGCTTCAAGCTGGCCTAGTGCTTCACGCAAGGTGATGCGCGTGGTGTCGAATACTTCACTGAGCTTGCGCTCCGCTGGTAACTGGCTGCCTGAAGGCAACAACCCGTGCTCAATCTGCTCTTCCAATGCCCGGCATATAGCAGTGACTGCCCGTGGCGCTTCATCGCGCATCAAGACCTCCCTATTTGGACTAGTCCAACCCCAATAAGGGGCAGAATCCTGTTAATGCCGCAGTAAAAATCATGTTTCAAGTTTAAGCACTCCAGATGACCGAAGCATGACACTCTGCCGACACACATCGTCAATCCGCGCAAAGTCTAGTCTGCAAGCCACGTAATGGCGGTTTTAATCATGGTCTACGCTAGTGAAGCGCCCGTTTCGGCAACGCGGTTATAACCGCTAAATGAGCAACGTACATAAAACTGTCATTTAACCCGCCTAAATTGGCTTAGGTCTTGCTGATCTAGACCAGAACAGTTCACCGCACATACCCCAATCGCAAAGGAGTTTCCAATGAAACAACTGCTGATGGCTTCACTGATGGGCTCGGCCATTGCCCTGGCAACCTCTGCCATGGCTGCTGACATGGACATGCAAGCACTGGAGAAGGCTGCGCGCGCAGAAGGCGCGGTAAACAGTGTCGGCATGCCGGATAGCTGGGCCAACTGGAAGGACACTTGGGTTGACCTGGAGAAAAAATACGGCTTGAAGCACATGGACACCGACATGAGCTCGGCCCAGGAAATTGCCAAATTTGCCGCTGAAAAAGACAACGCCACTGCCGATATTGGCGACGTCGGTGCGGCCTTCGGCCCCATCGCGGTGCAGCAAGGTGTTACCCAAGCCTACAAACCCAGCACCTGGGAACAAATTCCAGCCTGGGCCAAGGACACAGATGGCCATTGGATGCTCGCCTACACCGGCTCCATCGCCTTTATCGTCAACAAGCAGCTGGTCAAGGACATCCCGCACTCCTGGGCTGATCTGAAAAAAGGCACCTACAAAGTGTCGGCTGGCGATGTCAGCACCGCCGCACAAGCGGTAAACGGTGTACTGGCTGCCGCCATCGCCATGGGCGGTAATGAAAGCAACGTTAAACCCGCACTGGAGTTCTACGGCGAACTGGCCAAGCAAGGCCGTCTGTCGCTGGCCAACCCAACCATCCAGACCCTGGAAAAAGGCGAAGTCGAAGTCGGCGTAGTGTGGGACTTCAACGGCCTGAGCTACCGCGATCAGATCGACCCAGAGCGCTTTGAAGTGATGATTCCGTCTGACGGTTCGGTGATTTCCGGTTACAGCACCATCATCAACAAATGGGCAAAAAACCCTAACGCCGCCAAACTGGCGCGTGAGTACATCTTGAGCGACGCTGGCCAAATCAACCTGGCCAAAGGTAATGCCCGGCCGATCCGCGCCGAACACCTGACCCTGCCAGCCGAGGTTCAAGCCAAGCTGCTGCCGCAAGAGCAGTACGCCAAGGTTCAGCCGATCAAAGATGCTGCTGCCTGGGAAGCCACCTCTAAAGCCCTGCCGCGCCTGTGGCAAGAGCACGTCATCATCAACATGAACTAATGCATCTGGCCCCAGGGATTCCTCTGGGGCCGATTCAATTGCTAAGGCTTTTAACCATGTCGCACAACGTCATCCTCGTGGTTCTGGATGGCCTGAGCTATCAGGTGGCTCAGCATGCGCTGGGGCATCTGCAGGCTTATTGCCAAGCCGGACGCGCCGCGCTGTACAAGCTCGACTGTGAACTCCCGGCCCTCTCACGCCCGCTCTATGAAGCCATTTTGACTGGTGTTGCGCCGATCGACAGCGGCATCGTCAATAACGATGTATCGCGCTTGTCGACTCAGCGCAGCATGTTCCACTACGCCCGCGACGCCGGCCTGATTACCGCTGCGGCGGCTTATCACTGGGTCAGCGAGCTGTATAACCGCTCGCCGTTTCAGGCTGCCCGTGATCGCCATACCAGCGATGTGGCGCTGCCGATTCAGCATGGCCACTTTTACTACGCCGACCATTACCCGGATTCGCACCTGTTCGCCGATGCCGACAGCCTGCGCCAGCGCCATGCGCCCAATCTGCTACTGGTGCACCCGATGAATATCGACGATGCCGGCCACAAACACGGCCTCGACAGCGCGCAATACCGCAACAGCGCGCGCATGGCCGATGTGCACTTGGCCGAATACATTCAGCCCTGGCTGGATGCGGGCTACCAGATTCTGGTGACTGCCGACCACGGCATGAACAACGACCGCTCGCACAACGGCCTGCTGCCAGAAGAACGTGAAGTACCCCTGCTGGTGCTCGGCAGCGCGTTCAGCCTCGACCCCAACGCCGAGCCCAAACAGCTTGAAATCTGTGGCACGGTCTGCGAGCTACTCGGCGTGGCCCACGACAAACCCGTGTGCCGGGAGCTTCTATCGTGATCTCTGCCCTGCGTGGCAAATGGTTGGCCCTACTCTGCCTGCTGCCTTTTGCCTTGTTCTTTATCGCCTTTCAGATCGCCCCACTGCTCTGGGTCGCCAGCAACAGCCTGCACACCAGTGAGGGTTGGAGCCTCGGTAACTTCACCGAGGCCTTTTCCTCACCGTTCTATCGTCAGGCCATGCGCCACAGTTTGGAGGTGGCGTTCTGGTCGAGTTTGATCGGCATCAGCATTGCCATCCTTGGCAGCTACTCGCTGCGTCAAGTGGACAGCAAGCTGCGCGATTTCGTCATGGCCTTCACCAACATGACCAGCAACTTTTCCGGCGTGCCGCTGGCGTTTGCCTTTGTCATTCTGCTGGGCTTCAACGGCGCACTGACCATTGTGCTCAAGCAGGCGGGGATCATTGAGGACTTTAACCTCTACTCCAAGACTGGCCTGATCGTGCTCTACACCTACTTCCAGATCCCACTCGGTGTACTGCTGCTCTACCCGGCCTTCGATGCACTGCGTGAAGACTGGCGCGAGTCTGCGGAGTTACTCGGTGCGAGCAACTGGCAGTTCTGGCGGCACATTGGTTTGCCGGTGTTGACCCCGGCCCTGCTCGGCACCTTTGTAATCCTGCTGGCCAACGCCCTGGGCGCTTACGCCACGGTGTATGCACTGACCACCGGCAACTTCAACATCCTGCCGATTCGTATTGCCGCCATGGTCTCTGGCGACATCTTCCTCGACCCGAATATGGCCAGTGCGCTGGCGATGATTCTGGTGGGCCTGATGACCCTGATTACCCTGGTTCACCAATGGCTGTTGCGTCGGAGCTACCATGTCTCACGCTGAAAACCGCTCACCGTTGTTCCATCAGCTGGTGGTCTACGCCTTGATGCTGATTTTGCTTATGCCACTGCTGGGCACCTTGGTCTACTCGTTGTCTACCAGCTGGTCGGCGACCATTCTGCCGAGTGGACTGACCTTCAAGTGGTACCTGGCGCTGTGGAGCGACACACGCTTCCTGTCCGCCTTCGGCCGCTCGTTGCTGATCTGCTTTGCCGCATTGGCCTTGTCGCTGGTCTTGATTCTGCCGCTGCTGTTTGTGGTCAGTTATCACTTCCCCAAGCTCGACGCGGTGATGAACGTGCTGATCCTGCTGCCATTCGCCATTCCGCCGGTGGTCTCATCCGTGGGCTTGATGCAGTTGTTTGCCGGGGGCCCGCTACCGATCCTGGGTACGCCGTGGATTCTGATTGGCTGCTACTTCACCATCGCCCTGCCTTTTATGTACCGGGCGATCAGCAACAATCTGCAAGCGATCAACCTGCGTGACCTGATGGACGCCGCTCACTTGCTCGGCGCCAGCACCTCACGCGCAGCCTTTATGGTGGTGCTGCCCAACCTGCGTAAAGGTTTGATGGTGTCGGTGTTCCTCTCGTTCAGCTTCCTGTTTGGCGAGTTCGTGTTTGCCAACCTGCTGGTCGGCAGCCGCTATGAAACCCTGCAGGTGTACCTCTACAACATGCGCAACGACAGTGGTCACTTCACCAGCGCCCTGGTGATTTCCTACTTTATGTTCGTGCTGCTGATGACCTGGGCGGCCAACCGCCTGAATAAGGACAAGTCATGAGTTTTCTGAGTATTCAAGGCCTGCATAAAAGCTACGGCAGCACCTCGATTTTTACCGACATCAACTGCGAAATCGCCAAAGGCGAGTTCATCACCCTGCTCGGCCCATCTGGCTGCGGCAAGTCCACCCTACTGCGCTGCATCGCCGGATTAACCGGGGTCAATGGCGGGCAGGTGCTCCTCGACGGCGAAGACCTGGTACCGGTTGCCCCGCAAAAACGCGGCATCGGCATGGTGTTCCAAAGCTACGCGCTGTTCCCCAACATGACCGTGCAGCAGAACGTGGCTTTTGGCCTGCGCATGCAGAAGGTCAAAAGCAGTGAAGCCGAGCAGCGGGTCAAAGAAGTGCTGGCGTTGGTTGAACTGAATGACTTCGCCAATCGCTACCCGCCGCAATTGTCCGGTGGCCAGTGCCAGCGCGTCGCCTTGGCACGTTCGCTGGTTACCCGCCCGCGCCTGCTGCTACTGGATGAGCCGTTGTCGGCGCTGGATGCGCGGATTCGCAAGCACCTGCGCGAGCAGATCCGCAACATCCAGCAGGAGATGGGCCTGACCACTATCTTCGTCACCCACGATCAGGAAGAAGCGCTGGTCATGAGTGACCGCATCTTCTTGATGAACGCCGGCAAGATCGTGCAGAGCGGCGACGCCGAAACCCTCTACACCGCCCCGGCCGATGTGTTTGCCGCCGGCTTTATCGGCAACTACAACCTGCTCGACGCCGATGCCGCCAGCCGTCTGTTGCTGCGGCCAATCCATAGCCGCGTGGCGATTCGCCCGGAGGCGATCCAGATCGGCGCGCAAGGCAGCATCGAAGGGCACATTCGCAGCCACCGCCTGCTCGGCAACGTGATTCGTTACAGCGTCGAAGCCCGTGGCGTCGAACTGCTGGTGGACGTGCTCAATCGCTCCCCGGCGGACCTGCACGCCCGTGGCCAGCGCATCAACCTGAACATTGAAGACAACGCAATCTGTGAGGTGGCCTGATGGCCCTGGCAATTTTCGACCTGGACGAAACCCTGATTGGCGGCGACTGCGCCAGCCTCTGGACCCAGGAAATGGTCAAGTTCGGCTGGGCAGATGGCGAGAGCTTTATCGCCCGCGAACAAGAGCTGATGCGCCAGTACGCCGCCGGCAGCCTGGCCATGGAAGACTATATGGCCTTCACCCTCTCCCCGCTGGTAGGCCGCACGCCAGAAGAAGTCGCCCATGTGGTCGAGCCCTTTGTTGAAGACGTGATCGAGCCGATTTTCTACAGCGACGCCACCCGCTGCCTGGCCACCCATCGCGCCGCCGGTGACCGTATCTTAGTGATTTCCGCCTCGGCGCATTTTCTGGTCAGCGCTATCGCTGCACGCCTGAAAATCGAAGAAGTGTTGGCCATCGACCTGGAAGAGCAACATGGCCACTACAGCGGCCGCACCCAGGGCGTACTGACCTACCGCGACGGCAAAGTCACCCGCCTCCAGAATTGGCTGCAAGAACAGGGCGAAAGCCTCGACGGCGCTTACTTCTACTCCGACTCGCGCAACGACCTGCCGCTGCTGCAAGTGGTCGAAAAACCCCATGTGGTCAACCCTGACCCAACCCTGTTGCAACATGCCCAACAGGCCGGCTGGCCAATCCTTAGCTGGCGTTGATAACGACCTGCTGAAAACAAAAGACCCACGCCTGTGGGTCTTTTGCTGAGCGCTCGGTTAAAGTGCCCGCGCGATGCTGACCCGATTATCTCGCCCACGTGGACGCCCATGAACTTTTACCGTCACCCGCCAACTGCTGCAGCCAAAGCACTACTGGCAGCGGCCGGGTTGCCAACCGCTGACCTTGAGGCTGAGCACTTCAGTCACTTTATCGGCGGCGGTCCTGTGCACGCCCCCGAAGCGCTGATCGGCCTGCAGCCCTACGGCGAGGCAGCACTGCTGCGCTCACTGGTGGTCAGCCCTGCCGCTCGTAGCAGGGGTTATGGCAGCGCACTGGTTACCGAAATCGAAGCCTATGGACAGCAAATCGGCGTACGTGAGCTGTACCTGTTGACCAACAGCGCCGAAGCCTTTTTCAGCAACCGTGGTTACCGCATCCTCGACAGAGCTGACGTGCCTGAGGCAATTCGCCAGACCGCCGAATTTTCCAGCCTCTGCCCTGCCAGTGCGATCTGCATGCACAAGCGGATCGAGACACGCTGATGGATTGCAGCTCACCGCTCGCCGCCTATCAACAGGCCATCGACCTCGATGGTTTTAAATCTGACCCCGCTCAGTGGCTGGCCGCCCAAGCCTTACACGACTGCCATCACGCCTTGCATCACGCTGCGCCTGCGAATCCCACTCGCGGGGTATACCTGTGGGGCCCCGTTGGGCGTGGCAAAACCTGGCTGATGGACAGTTTTTACAAGGGTTTGAAGGTCCCGGCGCGGCGCCAGCACTTTCACCACTTTATGCGCTGGGTGCATAGGCGCCTGTTTCAACTCACCGGCACACCGGACCCGCTGCAGGCGCTAGCCGTGGAGCTGGCCCGCGAGGTGCGCGTGCTGTGCTTTGACGAACTGTTTGTCAGCGATATTGGCGATGCGATTATTCTCGGCCGGCTATTTCAGGTGATGCTCGAACAGGGCGTGGTGCTGGTGGCCACCTCTAACCAGCCGCCCGAACTGCTGTATGCCGAAGGCTTTAACCGCGAACGTTTTCTGCCGGCGGTTGCCGCTCTGCAGCGGCATATGCAGGTGGTAAGCATCGACGGCCAGGAAGATCACCGTCTGCATCCCGGTGTTACCCATAGCCGTTATTGGCTTGCCACAGCGGGTTTACCCGGCGTGTTGAGCCGGCACTTCAGCGAGCTGGCCGCCGGTAAACCCAGCAGTGGACAGCCACTTGTCCTCGGCGCGCGCAGCGTACAAACCGTGCGCCACTGCGAAAACGTGCTCTGGTGCCGTTTTAGCGACCTTTGCGAGCAGCCCCTGGCCACGCAGGACTTTATCGCCTTGTGCGACCGTTTCCGCGCCATCCTCCTTAGCGAAGTGCCGAACCTAAGCAGCCCACAACGCGCAGCGAAAATCGCCCGAGGCACCGAGGATGGCGTTGAGCGGGTACAAGCAGGTGATCGGCAACTGCCTGCCCTGTCGGTCAAGGATGACAGCGTGAGGCGCTTTATCGCTCTGGTGGATGAGTGCTACGACCGCAAGGTGCCGTTGTACCTCGAAGCCCAGGTGCCGCTCGCCGAACTCTATACCGAGGGATACCTGAGCTTCGCCTTTCGCCGCACACTCAGCCGCTTGCAAGAAATGCAGCTAGAGCGCTTCGGCGCCAATGCGTAACTGGCGCGTATAAAAAAGGGCAACCGCTTGGTTGCCCTGTTTGTTAGCGCCGAATAAGGCTTAGGTGGTGCGAATCAGGTGGTCGAACGCACTCAACGACGCCTTGGCTCCCTCGCCTACCGCGATCACAATCTGCTTGTACGGCACGGTGGTTACATCGCCGGCGGCGAAGATGCCCGGCAGCGATGTTTCGCCCCGTGCATCGACAATGATCTCGCCACGATTGGACAGCTCCACGGTGCCTTTCAACCACTCGGTGTTTGGCAGCAGGCCGATCTGCACGAAGATGCCTTCCAGCTCTACCGAGGCAAACTCATCGGAGTTACGGTCCTTGTAAACCAAGCCCGTGACCTTTTGGCCATCGCCTTTCACTTCACTGGTCAACGCGCTGGTGATCACCTTGACGTTGGGCAGGCTGAAGAGCTTTTTCTGCAACACGGCGTCGGCACGCAGTGCGCTGTCGAATTCCAATAGCGTGACATGCGCCACGATGCCGGCCAGATCGATGGCCGCTTCAACGCCGGAGTTACCGCCACCAATCACCGCCACGCGCTTGCCCTTGAACAGCGGGCCATCGCAATGCGGGCAGTAGGCCACGCCCTTGTTGCGGTATTGCTGCTCGCCGGGCACGTTCATTTCTCTCCAGCGGGCGCCGGTGGACAGAATCACCGTCTTGGCTTTGAGGCTGGCACCGCTGTCGAACTTCACTTCATGCAAACCGCCTTCAGCACCGGCCGGCACCAGGGCAGTGGCGCGCTGCAAGTTCATGATGTCGACTTCGTACTGCTTAACGTGCTCTTCCAGGGCACGAGCCAGCTTCGGCCCTTCGGTTTCCTGCACCGAGATAAAGTTCTCGATAGCCATGGTGTCGAGCACCTGACCGCCGAAACGCTCAGCGGCAACACCGGTACGAATGCCCTTACGTGCGGCATAAATTGCAGCCGCAGCGCCAGCCGGGCCGCCACCGATGATCAGAACATCGAAGGCCTCTTTACCGTTTAGCTTCTCGGCGTCACGGGCGCTGGCGCCGGTGTCGATCTTGGCGAGAATCTGCTCGACGTCCATACGGCCTTGACCGAATAACTCGCCGTTCAGGTAGATGCTTGGCACCGACATAACCTGCCGCGCTTCAACTTCATCCTGGAACAACGCACCGTCAATCGCGACGTGGCGGATATTGGGGTTGAGCACCGCCATCAGGTTCAGCGCCTGCACCAAGTCTGGGCAGTTCTGGCAAGACAGGGAGAAATAGGTTTCGAAGTTGAACTCGCCTTCGAGACTCTGAATCTGGCTAATTACATCCTGCGCCAGCTTGGACGGATGGCCGCCCACTTGCAGCAGCGCCAACACCAAGGAAGTGAATTCATGCCCCATGGGTATGCCGGCAAAACGCAGGCTGATATTGCCATTCGGGCGGTTAAGCGCAAACGAGGGCTTACGTGCATCGCTGCCATCGGTATTCAGGCTGATCTTGTCGGTCAAGCTAACGATGTCTTGCAGCAGCGCCAGCATTTCCTGGGATTTGTCGCTGTCATCGAGGGACGCGACGATCTCAAACGGCTGGGTGACTTTTTCCAGATAAGTCTTCAACTGGGTTTTCAGATTGGCGTCCAACATGAGCGTGTCCTCGGTGACAAAATTTGGGCAATAAAACGCCCGGACGGGTTACGCCCGGGCGTCGGGTACCGTCTAAGAGCCAAGTAGGCTCCAGATGGTGAAAAATGGAATGGAGAGCGTCGCAAGCGACGGCAGTGCAAGGCGAAATCAGGCGAGAGCGCGGAGTTTACGAGCTGTAAATGAGCAGCCCGAGCCTGATTTCAACGCGGCAATGCCTAGCGCAGCAGCTCTACAACCATTTTTAGATCTTGCCGACCAGGTCCAGCGATGGAGCCAGGGTCTTCTCGCCTTCTTTCCACTTAGCTGGGCACACTTCGCCTGGATGGGCAGCGGTGTACTGAGCAGCCTTCAGCTTGCGCAGGGTTTCCGATACGTCACGAGCGATTTCGTTAGAGTGGATTTCTACGGTCTTGATCACGCCTTCCGGGTTGATCAGGAAGGTGCCACGCAGAGCCAGACCTTCTTCAGCAATGTGCACACCAAACGCGTTGGTCAGCTGGTGAGTCGGGTCACCGATCAGCGGGAACTGAGCCTTGCCAACGGCTGGCGACGTTTCGTGCCATACCTTGTGCGAGAAGTGGGTATCGGTGGTAACGATGTACACCTCAGTACCCGAATCACGGAACGCAGCGTAGTTGTTGGCCGCATCTTCGATTTCAGTCGGGCAGTTGAAGGTGAATGCAGCCGGCATGAAGATCAGTACCGACCACTTGCCTTTAAGGGACTGCTCGGTGACTTCGATGAACTTGCCGTTGTGAAACGCGTTGACCTTGAACGGTTGAACTTGAGTGTTGATGAGGTTCATCTCTGATTCCTTCTGAGGGTTGAGAAATTGACAGCGCCCATTTTAGCGCCTTAAACGAAAAAAGCTTATTAATTGCCGCCATGGCATCGATTGACTAAGACAATCGAAACAGCCCATCAAATCAAGGCCGGATCTATTACCAGCACCAGTTTGCCGTTGACCTGGTTAGTCGCCAACACCGCAAAAGCCGCCTCGGCATCTTTGAGTGCATAGGCTTGCTGAAGTTGCGGTTTGAGCCGCCCTTCGGCAAACAGCGGCCATACAAACTGTTGCAGATCGCGCAACAAGTCGGCTTTGAACTGCTCATCACGATTACGCAAAGTCGAGCCGATCAAGCTAATGCGCTTACCAAGCAACAGCGCCAGGTCCAGCTCAGCATTGCGCCCACCGAGCAACCCGATGTTCACCCAACGACCATCCAGGGCCAGTAAATCCAGATTGAGTGCGGCGTAATTGCCGCCCACCGGATCAAGAATCACATCAAACGGGGCAAAATCACGCAGCGCTTGCATCTGCCCTTCGCCCCGCAATACGCCGCCCTGAGCGCCCAGGCTCTCGCAATAGGCCAGACGCTCCGGCGAACCGACGCTGACCCAACACGGGCTGCCAAAAGCTTTGCACAATTGAATGGCAGCCGAACCGACACCGCTGGCGCCGGCATGCAGCAGCACCTTTTGCCCAGGCCTCAAGGCAGCTAACTGAAACAGATTGAGCCAAGCCGTGGCATAGACCTCCGGCAACGCCGCCGCCTCATGCAGACTAACTCCCTCAGGAACCGGGAGGGCATGCCGCGCATCGACCACCACTTCCTCGGCCATGCCGCCACCGCTCAACAGCGCGCAGACGCGGTCACCGATTTTCCAGTCGCAACCGGCGCCTACTTCGCTGACCACGCCAGCGCACTCCAACCCCAGCACCTCGCTGGCGCCTGGCGGCGGCGGATATAATCCGGCGCGCTGTAACAAGTCGGCACGATTCAGCCCAGCGGCGGCTACCCGAATGCGAATCTCCCCTACATCACAGACCGGAACGGGGTGCTGCGCCCATTCCACACGACCTTCAACGCCTTGCAATGCCTTCACGCTGCCTCCATAGTGCATTTGAACCGAGCCCGGCGCTGATCGCCGGGCTTTTGCATTGCGCCGATGGAACCTGGCGCCCTTAAAGACGGCCTAATATGCGTTATCAACTGCCCACACGTCGAATCAGCATGAAGCGATCCCTACTCAGCGTCACCCTCGCCTTTTCGTTCGCCCTGAGCGCATTGCCGCTCGCGGCGAAAACCACCAGTGACTCTTGGGAGTACCTGCAACCTGACCGCGAGCAGGTGATTGCCAGCCTCAACGTTGTGGAATTGTTGAAGCGTCATCACTACAACAAGCCGCCGCTGAATGACGAGCGCTCCGAGAAAATCTATCAGGGCTACCTGAAGATGCTCGACCCCTCACGCAGCTACTTTATAGCCTCCGATATTGCCGAGTTCGATCAATGGCGCACGCGCTTTGATGACCTGCTGAAAAACGGCGACCTGCAACCCGGCTTTACCATTTACACGCGCCACCTCGAACGCCTGCAAGGCCGTTTGCAGTTCGCCCTGAGCATGCTCGATAAAGGCGTCGACACGATTGACCTCGACACCGATGAAAGCCTGCTGATCGACCGTGAGAACGCTCCCTGGGTCAAAGATCTGGCTGAGCTGGACGACTTGTGGCGCAAGCGCGTGAAAGATGAAGTGCTGCGTCTGAAAATCGCCGGCAAAGAGCCTAAAGCGATTCAGGAGCTGCTGACTAAGCGTTACAACAATCAGCTCGCACGGCTCAAGCAGACTCGCGGAGAAGACGTATTCCAGGCTTACATCAACGCCTTTGCTATGTCTTATGACCCACACACCACCTACCTATCGCCGGACAACGCAGAAAACTTCGACATCAATATGAGCCTGTCGCTCGAAGGTATTGGTGCCGTGCTGCAAAGCGACAACGAGCACGTCAAAGTGGTACGCCTGGTACCCGCGGGCCCTGCAGAAAAAAGTAAGCAGATCGCCCCTGCTGACAAAATCATCGGCGTAGCCCAAGGCAGCAAGGAAATGGTCGATGTCATCGGCTGGCGTTTGGATGAAGTGGTCAAACTGATTCGCGGCCCAAAAGGCTCGCAAGTGCGCCTGGAAGTGATTCCAGCCAGTAATGCACCGAACGACCAAACCAGCAAAGTGGTGTCCATCACCCGTGAAGCGGTCAAGTTGGAAGAGCAGGCAGCGAAGAAATCCATCCTTAACCTCAAGCATGAGAACCGTGACTATAAGCTTGGGGTCATCGAGATACCTGCGTTCTACTTGGACTTCAAAGCCTTCCGCGCTGGCGACCCAAACTACAAGAGCACCACCCGCGACGTTAAACGCCTGCTCACCGAACTGGAGAAGGAAAAAGTCGACGGCGTGGTCATCGACCTGCGCAACAACGGCGGCGGCTCCCTGCAAGAAGCTACCGAGCTGACCGGGTTGTTTATCGACCAAGGCCCTACGGTGCTGGTGCGTAACAGCGATGGTCGGGTTGATGTACTGGCTGACGATGACGCGGGGATTTTCTACAAAGGCCCAATGGCAGTCTTGGTTAATCGCCTGTCCGCTTCGGCGTCGGAGATTTTTGCCGGTGCCATGCAGGACTACCACCGTGCGCTGATTCTCGGCGGCCAGACCTTCGGCAAAGGCACCGTGCAAACTATTCAGCCGCTCAATCATGGCGAGTTGAAGCTGACCCTGGCTAAGTTCTACCGCGTCTCTGGGCAAAGCACTCAGCATCAGGGCGTGATTCCGGATATTCAGTACCCGGACATCATGGACACCAAGGAAATCGGTGAGAGTGCCCTGCCCGAGGCCCTGCCATGGGACAGCATCAAGCCGGCGATCAAACCTGAGCTGGACCCGATCAAGCCGTTCTTGGCCGAACTGCAGAGCCGTTTTGAGCGCCGCACCGCCCAAAATGCCGACTTCACCTTCGCCCGTGAGCGTCTACAACTGGCACAGAAACTGATGGAAGAAACCACCGTCAGCCTCAATGAGGCCAAGCGCCGCACCCAACAGACGGATATCGAAGGCCAGCAGCTGACCATCGAGAACAGCCGGCGCAAAGCCAAAGGTGAAACCCTGCTGAACAAGCTCAAGGAAGAGGACGAAGACGCATTGCCGGCGGTTGATGAAAAAACCAAACCGGAAGACGATGCCTACCTCGCCGAAAGTGGGCGCATTTTGCTCGATTACCTGGGGTTGAATACTCACCTGGCCAAACAGTAACTATCGGGCGTCATCAAAGGGTCATCAAACTGTCGTGAAATGCGGGGACTGGTAGTCATATCAGTCCCCGTTTTTTTATGCCACAGAGAGCCGCCATGATCGTTACCGAGCAGTTCCACGCACTGGACAACATCCTCGCCAAAGGCGAACTGCACAGCTTATTTCAACCGATCATCTCGCTCTCTGAACGGCGCATTCTAGGTTACGAAGCCCTTAGCCGCGGCCCGTCCAACAGCGCTCTGCACTCGCCCATTAACCTGTTTGCCGTAGCGCGTAGCGCCGGCCGCCTAGGTGAGTTAGAACTGCTCTGCCGCAAGAATGCCTGTCAGCGCTTCAGCCAGCTCAAGCTTCAAGGCAAGCTGTTCCTCAATGTCTCACCGGATTCACTGATGGCGCCCAAACACCAACCTGGGCGCACACTGCAGTTACTGCAATCGCTGGGCATCCCGCCCAGCCAGGTGGTCATCGAGCTGACCGAACAATCACCCACTGATGATTTCGCCCTACTCGATAGAGCCCTGCATCACTACCGCGCCATGGGATTTTCCATCGCCCTGGATGATCTCGGTGCCGGCTACTCAAGCTTGCGCTTGTGGTCTGAATTACGTCCGGACTACGTGAAGATAGACCGCCACTTTATCGACGGTATTCATCTGGACTCGGTGAAGCGCGAATTCGTCGGTTCAATCCTGAAAATGGCCAAAGCCTCACGCGCACAGGTTATCGCCGAAGGTATCGAGCTGCCTGAAGAGCTTGCCGTGCTATCTGAAATGGGCGTCGACCTGCTGCAAGGCTACCTGCTCTGCCGCCCTCAAGAACAACCACCGCGTGACACCACGAACCTGCTGCCCAGTGTCACGACCAGCAGCCCACTCAATGAGGATGTCAGCGACCTGCGCGGCCTGCTCAACCCTCAACAAGCAGTGGCCCTGAGTACGCCCACCAGCGAGGTGCTGGAAATGTTCCGCGCTCAGGCCAACCTGAACTCACTGGCCGTTCTTAATGAAGCTCAGCAACCCACCGGTATCGTGCACCGTCACTCGCTCTCTGAAGCTTTGCTCAAGCCTTTTGCCAACGAATTGTTCGCACGCAAACCGATCACTCGCTTGATGAGTGATGATTACTTGGCGGTGGAATCCAGCCAGTCATTGCAACAGGTCAGCCGCTTACTCACCAGCCGTGCCCGGCAGCGCATCGAAGAAGATTTCATCATCATGGAAGACGGCCGCTATATCGGGCTCGGTCGGGTAATCGATGTGCTCAAACTGATCACCGAGCTGAAGATCCAGCAGGCCCGTTACGCCAACCCGCTAACCCTGCTACCGGGCAATGTACCGATCCAGCAGTGCCTGACCCGCTTGTTGCAGCAGGGCCGCGAAGCCGTGGTGTGTTATGTGGATATCGACAATTTCAAGCCGTTCAACGACATCTACGGCTACGCCAAAGGCGATGAAGTGCTGCTCAGCCTGGCGCAGTGTTTGAGCGACCGGGTGGACCCAACGCAAGACTTTGTTGGCCATATCGGCGGCGATGACTTTCTGCTGGTACTCGGCTCGCAGGACTGGCGCGCGCGGCTCAATCGCCTGCTGGAGGATTTCCAGAGCCAGTGCCGACGTTTCTATCGTGAAGAAGACCTGCAAGCAGGCTGTTTTGTCGCCCATAACCGCAGCGGTAAACGCCAGGAGTACGCATTGCTGTCCTTGTCTCTAGGGGTGGTGCATGTGCACCCCGAGCAATGCGCGCAACTGGATGCCAGCCAACTGGCGGCGATGGCATCAGAAGCCAAGCGCCACGCCAAGGCGGTACCGGGTTACAGCCTGCATATCATTGATACCCAGGCGGATACGGCGGCTTGATGGCGGGAACTGGTGCTGGATCAGAGGCCGCTGAGGCGATTGGACAGCGCGGAAAAATGTTCAGCTTGCGCCTCATCGACGGCAACACCCGCAGCGCCACTGCGGTACAACTCAGCCAAGCGATAAGCAGCTGCTGGGTGTCCTGCCTGTGCGGCCAGCGTCCACCACTCAATGGCCTTCGGCGCATCCGCCGCATGCTGGGTATCACCGGAAAGACTCAGAACACCGAGTTGGTAAGCGGCCTTGCTATCTCCGGCCTTGGCCGCTAAACCGAGCAAACGCCGACCTTCGTTGCGCGCGCCTAATCCCTGACCGCGAAACAGAAGGATGTGGCCATAGAAGCTCTGTGCCTGGGTATTACCCAGGTTGGCCATACGCGAGAACTGCCCTTCCAGCCAGCGCCAGGCAGGCGGTTGCTTGACCAGCCAGGCCCAGTGAAACAGGCGGCGCGCCAGCCAGTAGCCGATACGCGCACGCAGCCCACCGAACATCAGAGGTCTTCCGGGTAGCTGAACTCAAACACACGGGCCACTTCGGCGGCATGCCAGGAGGCTGCCGCGATACCGTCAGAAGCCCCCGTAAAGCGCCCCAAGCGGCTAACGCACTCGAAGAACCCCGTACGCGGCAAACGACTCGCACCTTGGCTGATCACCAGCGCACTACGTAGCGGGCGCTCGGCACGTGCATCCAGTGCGGCCAGGTGTTCCAGCGCAGCGGCCAGGGTTTGCATGGCAGGGCTGGGCAATGACAACCGCTCGATCACGGCGCGGTAGGTCACCAGATGGCGCTGACGCTGCGCATCCTCAAGCTCCCCAAGTAAAGCCTGCCAATGTTGCCGACTGATACTTACACTCAAAGCGGCGCCTCCCAACCATCAACCCCAAGATGCCAAGCAAGGGCGCGCTGAATGGCAGCATCTGGCTGACGCTCACCGCTCTCGATCATGCCTAGATAATGCGGACTGATGCCCACATTACGCGCCAACTGCTCAGCGCTCATGCTTTTGGCTTCACGCAGGGCTGCCAACTGGCTTAATGCGTACTTGCGGGGTTCAACCACCACAGGGGCAACCTCAGGCGCGTGGCCGGCGGCTTGCAACAATGCTTGATAGTGCGCCCAAGGCAGCACCGCATACTCCGGCTGACCATCACGCTCGATCACTTGCACATTCATCTGTAAATCTCCATGCAGAGCACTTCCATCACTCTCAGCAACTCCAGAACAGGCAAGCATCTTAACAGCCCGGCACGATAAAGCGCGTGATCTATACTGCCCCTAGGTATCAAGCACTACCTGGGGAAATGTTTTGCACAAGCTGCTAACAATACTGCTGATTAGCTGGAGTAGCTGGGCCGGGGCGGCGGAGTTGCGGTGGGGGTTTTCCAGCGCTGACGGTATGCCGTATGTCGAAGTGCATGAGCAGCAACTGCGTGGCGGGTTTATTTACAAACTAGGTCAGCTCACCAGCCAGAAATTGGGCTACGACGCTCAGTTTGTTGAAACGCCAAACAAGCGCATTGATGAATCCATGCAGAGCGGCCGCATTCACGTCATCTGCAATAACAACCCTCAGTGGATGAATGACCCCACCCGCTATCAGTGGTCGCCCCCTCTCTACAGCGAAGAGGATGTTCTATTGCTGCACCGCCAGCATGCTCCAATCAATAGCCTACAAGACCTCTATGGCAAGACCCTTGGTACGCAGTTGGGCTACGTCTACAGCAGCGCATTAATGGATGCGTTCACCAGCAAAAAAATCATCCGCAAGAATCTTCGTGACCAAACCGCCGGGCTTAATCTGCTGCAAAAACAACGCCTGGACGCAATCATCGACATGCACCGAACACTTAGCTTCCAACTGAGCAAGCATGCAGACGCACCTTTGCGAATAAACACCTGGGTGATTGACCGCTATGACATGCATTGCACGTACAGCCCGAAGCTTCCTGTCAGCGCCAAACTACTGAACGATGCATTGTTGCAACTGCGTGACCAAGGATTGATTAAGCAATTGCTTAACGACACCTAAAGCATCTAAGCACTGCTACTGCAGCGACCCATCAAGCACCACAACCGCCTCATCAGACTCTGGCAAGCGCTCAACTACCCGAAGCACTTCTGGCGCCTGATCCGCTCGCCACTGCTGAAACGCCGCAAGCTCGACCTGCCAAGTGCGCAGTACCCACGCCAAGACGGCCAGATCATCAACCAGCCCAACACCTAATAACCAGTCGGGTATGGCATCCAGCGGCGTGACGAAGTACAGCAAAGCCGCCACCACTGCCAGTAATGCTCGAGAATCGATTGCCCGATATTCACCACGCCACCAGGCCAGACAAAGTGCCTGCAGCAGCTTCAGGTGATCAGCCAATTCAGCAAAGCCATTACCCAGCTTTTCACGCTTTCGAGCGACTGATAGCAGCAAGGTCGGTAACCGTCCGGCCTTAAGGAAACGCTTAGCTAGAAACTGGTAACGGGTAAAATTTTTCGGTGTTTTCATCGCCCTCTCCCGCCAATCCCGCGTACGCGCTGGGTTGGCTATGGTTATCCACTAAAGCTGTGGATAACCTTGTGAACAGTTTCTCCATAACCCTGGCAAACGCCCAGCCCATGCGGCCTCACCACAGATCGGACATTTTTTGCCCACACAGCAAAAAATCATATAAATCAATAAGTTAAAAATGGCAAAGGGTTTTTACGCGAGCGTTACAGTAACTCGTCATGACCTATATGGAAAATGTGCATAACCGTAACACTGCAGCCATTACTCACGCCCTTTAAGACCCTCTAGTCAAGCGAAAAGTGCCAATTACGCTTGGCAAAAACGACAACGCCCCGTCGAGACGGGGCGCTGTTGAAACCGCTAAGAATTACTCTTGAGTGGCGGTGTCTTTGATCGCAATCAGTTCCAGATCAAACACCAGCACCGAGTTGGCTGGGATTGCTGGAGTCGGGCTTTGCTCGCCATAAGCCAGCTCACTCGGGATATAGAGCTTGTACTTCTCGCCAACATGCATCAGCTGCAAGCCTTCAACCCAACCTGGGATCACACCGTTAACCGGCAGATCGATCGGGCTACCGCGCTCAACCGAGCTGTCGAACACACTGCCATCGGTCAGCTTGCCTTCGTAGTGAACAGTTACCACGTCGGTGGCTTTCGGTTGGGCACCATCAGCCTTCTTCACCACTTCGTACTGCAGGCCGGAAGCGGTAGTGGTTACGCCGTCACGCTTGGCATTGTCTTCAAGGAATTTCTTGCCGGCTTTAGCCGACTCTTCATTGAGGGTCACCATGCGCTCTTCGGCACGTTTCTGCAGGAAGGCAAAAGCTTCAATCAGCTCTTCGTCCTTCAGGCGCTGCTCTTTCTTGCCAATAGCATCTTCGATGCCTTGGGCAACGGCATTGGAGTCCAGATCATCCATGCCTTCTTGAGCCAGGCTCTTGCCCATGTTCAGGCCGATACCATAAGACGCTTTCTGTGCCGGAGTTTCCAGGGTGAGCTCTTTGGTTTGCGAATCGCAACCTGCGAGAACCAAACCTACCAGGGCGACCGCCGCTGCTAAACGATGCTGTTTCATGCTTATTCCTTGTCCGGTGCGCCCTAGGGCTAATGGGGTGAAAGCGCGAGCTTAGCAGGCTGCCGCGATCACTGGCTACCGTGTTAGGAGACAGAAAATGCGTATAAGTTCAGATGTTTAGCGGATTATTCAGGAAGAATTTCTGAGGTATTAGGATATGTCACAGAGGGGATGAAGCGAGGATAAAAATGGCGCAGCGGACGGGACTCGAACCCGCGACCCCCGGCGTGACAGGCCGGTATTCTAACCGACTGAACTACCGCTGCGCGTAACTTCAAAAAGCGAGTTGGTGGGTGATGACGGGATCGAACCGCCGACCCGCTGCTTGTAAGGCAGCTGCTCTCCCAGCTGAGCTAATCACCCTTCACTCTCGAAGTGGGCCGCATTCTAGAGAGGCATCGACACCTTGGCAAGCACTGATTTGAATATTTTTTATTGATGCAGCAAAGGCTTAGCGCAGACTTGGCCTCAGGCACTCTAGAGGGGAATAATGCGCCCCGAATGAAACGAGCAGGTTGTACGACCGGTCATACCGCTTCTGACAACTTGAAGCAGCACCTGCATCAGGTACTGACGACTTGTGATACCTGCCGCTGCTGGCAGCTCAACTAATGGAGATTCACCCTCTTATGTGGTTTCGTAACCTGCTGGTTTATCGCCTCACCCAAGACATTCCTTTTGATGCCGAGGTCCTGGAAGCTGCCCTGTCCGCCAAACCGGCCCGCTCGTGCGCCAGCCAAGAACTCAGCACCTACGGCTTTATCGCGCCCTTCGGTAAAGGTGGCGATGCACCGTTGGTACACGTCAGCGGCGACTTTCTCCTGATCGCCGCCCGCAAAGAAGAGCGCATCCTGCCGGGCAGTGTGGTGCGTGATGCACTGAAGGAAAAAGTCGACGAGATCGAAGCCGAGCAGATGCGCAAGGTCTACAAAAAAGAGCGTGACCAGCTCAAGGATGAAATCGTGCAAACCTTCTTGCCGCGCGCCTTTATCCGCAAGTCCGCCACATTTGCGGCCATCGCGCCCAAACAAGGCTTGATTCTGGTCGATTCGGCGAGCGCCAAGCGGGCCGAGGACTTGCTCTCAACCCTGCGTGAGGCCATTGGCTCGCTACCCATACGCCCTCTCGCGGTGAAAATTGCACCGAGCGCCACGCTTACCGATTGGGTCAAAACTCAAAAAGCCGCTGACGACTTCTTTGTTCTGGATGAATGCGAGCTGCGTGACACCCACGAAGATGGCGGGGTCGTGCGTTGCAAGCGACAAGACCTGACCAGCGACGAAATTCAGCTGCACATGACCGCCGGCAAGCAAGTCACCCAGCTCTCCCTGGCTTGGCAGGAAAAGTTGTCCTTCATGCTGGATGACAAGTTGGTGGTCAAACGCCTGCGTTTCGAAGACCTGCTGCAAGATCAGGCCGAACAAGATGGTGGCGATGACGCCCTTGGCCAACAGGACGCCAGCTTTACCCTGATGATGCTCACGCTGGTGGAGTTCCTCCCAGCCCTGTTCGAAGCCTTGGGCGGCGAAGAAATCCCTCAGGGCATCTGACTGCCCGCCAGGCCGAGCAGCCGCAGAGGAATGAACCACTGATCCTTTGCGGCTTGCCTCAACACGCCTAATGTGCAAAATACTGCACAGCGCGAGGACGACCTCGCCACTTACTGAGTGACCCACCAGGGGACGACCCCTCCCACTATCTGGAAGTCAGCATGTCCTGGATCATTCTGTTTTTTGCCGGCTTATTTGAAGTCGGCTGGGCAGTAGGCCTGAAATACACCGACGGTTTTACCCGCCCACTGCCTACCCTGCTCACCGTTGCGGCGATGATTATCAGCCTCGGCTTGCTGGGCTTAGCCATGAAGGAATTGCCACTGGGCACCGCCTATGCGATCTGGACCGGCGTCGGTGCGGTAGGCACGGTAATCGCCGGCATCATCCTGTTCGGCGAGTCCATGGCGCTGATCCGCCTGGCCAGCGTGGCGCTGATTGTTTGCGGCCTACTTGGGTTGAAACTGAGCCATTGAGCGGCCTGCAGGCTCTTTCAGCCATGCTAAAAAAGCCCGCCAATAGGCGGGCTTTTTGATACCACTGAGTTAACGCCGCGCCCCCCGCAGCGCCTCCACCTGAGCCTGTAACAGCTCGCACTTGACCGCCTCGGCAGCCACTGGCGTGCCGGCCACCAGGGTTATGCGCGACCACAGCCGCTTGAATAGACCCTTGTGCGGATCGCGGCTGAAAAAGCTCCCCCACAGCCCCTGCAAGGCCATGGGAATAACCGGAACCGGGTTGGCTTCTATGATCCGTTCGATGCCGTTTTTAAACTCATTAAGCTCGCCATCAGTGGTCAACTTGCCTTCTGGGAAGATGCATACCACCTCACCGTTGCGCAGGTATTCGGCTATTTTTTTGAACGCCGCATCGTAAATCAGCAAGTCTTCGCTGCGCCCGGCAATCGGCACGGTGCCTGCGGTGCGGAAGATAAAGTTAAGCACTGGCAGGTTGTAGATTTTGTAGTACATGACAAAGCGCACTGGCCGGCGCACCGCACCACCGATCAGCAACGCATCGACAAACGATACGTGGTTGCACACAAGCACCGCGGCGCCTTCGTCAGGAATCGCCTCCAGCCCTTTGTGTTCAACCCGGTACATCGAGTGGCTAAGCAGCCAGATCATAAAGCGCATGCTGAATTCAGGAACGATCTTGAAGATATAGCTGTTGACCGCAATATTCATCAGCGAGATGACCAGAAACAGCTGCGGGATCGACAGCTCAGCAACGCTCAGGAACAGAATCGAGACAATGGCCGAGACCACCATAAACAGGGCGTTAAGGATGTTATTGGCGGCAATCACCCGCGCTCGCTCATGCTCCACGGTGCGCGACTGAATCAATGCATACAGCGGCACGATGTAAAAACCACCGAACAAGCCAATGCCGAGGACCGAGCCGAGAATCCACCAGGCCTGCCCAATACTCAGCACCGCCAGCCAATCATGGGGTACTGCCGCCTGGGGAAACCCGCCAGAAAACCACCACAGCGCAATGCCAAATACCGTCAAGCCGATCGAACCGAACGGTACCAGGCCGATCTCCACCTTATGCCCACTCATGCGCTCGCAAAGCATCGAACCCAAGGCGATACCGACCGAGAACACGGTAAGAATCAGGGTGACCACGCTTTCATCACCGTACAGCCACTCTTTGGCATACGCCGGAATCTGCGTCAGGTACACCGCACCCAGGAACCAGAACCAGGAGTTGCCCACCATTGAGCGCGACACTGCCGGACGCTGCCCCAAACCAAGCTTCATGATCAGCCAGGACTGGCGAAAAATGTTCCAGTCCAGCTTGAGCTGTGGCATGGCAGCAGATGCGGCGGGAATACTGCGACTGGCGAAGTACCCCAATACAGCCACCAGCACCACTGAGGCGGCGACGATATGCGCATAACCACTGCTGGCCATGATCACACCTGCACCGATGGTGCCGGCCAGGATAGCCAGGAAGGTGCCCATTTCCACCAATGCGTTACCACCGACCAGCTCTTGCTCCTCAAGGTGCTGCGGCAGGATCGAATACTTCACGGGGCCAAACAACGCCGACTGGGTGCCCATGGCAAATAGCACCCCGAGCATCACCGGTAGGTTGCCGAGCAACACACCAGCCGCGCCGAGCAGCATGATCACAATCTCGGCGAATTTGATCTTGCGGATCAGCCCGTCCTTGGCGAATTTCTCCCCAAACTGGCCACCGAGGGCCGAGAACAAGAAGAACGGCAGGATAAACAACAAGGCACAAAGATTGATCAGCAAGGCTTTGTCAGCCCCAGAACTGATCTTGAACAAAATGACGAGAATCAGTGACTGCTTAAAGATGTTGTCATTGAAAGCACCCAACAACTGGGTCAGGAAAAACGGCAAAAAGCGCTTTTTACCCAGCAATGCGAATTGTGATTGTTCGGTCATCGTCCGTGTACCTGTCTGCAGTGGCCAAGCGAGTAGTTCGGTATTTGACTGCAATAACCCCCTACAAAGCCACAGCAACGCGTACTTTTTGCGGCATTTCCCGCAAAGGTCGGGCCCTACAACGGCAGTTGCCCCAATACCCCGCGCACGACAAAGAACACCAACAGGCCTCCCGCAATGGTCGCTAACAAGTGTCGCGTCAGGGCCGCGATGGCGATTGTCGCCAGGCCAGCCAGCAAGTATGCGTTGTGCAGCGTGAACGCCCACTGCTGGCCATCGGGAATCAGCATGCCTGGCAGCACAATGGCGCTCAATACGGCAGTCGGCACGTACTGCAGGCCTTGACGCACCGACGGTGGGAAACGTAGATGAGGGAAAGCAAACAGGCTGTAGCGGATCGCGAAGGTGATCAACGCCATGCCGAGAATCAGCGGCCACACATCCATCAAACGACCTCCCCGCTGATAACGGGCCCTTGGCGCCGCTCCAGCCATACACCGACCGCAATACCGCTTAGCGCGGCCGCCATTAAGCCTAATTTGTATGGCCAGGCGTGGCACAGCAGCGCCACAGCCCCAGCCACCAGCGCAGCGGCAATTTGCGGCTGGTTGCGCAACGCCGGCACCACAATGCCAATGAATGTCGCCAACATGGCGAAGTCCAACCCCCAGCCCGCCAAATTCGGCACGCTTTGGCCAAACAGTGCGCCCACCAGTGAGCTGCCCACCCAGGACAGGTACAGCGCCAACGCCACACCCGCGTGGTACCACTGGCCGTGCTCGCTCATGCCGCGTGCCAGATAACGGCGCTGCACCACGGCGAAGGCCTCATCGGTCAAACCGAACGCCAGCGGCACCCGCCAGCGTTGCGACAGCCCACCCACATAAGGCTGTAACGCGGCGCTGTAGAGCACATGACGCAGGTTAACCACCAAGGTGGTCAGTAGAATCACCAGCGTGCCACTGCCCAATGTCAGCAGGCTGATGGCAATAAATTGCGCAGAGCCGGCATACACCAGCAAGGACATGCCCAGCGCCTGAGCGAGGCTCAACCCGGCGAGGCTGGCCAGCGCACCGTAGATCAATCCAAACGGCAGTATCCCGACAATCATCGGAATACTGTCGCGACATCCATAGAGAAAATGCTGCAAACGGCTCATGTGCCCTCCTGATAGCCAACAGCCTGCCGGATCGGCGCCACCTCGTCTTGAACAATCTTGCGCATCGAGGCCACCACACACTGATCTGGCGCAATACAGCCCGAGGCCCACTGGCTAGACTGCCGCCTACATCGCCTAGGATCTGCTCATGCCAGAAGCGCTCACCACCTTGCTGAATTTCGCCAGTGCCTTGGCCGCCGGCCTGCTAATTGGTGCCGAACGTGGCTGGCAGGGCCGTAATAGCGATGACTCACAGCTGGTCGCAGGCATTCGCACCTTTGCCTTGAGCAGCCTGCTCGGCGCCTTTGCCATGCTGCTGGGGGAGCACTTCGGCGTCATCGCCTGGGCGGTGATCTTTGCTGGTTTTGCCCTCCTCGTAATGGCCTCCTACTTTGGCGAACTGAAACGCTTGGGCGATATAGGCCTTACCAGCGAAGTGGCGTTACTGATCACTTTTCTGCTTGGCAGCCTGGCCATGGCCGGTTATGCCGGCCTAGCGGCTTCGGGTGCGGTAGCGGTGGCACTGCTGCTGAGCCTCAAACAGTCCCTGCACGGAGCACTGCAGCGGCTCAGCGAGGCGGAACTGTCCGGGATACTGAAGCTGCTGTTTATTTCCTTGGTGCTATTACCCGCACTGCCCAATCAAGGTTACGGCCCCTGGCAGACGTTCAATCCTTACGCCATCTGGTGGATGGTGGTGCTGATCGCCAGCATCGGTTTTGCCGCTTACGTGGCAATACGCCTGGTGGGCATGCGCCGCGGCTTGCTGATCACCGCACTACTGGGCGGCGTGGTGTCCTCCACAGCAATGACCGTGACCCTGGCGCGTCTGGCCTCTGGTCGCAACTTGCACGCGATGCTGGCCTGCGGCCTGCTCGCCACGTCAGCCCTGATGTTTCCGCGCATTCTCTTGGAAGTCGGCCTGGTAAACGCCCACCTGCTGCCGCAGCTGTTCTGGCCCCTGGGCATCGCCACACTGATATACGCCAGCGGCGCTTTGTTGTACTTCCACCGCGCCGGTAACGAGCCTGAAGAGGCCGCCGAACCGCCACTTAAAAACCCCTTCGAGCTAGGCCCTGCTTTGCGTTTTGCCGCGCTACTGGCGCTGATCCTGCTCATGGTCGAAGGCGCGCAGCACGAGTTTGGTGACGCGGGGGTGTATCTGGTGGCACTGCTTTCGGGCTTGGCCGATGTGGATGCCATCACCCTCTCGCTGTCACGCAGCGCTCAGGGCGAACTGGCTACCCAAGTTGCCGTGCAAGGCATCTTCCTCGCGGCCCTGAGTAACAGTCTGGTCAAAGGCTTTCTGATCGCCTTGATTGGTGGCCGCAGGTTGGCCTTGATGACCCTGCCGATAATGGCTGCGGGTCTATTGGCCGGCGCTGCGGTGTTGCTGCTGCACTAAGCCGGCGCGAGCCCCCTTTCTCTTGCGCGCCTATGACCCACTGCCAATTGCCGACCTAGAACCGGCGATGGTGCCCCTTCGACTACACCGCGTAGTGCTGCCTCGCAACCACCCCAACCAAGGGCTGGACTTACCGAACCCGCTTTATCCACCTATGCCTAAAAAGTCGTAACAACCTCAGCCCAGAGCCTTGCGAGGCCTATGGGTTATACGGTAACTGAGCCTGCACTGAACGCCACTCATGGCTAGGCACAAGCACACGGAACACCCAACAATAGCCTGGAGCGCCCTACACTCGACCACGCCACCCTGGAGACACATCATGCCCACCTGCACCGCTCTATTCGCCAAACAGCTTGGCTCTATACGGCGCACTGCCCGGCCCCAGGTGCCAGCATGAACGCGCCAGCACGGTTGTCAAATGATGGCTTACAGGCCAAACAGTTGAGTGTTCAGGGTGATGGGGTGGCGCTGGCAACCTACCGCTGGGGGCTTAAGAGCGGCCCGGTCCTGCTATTGGTACACGGCTACCCGGACAGCCATGAAATATGGCTACCGCTGGTGCGCGAACTGGCCGCCGACTACCAAATCATTGCCTATGACGTGCGCGGCTTTGGCGCATCGGATATTCCACGCAAGCGTCTGGATTACCATCTGGAGAAGCTCGCCAATGATGTAGAGGCGGTAATCAAAGTCCTTAGTCCAGACCAGCCAGTGCATCTGGTGGCCCATGACTGGGGCTCGATTCAGGCCTGGGAGGCCGTCACTGAACCACGTATTCAGCCGCTGCTGAGCTCTTACACCAGCATCTCCGGGCCGTGCCTGGACCATGTTGGCCACTGGATGCGCGGCAAGCTCAAGCAGAAGACTCCGCGCGCACTGCTGCAAGTGCTCGGGCAACTGCTTAGTTCCTGGTATATCGCGCTGTTTCACATGCCACTGCTGCCCGAACTGACCTGGCGCCTGGGCCTGGACCGCGCCTGGCCACAGCTGCTGCGCAAGGTCGAAGGGCTGCGCAATGTTGCGGCCAGCAGCAGCCAGCGCTCTGACGGTGTGCACGGGGTCAAGCTGTACCGCGCCAACTTTATGCGCAGCCTGTTCAAGCCGCGCCAGCGTCACACCCAAGTGCCGGTGCAATTAATAGTGCCGACCCATGATCGTTTTGTCCGCCCACAACTGTTCGAGCAACTGCAGCACTGGGCGCCAAAGCTACAGCGGCGCGAAGTGAACGCCGGGCACTGGCAACTGCTGGCCGAGCCACAGCAGCTGGCCGCTTGGCTGCGTGAGTTCACTGCGCAGGTGCCACACAACTAAAACAAGCGCATCTTTGCGCACCTATCGCCTCATACAAAACCACCGAGCAACGCCCGGTGGCAGCAGAAAATTCAGACCAACACCCAGTGATACGCCCTACTCGGCCATCTCGTCATCCAGCACACTTACGCCGGCGGCCTGCTCAAGCAAATCGGCAGGTAGGCTTTTACTGGCGCGAGCACCGAGCAGCTTGAGGTTTTCCACCCGGCTGATGATATTGCCGCGCCCCTCGTAAAGCTTATTACGCGCGCCAGCGTAGGCTTTATCCAGTTGCTGCAGGCGCGCGCCCATTTCATCCAGGTCCTGGATAAAGGCGACGAACTTGTCATACAGCGCGCCAGCGCGCTCAGCAATTTCACGGGCATTCTGGCTTTGTCGCTCCTGGCGCCACAGGCTGTCGATCACCCGTAAGGTGGCCAGCAAGGTAGTCGGGCTGACGATAACGATATGCTGATCAAAGGCCTCCTGAAACAAGCCGGGGTCAGCCTGCAACGCCGCCGCAAAGGCCGCCTCTATCGGCACGAAAAGCAGAACAAAATCCAGGCTGTGTAGCCCCTCCAGGCGCTGATAATCCTTCAACGACAGGCCCTTGAGATGGCTGCGCAATGACAACACATGCTGCTTCAAGGCTTGTTGCCGAGCCGGCTCGTCATCAGCGGCAATAAATTGCTGGTAAGCGGTGAGGCTGACTTTGGCATCCACCACCACCTGCTTGTCGCCGGGTAGCTGGATCAGCACATCCGGCTGAAAACGTTCGCCGTCGGCGCTCTTTAGGCTGACCTGGGTTTGGTACTCCCGGCCCTTCTCCAGCCCCGCGTGTTCAAGCACGCGCTCAAGCACCAGCTCGCCCCAATTACCTTGGGTTTTCTGGCCCTTTAAGGCGCGGGTTAAGTTGGTCGCCTCATCACCCAGACGCTGGTTGAGCTGCTGCAAACGTTCCAGTTCTTTGCCTAAGGAAAAGCGCTCGCGAGCCTCCTGCTGGTAGCTTTCTTCCACACGTTTTTCGAAGGATTGGATGCGTTCCTTGAGCGGGTCGAGCAATTGGCCAAGCTGCTGTTGGCTAGTTTCGGCAAAACGCTGCTCGCGCTCATCGAAGATCTTGCCCGCCAGCTCGGCGAACTGCGCACGCAGTTCATCACGTGAGCCTTGTAGGTCGCTCAGGCGTTGTTGATGGCTGTCTTGCTGCTCTTTAAGTTCGGCGCTGAGAGCGGCACGCTGAGCGTCCAGACGGCGGATTTCGCCTTCCTGCTGTGCGCGTTGGCTGGCCCAAGCCTGGGCGGCTTCGCGGGCGATCTGCCGCTCCTGCTGCAGCAAGTCGGTTTCACGGCGCAGTGCGGCCAGTTCGGCCTGCTGATCGGCCTTGATCTCGCTGATCTCGGCGATTTCCTCACGGCAATCATCCAGTTGCACCGCGAGGCCGGTCTGAGCCAACTGCGCGTTACTCAGGCGCTCCTGCAACAGGCCGAATTCCAGCTGCTGGCTGGCCAGGCGGCGTTGCAGCGACCAGGCCATATATAGAAGAGGAAGTGCTGCGGCGGCAAAACCGAGCAGCGCAGGCGCCAAAGCGGTGGACAGATCGATGGGCATAAGCAGCTCCGCATAAAAGTACTGGCAGTATAACCAGTATTCTTGCAGAACGGCCCATTGCGTAAGACCCTGAACGGGTTCTAGAGCTGTTTAAGCAGTTGCTGCGCCTCTGGCGAACCCTGCCCCGCAGCTAGCTCCAGCCAATGGCGGGCCTGCTGCGGTTCACGGTTACGCGGCTGACTATAGAGTTGACCAAGCTCCAGCTGAGCGCCCATATCGCCGGCGCGGGCGGCCTGGCGCAGCAGCTCAAAACCCATGCGCCGATCACGCGGATTGCCGCAATCACGGCAGAGCATTTGCCCCAGCCGACTCTGCGCCTGCACCACACCCTGCAAAGCAGGCTGCTTGAGCAGGCGACCGGCAAAGCGTTTAACGCTAGGCGTAGCGCCGAGACGAGGACTGTCCAGTAGCCACAACGCAACACGCGTTGGCAATCGCGGAGCAGTCGCGGGGTTAACAACAAGTCGAGTGATTACGCGAGGCATAAAAAGCAGCGGTAGCCGGGAAGGCGCGCCACTCTACTCTTTTTTTCACCAAGGTAAAGCCCTGCAGCGAGCGCCAACCTGCGGTCTAGAGCAAGCGCTCGAGTTAATCCACAAAAGCTGTGGATAACTTCGTGGATAACATGGGAGCAAGCGCTCTCAGCGCCTATGCTGTGGGGCTCAAGGTCAAACTGGTGGTTTTTTCACCAGAAGAAAAAAACCATATATTTCATTGACTTATAAAATCAACAAAAAGAATCAAGGGTTTACGTCAATCACTGAATCCTGCTTGACAAGGCGCATCGCAATTGTGCACAAGTCTGCGCGCCACTGGCTCAACCCGCCCTTTTAAAGGGCAAAAAATAGTCACCCGTGCACACCCCTCTAGGCCGGGCGCGGCAGGCGACCATCACGCTGATACGCCGCCAAACGAAAGACTCGAGGAGTATCTGGAACCTGGGCACTTTTGAAGGCGACATACTCGTCGGTGGTTTCGCACAACCAACTCATTAGGTTGCGCGGACGTTTTTCCGCCAACGCATCAGGGACAAACAGCGCCACATTGTTGCCTTTCAACGGGCAACGCGCCGAACGGTATTCGAACGCTTCCACCCCGGCGCTGCGCATAGCAGCACCAATTGCCTGACAGGGTTGATAGGCGCTGGCATGACAAAGCTCAGCCTGAAAATCTGCAAACGGTGGGTGCTGCAATTGAATACCACGCGTTACCTGATAACGCGCCTCGAAGGTGCAGTGCTCGGAAAGAATGCGCCCACTGGGCGGCGCGATACTCATGCCATCCCAGAGTAAAAAACGGTAATAGGCCGCTTCCGCCATTGCCGTGTCGATACGCAGTGCACCATAGAACAAGCTCGGCTCATGTACAGAACCAAAGCGCGAACCCCAACGCAGCGGTGGATAACGGAACGGGGTTTTCAGCAAGTAATGCAGGGGTTCGGCACTGCGCGGCAACGGCGGTTTGCTAGCCTCCAGCAACTCCTCGAGCAGCGCCTGCTCGGCGAGGGTGTCGACCAGTTGCAACGTGGCGACCTGGGCCTGACTCTCAACCAGACGCACCAGGCGCCCGCGCAATGGCTTGATCTGCTGCGGGCCTTGGCAGTGTTGCCAGATATCCATGGTGGCGTTGTCCTTAACTTTTATTATTGTTGGGCGCTGCGCTTGTAGATTGCTATTTAGGCGCTGTTTAGGACCTCGCGAGCTAGAGCCCTGCAAGGCGCTACGTTAGTAACAGCCTTCGGCTGGTCAAAGCACGAGACACGTAGCGCAGCGGAGTAACAGCCAACGGCTGGCCCGCAGGGTGAGCGGGCTCGCATCCGAGCCTGTTCTTAACGCAGCAGGGCCGACGCGCAGCAGGTCATCAGCAGCTTCTAGCCTTTGCCACGAATCGCATCTAAATACTCCACCACCCGCACCAGCCCCTGCACCTGCATCATCAGCGACAGTGGCGGCGCATCCAGATGACGGTTATCGGTGCGCAAAAAATGCTGCATATCCGGCAGATTACCGCCGAACAGGGCAAACAATGAGCGGTATACGCGAATCAGCAACAGGGCCAGCTCACCGGTCTTGCTGTGTACCCGCAAGCCGCCGTCGGCCCAGCGCGAGATGGCCGTACGGTGTACACCAATGATGTCCGCCAGCTCCTGCTGGGTCAGGTCCAGTTGTTCGCGGGTACTCAGCAGCGCTTTGGCCAGCACCGCATCGGCGTCGGCAACCGATCGAATCAATGCGCTCATCACGGCCTCCTACTTCTCAATGTCTATTTACAACAAAACTACCACTAAATGCTGTTATTACACAGCACAGAATAACCTGTGATTGGCAGTCTGCCAGACATGGGTTAACGTCCTGCCACGCAACTTCCCCACTATGGATCAGTGCTTATGCCCAGCCGGCGCACCTGGCTGCGACTTATCAGTTGCCTGGTTTTACTGCTCGTCCTGCTTGGCGCTTACGGCTATGTGAGCCTGACTCGCCTGCTTGAACGCGAGCAGATCAAACAGCTCGAATGGCGCGGCCTGGGCCTATCCACCCAGGCCATCCAGCTTGAGCAACTCAGCCTGCAGCACCCCAGCGGCGCACTGCAGCTGCAGCAGGTGCAATTGCAATGGCGTGGTTTCAGCCTGGCGCCGCCCTTCTGGCAGCGGGTGCAGATCACAAGCCTGCAACTGAGCTTTCCCTCTCGACCCGAGCCCGCATCTGACGACAGCACGGATTTTGAGGTGCCGCTGGAGCAGCTAGCCGCCGTTATCAGCCTCTTGCCGCAACGCGTGCAGATTGATGCACTGCAAATCGAGCTGCCCTGCGCCAGCACGCGCTGCCAGCTGTTGGGCGATCTGCAGCTGCTTAAACAAGCAACGCAGCTTGATGCGCAGCTCAACCTGCAACATCAACAGCACCAACTGCGCTGGCACGCTCAGTTGCAGGGCGGCCCTGCAGCGGCAGATCTGCAATTGAGCCTGGCGATCAATCAGCAGCCGCAACTGCAACTCACCAGCAGCCTGCAACAGAGTGCCTCCGGGCAACTCTGGCAAGGCGACTTCAATGGCGATCTGCAGCAAAGTGAAATATTGCAGAGCTGGCTTAGCCAATGGCTGCCCAATGCCCCTGGTACGCTACCGAAGGCTCCGGTAGCGGCATTACTGAAGGCGAGCTGGCAACTGCAGCTTGCACCTGGCGTCCTTAACCTGGCGCAACTGCAGCAGGCCAGCGGCCAGGTGCAGGCCAGCGCCAACCTGCCAGAGCCCTGGCCAATTCCCGCTATCGGCGAACTGCAAGGCAGCTTCGATCTGTCTGCCAAGGCGCTGGATGGGCACTGGCTGGCAGATAGCCTGAGCGCAGACCTTAGCCTCAAGCAGATTGCCAAGGGCCTTATCAGCGGCGTACCGGCAGCGCTGCATCCCGATGCGTTACAGCTAAATATCCAGGCCACGGAAAAGCCTGACAACCTGTCGCCACAACTGGCTGATCGCGCCCTGCCCCTGCAACTCCAGCTCAGTGGCCAAGGACGCAGCCAATTCAAACTGCAGGGCACGTTGGCTCTGGCCAATGGCCTGCCCTGGGGACTGCAACTGCAGGGCGGCAGCTTTAGCGCATCCAGCCCTGAATTTCAGCTGAAGGGCTGGGAGATCGGTGCACTGCAGACGCAGTTGCCACTCGACGCTTATCTGGATGCACAGCAGCTGGATCTCACCCTCAGAAAAGGCTCACAGCTCAGCCTGCAGCACCTAAGCAGTGCGAACGTGCAGGCGCAGCAACTCAAGGCCAGCAGTAACGGGCTGCAACTGCATGCACAACTGGCGGCAGGCGCGCTGCAAGACTGGCAGCTGCAAGGCCCCCTCGACCTCAGTGCACAACTGCAGCATGAGCAATTGCAGCCACAGCGCTGGTACTGGCAAGGCCCCATAAATGCCAATCAGCAGCAGGCAGAACTGAACGGCACGCTGCGTAACGATGCCGGGCTGCAATTCAAGCTGCAGGCACAACACAACAACACCAAGGGCCTGAGCCTGCAAGCACAGCTAACGGAACTGTTTCTGCGTAGCGGCAACCCACTGCAAGACAGCTTCAGCGCCTGGCCAGCCTTGCTGGAGCTGAACAATGGCCGCCTGAACGGCAACGCCAGCCTGAGCCTGGCCAGCGATCAGCAGTTGCCCACCGTCAAACTTGAACTGACTGGCAAAGGCCTGGGTGGGATTTATGACCGCACCGCGCTGGAGGGCCTGGACGGCAAGATAAGTGCGCAAATCGACCCCAAGCAACTGCAGCTTGAGTTGAACGAACTGCGCCTGGCCCAGGCCAACCCCGGCATACCGCTGGGCCCGGTGCAATTGCGCGGCCGCTACAGCGCCGCGCTGCAAACACCCACCCACGGCCAGCTACAGCTGCGCCAGGCCGAAGCTGCTCTGATGGGCGGCAAGCTGCAACTGACGCCAGGACAATGGAACCTGGCCACCAAACCGCTGCTGTTCCCTGTGCAGGTGCAGGGCCTGGAACTTGAGCAGCTGTTTATCCTCTACCCAACAGAGGGTTTGGCAGGCACCGGCACCCTCGACGGCTATTTGCCGCTACAGATAAGCCGCCAAGGCGTAACCATCGAACAGGGCCAACTGGCAGCGCGCCAACCTGGGGGGCGTTTGCAATTTCACTCCGAACGTATCCGCGCCCTGGGCCGCAGCAACCCGGCGATGCAGCTGGTAACCCAATCGCTGGAGGATTTTCGCTTCACCACCCTGAGCAGCCAGGTCGACTACAACCAAGAAGGCAAACTAGCCCTGGTCATGCGCTTAGAGGGTCAGAATCCGGCCATCGAACAGGGTCGACCGATCCACTTCAATATCAATCTGGAAGAAGATATCCCGACCCTACTGGCCAGCCTGCAACTGACCGACAAAGTCAGCGACATCATCCAGCAACGTGTGCAACAGCGTATGCTGGAGCGCAATGCCAAAACGGCCCCGACAGAGCCATGATCAAGGAGAAGCGCCATGCGCTTGCGTAGTTGTTTCGTCGTCCTGCTACTAGGGCTGCTCAGCACCGCCTGCACCCCGACCGTGCAGCTGGCGATGCCCAATGAGCCGATCAATATCAACCTAAATGTGAAGATTGAGCATGAAATCTACATCAAGGTGGATAAAGCCCTGGACAGCATGTTCAGCGAATCCAGCGGATTGTTCTAAGGAGCCCAAATATGAACATCTATAAGCGCCTTGCCGGCCTATTGCTGCTGCTCAGCCTGAGCCTTCCGGCCGTAGCCCTGAACCTCAACGAAGCCATGTCCGCCCTGGGCGATGCCAAAGCCAGCGGTCAGCTGGGTGAAATGCCCAATGGCTATCTGGGGGTCGTCCGGGGCGATACCCAGGTCGCCGAAGTTGCCAAATTAATCAACCAGGCACGCCGCGCCGAGTACGAGAAGCTGGCGAGCCAGAACGGCATCAAATTGAGCGATGTGGAAGCCATTGCCGGCAAGAAAGCCATCGAAAAAACGCCACCAGGCCAATTGATTCAACTAGAGGGTAAATGGGTACTCAAGTAACCGCCTGAATTCATAGATTCACCGCCGTAAACCAACAAGGAGCGCACTGCGCTCCTTGTTGGTTTTACCCAGCGCTAAACTCAGCGCTGCTGAATCACCGGTTGCCCCGCTTTCGGCTTGAAGTACAGGGTTTCACCACGGGCCAGGTTGGCCAGACTGAGGTGATCCTTGGCCACTTCGGCTTCAATCGGTTCGCTCTGCCCGGCGACCTTGAGGGTCACCCGGGTGATTGCGCCGAGTGGACGAATATCACGTACTTCGCCGGCCTGATGGCCCGTTTCGGCCTGACGCGAAAGATGAATTTCGTGCGGGCGGAACAGCACATGGTGGTCATCGCCGACATACAGGCGGTTGGCATCACCCAAGAAGTGGTAGACGAAATCACTGGCCGGCTTCTCGTACACCTCAGCCGGCGTGCCGATCTGCTCAACCACACCCTTGTTCATCACCACGATGCGATCCGCCACTTCCATGGCTTCTTCCTGGTCGTGGGTGACGAATACCGAGGTTAGGTGCACTTCTTCATGCAGACGTGCCAACCAGCGGCGCAGTTCTTTACGCACCTTGGCATCCAACGCACCGAAGGGTTCGTCGAGCAGCAGCACTTTGGGCTCCACCGCCAGGGCGCGAGCCAGGGCGATGCGTTGGCGCTGGCCACCGGAAAGCTGCTCCGGGTAGCGATCCGCCAGCCAGTCGAGCTGCACCAGTTCGAGCAGGTCGTGAACCTTCTTCTTGATCACATTCTCATTCGGGCGCTGCTTCTTGGGCTTCATGCGCAGACCAAACGCGACGTTGTCGAAGACGGTCATGTGGCGGAACAACGCGTAATGCTGAAACACGAAGCCGACGTTACGGTCACGCACATCGTGCTTAGACACGTCTTCGCCGTGGAACTCAATGCTGCCGCTGTCTGGCGTTTCCAAGCCGGCGATGATGCGCAGCAAGGTGGTTTTGCCGCAGCCGGACGGGCCGAGCAAGGCCACCAATTCACCACTCTGAATATGGACACTGATGTCGTTCAGCGCTTTAAACGCATTGAAGTTCTTGCTGACGTTGGAGACTACGATGGACATGGCTTATTCCTCACCAGCACTGGCTTTCAGGCGGTTAATACGCGACTCGCTCCACTGCTTGAGCAGCAGGATAAACACCGCCAGCAACAGCAGCAGGCTGGCGACGCTAAAGGCGGCGACGTGGTTGTATTCGTTGTAGAGAATCTCGACGTGCAGCGGCAACGTATTGGTGTAACCACGGATATGCCCGGAGACCACCGACACCGCGCCGAACTCACCCATGGCCCGCGCGGTACACAACACCACACCGTAGATCAGGCCCCATTTGATATTTGGCAGGGTCACATGCCAGAACATTTGCCAGCCGTTGGCGCCGAGCAGGCGGGCGGCCTCCTCCTCCTGGGTGCCTTGCTGCTGCATCAGCGGAATCAGCTCACGGGCGACAAAGGGCACGGTGACAAACACCGTGGCCAGGACGATGCCCGGCAAAGCGAAGATGATCTGGATGTCGTGCTCACGCAGCCAGGGGCCAATAAAGCCCTGCGCGCCGAATAGCAGCACGTAGATCAGACCGGCGATCACCGGCGATACCGAGAACGGCAGGTCAATCAGGGTCACCAGCAAGCTCTTGCCGCGAAACGCGTACTTGCTCACACACCAGGCAGCGGCCACGCCGAACACCAGGTTGAGTGGCACCGAAATGCCCACGGCAAGCAGGGTCAGCTTCAGCGCACTGATAGCGTCAGGTTCGAAAATTGCGCCGAAGAAGGTGCCAAAGCCGTGCTTCAACGCTTCGCTCAGCACGATAAACAGCGGCAACACGAGGAACAGCACAAACACCAGCCAGGCGCTGATGATCAGCAGCCTGCGACCGAGCTGATTACCGCGCCGTGCGGCGTTGGCCGAGGCTGACGCGCTTAGGGTTACAGAAGACATGGCGACCTCCTCAGGATTTAGCGATCTGGCGCTGCAGCAGGTTAATCAGCAGCAGCAGAATGAAGGAGACCACCAGCATCAACACGCCAATAGCCGTAGCGCCGGTGTAATCGTACTGGTCGAGCTTGACCATGATCAGCAGCGGCAATATTTCGGTTTTCATCGGCATATTTCCGGCGATAAAAATCACCGATCCGTACTCACCGACGCCGCGCGCAAAGGCTAGGGAAAAACCGGTGAGCCAGGCAGGCAGTAACGCCGGCAGCAGCACATGGCGAAACACCTGCAGCGGTTTGGCACCGAGGCAGGCCGCTGCCTCTTCGACCTCACGGGGAATATCGGCCAGCACCGGTTGCAGGGTGCGCACCACAAACGGCAGGGTGACAAAGGTCAGTGCCAGGGTAATGCCGATGGGGGTGTAGGCAATTTTGAAACCCAGCTCGGTGGCGAACTGACCGACCAGGCCGCTGGGGGCATACAAGGCAGTCAGGGCGATACCGGCAACGGCGGTGGGCAAGGCAAAGGGCAAATCGATCATCGCCTCGATAACCTTGCGGCCTGGAAAGCTGTAACGCACCAGCGCCCAAGCCAGCACGGTGCCGATAATGCCGTTGATGATTGCCGCGACAAAGGCCGTGGCGAAACTCAACTTGAGCGCAGCCACTACTCGCGGAGCGGAAATGATGGCGCAGAACTCAGCCCAGGTGAGTTGCGCGGCGTGCACGAACATGGCCCCCAGCGGAATCAGCACCAGCAGGCTGAGGTACACCAGGGTGTAGCCCAGCGTCAGCCCGAAGCCGGGAATGACCGGAGAAGTACGACGAGACATGGTTTGGCCTTGGCGGGTTATGTGGCGAAGGATTGGTGCGTTGCAAACGAGAGTCGGCCGTAGGGTGGAAGTCGCTTTTCACTTCCACCAGCGGTGCCTTCGCGGAGATCGATGGTGGATCGGTGAGGCGTGATCCACCCTACGAACTACGGCTTACTGCACCTGATAGATCTGATCGAAGACCCCACCATCATTGAAGAACTTCGGCTGTGCGGTTTTCCAACCGTTGAAGTTTTTGTCGATGGTCACCAGTTTCAGCGCCGGGAATTGCGTGGAAAACTCAGCCGCAATCGCCTCGTTACGTGGACGATAGAAATGCTTGGCTGCCAGACGCTGACCTTCGTCGCTGTACAGGTAGTTGAGGTAGGCCTCGGCCACTGTGCGCGTGCCCTTCTTGTCGACGTTTTCATCGACTACAGCCACTGGCGGCTCGGCCAGGATCGACAGCGACGGCGCGACGATTTCAAAGTTGTCGCCGCCCTCTTCCTTTAGCGCCAGGAAGGCTTCGTTTTCCCAGGCCAGCAACACGTCACCGATCTGATTATTAACAAAGGTGATGGTCGAGCCACGGGCACCGGTGTCGAGTACCGGCACGTTTTTATAGAGCTGCCCAACGAACGTTTGGGCTTTCTCTTCACTGCCGTATTTCTGCTGTGCATAGGCCCAGGCGGCGAGAAAGTTCCAGCGTGCGCCGCCAGAGGTTTTCGGGTTCGGGGTGATCACTGCAACGCCCGGCTTGACCAGGTCATCCCAGTCCTTGATGCCTTGCGGGTTGCCCTTGCGCACCAAGAACACAATGGTCGAGGTGTAGGGCGTGCTCGATTGCGGCAGGCGCTCCTGCCAGTTTTCCGGGATCAACTTGCCAAGCTTGTACAGCTCGTCGATGTCACCGGATAAAGCCAGAGTCACCACGTCAGCACGCAGACCATCGATTACCGCACGAGCCTGCTTGCCCGAACCACCGTGGGATTGCTGGATGGTCACAGCCTCATTGCCCTGGGCTTGCCAGTGCTTGTTGAAGGCGGCGTTGAATTCACTGTACAGCTCACGGGTCGGATCGTAGGACACGTTGAGCAGGGTTTCTGCGGCGGCTACCGGGCCTGCGGCCCCGGCAATAGTCAGTGCACTGGCGAGGGCGGCAAAAGCAAAACGGCGAATGGACATGGTGCAGCTCCTACTGGGACAAATATGGGATTGGCGTTCAATGGGTCGACTGCTCGCGCTACCTACCGTGGTTACATGGCAGATAGCGCATGGGCTCGACGCTTTTCATTGCACGCCCTCCGGTGGTCCGGTCGGGCTTTGTTACGGGTGGGCTGTATCGATTGGTGGCTTCAACTGCTCTTGTTGCTCTGAGCATGGGGGCGAAACTTTTCCTTGCGTTCGATCTGTACGAGCTGGCCGTTGTGCACGGTGATTTCCACCGAGCCAAACTTCAGGCCATGCAGCGCAGCCTGGATCTCGCGCAGGATGCTGGCGTCGTCCTGAGCGTCAAGGCTATGGGGGCTTGCAGTCATGTAAATGCTCCTGAAGCGCCTCTATACGCGGCAAAAAATGGCCGTACTCAGTGGGCGTGGAGCGGATAATAGAGAGGCATCTATATTCTTAGAAATATTATTTAATAACATTTATATACTTTTTTAGAATATACAAATCCATAACCTTCTCCCGCAGAAAATGCAATTTCAGGCATAAGCAAATAATTACTTATTCTTTTTGATATTTATCAGTCCTCCCTACACTGCAGCCATTCACATCTGCAGGAGGGCGCACGATGCGCAACCAAACCATCCGTTACCTGATAGTGCCGGGCTGGCAAGGATCGGCCGACGAGCATTGGCAAAGCCACTGGCAGCGTAGCCTGCCGAACAGCGAGCGGGTTGAGCAGACCGACTGGTTAACGCCACAGCGTGAGGAGTGGGTGGCCGAGTTGCAGCGCAGCATCGCCAGCGATCCGCGCCCGACCATCCTGATTGCCCACAGCCTGGGCTGCATTACGGTGGCGCATTGGGCCACGCAGGCACCGCTCGAATCACTACACCGGGTAAAAGCCGCACTACTGGTAGCTCCGGCTGACGTAGAACGGGCCAACTGCCCGCCAGCGCTGCAGAACTTTGCGCCGATCCCGCAGCACCTGCTGCCCTTCCCCAGCCAATTGGTCGGCTCGGATAACGACACCGCTGCCAGTGCAGCGAGGGCAATCGAGCTGGCCCGCAACTGGGGCAGCGATGTAACGATTCTCGGCGGTGCCGGGCATATCAACGTGACGTCGGGGCACCAGCGCTGGGAGCAGGGTTTTGCCTACCTCTATCGCCTGCAGAGCCGCATCGAACAAACCGAGCGCCGCCGCGCCTAACGGCCAATACGCGGTTTAAACGCCTGGCCCCTTAGCCAGTTCGACCTGCAGCCAATCGACAAATACCTGAGTCAGACGTTGGCGCCGTTTGCGCTCAGGCAGCACCAGGTAATACCCCATGTCCGAGTGCGCGACTTCATCGCCCACGCGGCACAGCAGGTTCTGCGTAAGCAGCTCATCGACCAGATGCCGCCAGCCGATAGCCACGCCCTGCCCGGCAATAGCGGCCTGAATCAGCAGCGTGTAGTTATCGAAACGCAGGCTGCCTGGGCTCGGCGTTTGCTGCAGACCCAAGGCGCGAAACAGCCCCGCCCAATCGAACCAACGCGAACGGTTTTCCGGGCGCAGATGCAGCAGCGGCAGGCTGGCCAGCGCAGCCGGTGGCAACGGTAGTGTTTGCCCTTTGAGCAGCTGCGGGCTACACACCGCAAACACCTCTTCGCGGAACATCAGCTGCGCCTCGGCATGTTTGAAACGTCCATCGCCGAAGTTGATCGCCACATCGATCTCCGCCGGCAACGCGCCCTGGTCGCGCTCGCTGGTGATCAGGCTGACATCCACTTCCGGGTGCAACTGGTGGAAGCGTTGCAAACGCGGCATCAGCCAGTAAGCGGCAAAGGCAAAATCGGTGGCCACCTGCAGCACCTCATGCTGCTGTTGCGCGGTGACCGCCAGCAGCCCGGCATCCAGGCTCTGCAAGCCATCCTGTACATAACTCTGCAAAAGCTCACCGGCATCGGTCAGGGCAATCCCACGGTAAACCCGATCGAACAGACGAATGGCCAGCTGCTGCTCCAGGCGTTTGATCTGCTGGCTGATGGCCGGCTGGCTGGTGCCCAGCTCATTGGCTGCGGCGGTAAAGCTCAGCTGGCGAGCAGCGGACTCGAACACCCGCAGCACATCCAGCGACACCCCATCAATGCGTTCAAACATAAGCTCAGGTTATCCAATGCATCCACTGACAGCAGGTTTACCCAGCTTTTTCTAAGCTGGATGATCAAGCCAGCACTTTCGCATAAATCTTTTATATGGAATACCGGCTGCCATGAAACGCCCAAACATCCTCTTTATCATGGCCGATCAGATGGCCGCGCCGATTCTGCCGCTGCACGATGCCGCCTCGCCAATCCAGATGCCTAACCTGATGCGCCTCGCCGCCGATGCCGTAGTGTTCGATGCCGCCTATTGCAACAGCCCACTCTGCGCGCCATCGCGCTTTACTCTGGTCAGCGGCCAGTTACCCTCGAAAATCGGTGCCTACGACAACGCCGCCGACTTTCCCGCCGATGTGCCGACCTACGCCCATTACCTGCGCCGCCTGGGCTACCGCACCGCGCTGTCGGGCAAGATGCATTTCTGCGGTCCGGACCAGCTACATGGTTATGAAGAGCGCCTGACCAGCGACATCTACCCCGCCGATTATGGCTGGGCGGTGAACTGGGACGAGCCGGACGTGCGCGCCAGCTGGTACCACAACATGTCCTCGGTGTTGCAGGCTGGGCCGTGCGTGCGCACCAATCAGCTGGATTTCGATGAGGAGGTGGTGTTCAAGGCCCAGCAGTATTTGTATGACCATGTGCGCAGCGCCGGCGAACAGCCCTTTTGCCTGACCGTATCGATGACCCACCCGCATGACCCCTACACCATTCCGGCCGAATTCTGGGACCTCTACCGCGATGAGGACATCCCATTGCCTAGCCAGCACATCGATCAGGCCGAGCAGGACCCGCACTCGCAGCGGCTGATGAAAGTCATCGACCTATGGGACAAGCCGCTGCCCGCGCAGAAGATCAAAGACGCACGACGCGCCTACTTCGGCGCCTGCAGTTATATCGACAGCAACATTGGCAAGCTGCTGAAAACCCTGGAAGCCTGCAACCTGAGCGATAACACCATCATCGTGTTCTCTGGTGATCACGGTGACATGCTTGGCGAGCGCGGCCTCTGGTACAAGATGCACTGGTTTGAAATGGCCGCCCGCGTGCCGCTGCTGGTGCATGCGCCCAAGCAGTTCGCCGCTCGCCGGGTGAGCCAAAACGTCTCGACCATGGACCTGCTGCCGACCCTGGTGGAGTTGGCAGGTGGCACGCTGCAAGACGATCTGCCGCTGGATGGCCGCTCCCTGCTGGCGCACCTCGAAGGCCGTCAGGGCCACGATGAAGTGATTGGCGAATATATGGCCGAAGGCAGCATCAGCCCGTTGATGATGATTCGCCAGGGCGACTGGAAATTTATCTACTCGCAGCAGGATCCCCTGCTGCTGTTCAACCTGCGTCACGACCCGCAGGAGCGCGAAAACCTCGCCGAATCCGCCGAGCATCAGGGTTTGCTGGCCGATTTTATCAACCAGGCGCAGGCACGCTGGGACATGCCGGCCATTCACCAAGCCACCCTGGCCAGCCAGCGCCGCCGACGTTTCGTCGCCAGCGCCCTGACCCACGGGGCGCTAAACAGCTGGGACCATCAACCGATGGTCGACGCCAGCCAACAGTACATGCGCAACCACATTGATCTCGACGACCTCGAACGTCGCGCCCGTTTTCCGCAACTCTGATTGCAAGCCACTGCCGTTGAACCATCACTAATAATTAATAATTAAAGGAGACATTGCCATGCACACACTTCGCAGAGCACTTCTCGGCGGCCTGTTATTGGCCGCTAGCAGCTACACCTTCGCCGAAGACGCCAGTTGCGCCACGGTCAAACTCGGCGATCCGGGTTGGAGTGATATTGCCGTGACCAACGGTATCGCCAGCTTCCTGCTCGATGGCCTGGGTTATAAGGCGCAAATCCAGACCCTGGCCGTGCCGATTATCTTTGCCGGGCTGCAGAAAGGTCAGGTAGATGTATTTCTCGGCAACTGGATGCCGGCGCAACAGAGCAACTACGACAAGTTCGTGACCAGCGGTGAAGTCGAACAACTGGTGGAAAACCTCAGTGGCACCGAGTACACCCTGGCAGTGCCCACTTACGTCTATGAGGCCGGGGTGAAGACCTTCGCCGACCTGAATAAGCAGGCCGACAAATTCAACCGCAAGATTTACGGCATTGGCTCCGGGGCGCCCGCCAATGTGTCGATTCAGCAAATGATGGATGCCGACGAATTTGGCCTTAAAAGCTGGAGCTTGGTCGAGTCCAGCGAGCAAGCCATGCTGGTGCAGGTTGGTCGCGCGGTGAAACGCGAGCAATTTGTGGTGTTCCTCGGCTGGACGCCGCACCCGATGAACGTGCAGTACGACATGCGCTACCTCAAGGGCGGCGAGAAGTATTTCGGTGCCAGCGGCAGCGTCAACACCCTGGCCCGCAAAGGCTACGCGGCGCAATGCCCGAACGTCGGCAAGCTATTGAGCAACCTGACATTCACCCAAGAGATGGAGAACGCCATCATGAATCAGGTGCTCAGCAAGCAGGCCAGCAACGACGAGGCAATCAAGGCCTGGTTGCAAGCCAATCCGGCAATGATCGCCGAGTGGCTCAAGGGCGTTTCCAGCCTCACCGGCGGTGACGGTCTCGCGGCGGTAAACGCCAAGCTTTAAACCTGCCGGTTTGATTCCCTGAAGTAGACGGGCCGCTGCCCTGCAGCGGTTTTGTCCATCGCCTGCACAAGAAATCGCCTCATGCCGCTACCTCGCCTCCAGAGCTTGCTGCCCTTTCTGCGCTGGCTGCCCGCTTGCAACAAACGCAGCCTCGGCATAGACCTACTGGTGGGGCTAAACGGCGCCATCCTCGCGCTGCCGCAGTCCATCGCCTACGCCCTGATCGCCGGGCTGCCGCCGCAATACGGCTTGTATGCGGCCATCGTGCCGGTGCTGATTGCCTGCCTGTGGGGCTCATCCAGCTACCTGATTTGTGGGCCGACTGCTGCGATGTCGATTGTGCTATTGAGCAGTGTCAGCCCGATGGCAACGCCCGGTAGTGACGATTTTATTGCCCTGATTCTGCTGCTGACCCTGCTGGTGGGGGTTTGCCAATGGTTGCTCGGTCTGCTGCGCTTCGGTGCGCTGGTGAATTTCGTTTCACATTCGGTGGTGCTCGGTTTCACCCTTGGCGCAGCGCTGGTGATCGGCATCGGCCAATTGCCCAACCTGCTCGGTCTGCCTGCCACCAGTCAGGCCACTGGGCTGATGAACCTGCTCAGCCTCGGCGAACACCTGGCCGAGAGTGACTGGCGCACCCTGGCCGTGGCGCTATTCACCCTGGCCATCAGCTTGCTGAGCAAACGCCTATCGCCGCGCGTGCCAGCGCTGCTGATCGGGATTGTCGCCGCTAGCCTGCTGGTCATGGCCTGGCCTGAACAGCTCGGTGCAATCGCTTTGGTCAGCCGTTTCGAAGGCAGCCTGCCGCCCTTCGCCCTGCTGGAGTTCAACCTGAGCGACATCTTGCAACTGCTGCCCGCCGCGGTGGCCTGCGGCTTGCTCGGCCTGGTCACCAGCCTGTCGATAGCCCGCGCCCTGGCGGACAAATCCCAGCAGCCATTCGATGCCAATCAGGAAGTTCGCGCCCAAGGCCTGTCTAACATCATCGGGCCCTGGTTTAACGGTTCGCTGTCGGCCGGCTCCTTCACCCGCTCGGCGCTCAACCAGCAAGCCGGCGCCTGTTCGCCCATGGCTGGGGTATTCGCCGCCTTGCTGGTGGCGCTGTTTGCCCTGCATGGCAGCCGCCTGTTCGCCTACGTGCCGATCCCTGCAATGGCCGCAAGCATTCTGCTGATCTGCTGGGGGCTGTTCGATACGCGCGCGATAAAAACACTGCAACGGGTGAACCGCAGCGAGTTTTTAGTGATGCTGCTGACCGTGCTGGCGACCCTGGTACTGGAGCTGCAAAGCGCCATCTACGCCGGCGTGCTGGCCTCGCTGGTCGTCTACCTCAAGCGCACCTCGCAACCACGCGTGCGCCAGTGGCAAGACGGCGAGCAGGAATGGCTGTGCATTGAAGGCTCGATTTTCTTCGGCGCCTGTCACTACTTGCAGCAACGCCTACAACGCAGCGGCGCACCCTGGGTGATGATCGATGCACGGCATATCAACTTTATCGACTACGCCGGTATCGCCATGCTGCACCAAGAAGCCCGCCGCCTGCACAGCCAGCAGCGCCATTTGGTGTTGCACCATGCACGGTCGCAGGTCATCGATGAAATTCGTAAATTGGAAGGCCCGGAGCATTGCCCGGTGCAATTCACCACCTAGCAGGCGGTAAGGGTCAGCAGAATATCGGCATACCAGGTGCAGTTGAGCCCCAGAGCCTCGTCCACCTCGATGTCCCGACTGCCCAAATCAAGCCGCGCCGAGTGCACGCCCAACAGCATCCACGGCAAACCATCCTTGCCGCAACCAGGTATACGCATGACCACCGGCGCACCACTGGTGCCACGGTGCGTGCGGGCATCGGTGAGAAAGTAGCCCTGACCCTGAAAACGCAAGCCGAAAGACGACGCGACGACGGCATGCCGTACCACCGCGATATGGTGCAAGGTGTCGTGAAAACCCAGCGGGAACCCTACCACCAGCAATGAAGTGCCGACTTCAACCAAGGTTTGCGGTTGCTGCAGGTGCTCAGGGGTAAATGCGTGGTAAACCATGCCAGACGGCAGCGCGGCCCGCTCGATCTCCAGCACGGCAACATCGACCTCACCGGCGCCATCACAACCTTGCCGCCAAAGGCTTTTACCATCGCGGTATAACGGCATAGAGAAGCCGGTGGTCTGCGCCACGTTATGCAAGTCGGTGTGCACCTCGATCTCGATACGATCCGGAAAATGCTGACTCGTTTCATCGATCATCACATGCCGACTCGTCACCAGAAACAGACGCTCGTCACGGGCGAAGTAAAAGCCGCTGGCATTGGTCAACAGCTGTTGCCCAGCAAAGGTACAAACACGTGCCGCGGTGAGTAGCACAGGTTCAATCATCGACATTCGGACGTCCTTGAGTTGATGGCAGGCAAACCAGAGCAGCCACTGCTGTCGTGTACCTGAGCAATTGCCACGCCACTTCCACGACAAAGCAGTAAGCAGTAAGCAGGCTGCCCAATCGACACACCGCTAGCGTTGGCAGACTGACTTGAGCACCACAATGCGCTGACCGTGCAAACGGGCTAGCTCAATAACCTCAAGCGTACCGTCCGAGCCGGCGACTTGCTGACCTCAACCTATTTGCCTGAAGCCGGTTAGCCCTGAATACGCTGATCAAACCCCCCAGAACGTCGCACAGAAACAGGCCAACTTGGTGCAACAGGACGATGGCATGCTCTGCGAGGACGCCAACCAACAGTTCCTCTGCCGAGTTGAAAGGCACCGCCTCAACCGACGGCACGCGAATGCTATCCAAAGCGGCCTCAGTTGAGCCGATAGCGCGCCAGCTCGGTCGGCGTCAGCACACGCAGGCGCCGCGGATCGGTACTGTTGATCGCCTCAAGCAGTTCAAGCGGAATCTGCATTTCCTTGAAATAGGCCGCCTGGTTGGACTTGGCCGCGCCGGCGCTTGATGCCGAATGCACAGAATCACTGCCCGAATAATACGGTCGATGAATAGCCACAGGCCCACGCACGGTTTTAGCATGGCCAGCGGCCAGCAAATACACGCAACTGCCCTGACATAAACCAGTGGAGGGGACCAAAGCATCGAACCCCGTCTCACGCAGCAAGCGCCCCATGCGAATGGCCTCACTGACACTGCCACCGATGCTATCGAGCATGACGATTTTCTTCGCATACTTGCCGGGGTTGCCTTTGATACCCTTGAGCAGCGCCTCGTAATCACCCGGCACAATATCCTCAGAGACCTTGGCGACGAGAATCGGCCCGAGACGCTTATGCTGCCCGGCCTGCACCTCGACCTTGGCCAACGCGGCGCTCGAACACAGCGCCGCAGCGCAGATAATCACAACCTGAAACAGAGTACGCCTCATAAACCCGGTAAATCCTTAAGCGATGCGGTCAACGGATGGGGAAGATACCTGTTGCCGGCCAATCGCGCATAATTTGCAGCGATTAGCACATGCCTCGGCAAACCCGGCCTGCCGCCCCCCTGAGCAACGCCGCTACCACCTGATCAAGCGAGAAACCTGTGGCCCCGATGTTCGAAATCCAGCAGCTCAATCCTGAAACCTACCGCCAGCAAACCCGGCGCAGCACCTTGACCATCGCAGCGGTATTTATCGCCCTGGCCATGCTGCTGTCGAGCAGCGCCGTATTGCTATTCGGCACGCCAGGTGGCGACAACTTTCGCTGGAACCTCGGTGGGGTTATCGCCGCATTAGTACTGACCGTAGCCCTAGTGCGCGGGCTGCTCTGGCCACAGCCCTTTATGGCCGCCGCCGTGTACGGCTGGCGCCTCAAGCGCAGCCTGATGCGCGTGACCAACCTGATGCACCACGTCAAAGTCGGCGTCGCGGCTCGCGACCCCGCCGCCATGCAGCTGTTGCGCTTTTACCACCTAGGCCTGACCCAAATGCACCAACTGGACGGTAACTCCAGCGCCCTCAGTGAGGTGGTCGCAGAGATCAATCGACACAGGGAGCGCATGGAAGAGCTGGGCATGGAAACCAATCAACCGGGACTAACCCCAGCATGGCTTGAAGCCGTCAGAAAGTTCCAACCACTGCCGCATTAATGCGGCTAAAGGCCGCAATGCAGCGAACCGAAGCTCTAGTCAGGCCGCTGGAGCTTAACGCGGATGAAGTTTCGATCCCGATTGCTGGCCGCCTTGAATTTGCTGTCGTCGATGGCAATCAGTGCTTCCGAGAACAATCCCACCAGCTGACACAGCATCACAAATTGAAGACAAACAGCGCGAATTACCTTGCCGTTGTCTTTGCGAAAATTGGCGATGGTTTTGAAGTCGGGCATCGAGCGCCCAGTCAGCCACATTAACTCGACGTTACGCTGAGCCTCTCATTCAGGGTGGCCACTGGACTGGAAGCGGTTGAGATAACCCTAGATATAAATCTTCAGTCAGTCAGTCAGCTGGATGGTAAGTATGGCTCAACGTGCCCAGTCTACGCGCCGGGCCACCCGCTCAAACCCCATATCCACTACCACGGCCAACATGCCAACAACCACTGCGCCTTGCAGCACATAGGCTGTATTGAAGCCGCTCAAACCCACGATGATGGGCGAGCCCAGTGTTTTGGCCCCCACGGTCGAGGCAATGGCTGCAGTACCAATATTAATGATCACCGAGGTGCGCACACCCGACAGCCAAACCGGCAAGGCCAGCGGCCCCTCCACCTGATAAAGACGCTGCCAGGGCGACAGCCCCATGCCGCTGGCCGCCTGCATCGCGGAGCCAGGTACGGCTTGTATGCCCGTTATTGTGCCCTGCACAACCGGCAGCAGCCCATACAGTGACAGCGCGATCAAAGCGGGCAATTCACCAAAGCCAACCGCAGGTACAGCCAACGCCAACACCGCCACCGGCGGCAGTGTTTGCCCCATGGACACCAACGTTTCCAGCGTTGGACGAAAGGCTCGGCCGCTGGGGCGAGTTACCCAGATCCCGGCCAGTGTGCCCAGCAGAACAGAAACCGCAGCCGACACCGCCACCAGCAACAGGTGCTGCCATAGCAACTGGGTAAAAGGTTCCTGGAGGTATACCGGGCGCTCCAACTGAGGGAACAGGCTGGCGAAGAGCGGTTCGCTGTGCGGCAAGCTCACCACTAAGGCTGCTAACAGCAACGTGGCCCATAACAGCTTGTCGCCTAGCCATGCATGACTCAACTTAAGCATGGTGCATGCTGCCTTCGATCCCCTCTTGCGTGCCAATGTGCGAATGCTTAAAGAGGTCGGCCGCGTGCAGCACCCCAGCGTGGGTGCCCGTAACGTCTAGCAGATTAAGACGGTTACAACCGTGCAGTGCCAGGGCCGATACGGCCTCGCGCAGGGTGGCACTGATGGGCAGGCTGGGGGCGTTTTCTGGCGCCCCAACTCGCGCCAGACTGCCTACGCCTTGCAATGACAATAGTTTGATACCTAGATCGCTGCGCCCGACAAAATCGGCCACCCGCTCGCTGGCCGGCTGGCTAAGAAGTGCCAGCGGTGAGCCAACCTGGAGGATACGGCCCTGCTCTAGCAACACAATTTGTGTGCCCAGCCGAAGCGCCTCATCAATATCATGCGTCACCATGACAATGGTCTTGCCGGACGCTTGATGAATCCGCTTCACCTCATCTTGCAGCGCTGCGCGAATCAGCGGGTCCAGCGCACCGAAGGGTTCATCCATAAGCAGCACATCGGGGTCACCCGCCAAGGCGCGGGCCACACCTACACGCTGCTGCTGCCCACCCGACAACTGGTGTGGGTAACGCGGCCCATAGGCGGCAGGGTCCAAGTCAAACAGGCTCAGTAACTCGGCTACTCGCGCAGTAATACGTTCGCGCGACCAGCCGAGCATCGTCGGCACCACGCCAATATTGCGCGCCACCGTCCAGTGCGGGAACAGCCCCACCGACTGAATCACATAACCCATGCGTAAGCGCAGCTCACGTACCGGCATGCGCGCCATATCTTGCCCATCCAACAGCAGGGTGCCGGTATCAGGCTGTTCCATGCGGTTAATCATTTTCAGCAAAGTCGATTTACCCGACCCTGAGGCACCAATCAGCACCACCAGCTCACCGCGACCAATAGACAGACTTACATCGTCCAGCGCTTTAGGCGCGTCAGGTGTATGGCCATAGGTCTTTGAAACGTTTTTAAATTCGATCACTGCGCCAACTCCAGAGAGGGTGTGGCCGAACGGGCAAGCCTGATCAGCAGCTTGAATACACCATCGACCAGCGCACCCAACACAACAATAGGCACCACCCCCAGCAACACCAGATCTTGAGCGCTGCTGAATAAACCTTCAAACATCAGGCTGCCCAAGCCACCCGCACCAATAAGAGCCGTCACTGCGGCCAAGCCTACCGCCTGGATGCTCGCTGTGCGTACGCCGCCCAACACCACAGGCAGGGCTAAAGGTACCTGTGCCTGCCAAAATAACTGCCCTGGCGAAAAGCCCAAGCCTTGCGCCGCCTGCGTCACTGCCGACGGCACCTGCGCCAGCCCAGCCAACGTGCCACGCACTACCGGCAGCAGGCAGTACAGCGTGAGCGCCAACACACCCGGCGCGAGGCCTACCCCACTGATTCCGGCGCGACCCAGCGTCGGCCAACTCGCGGCTAGCCACGCCAGCGGCGCCATCAGCAGGCCAAACAGTGCAATAGAGGGAATGGTTTGAATGATATTCAGCAGCGGAAACATCGCGCGTCCGGCCCGCAGATAACGATGAGCGACCCAGCCGAGTGGCAGGCCAATGACCAGCGTGAAGAACAGCGCCAGCGCCACGATCTGACAATGGCGTACAACAGCACGCCAGTACTCTTCGCTGCGGTTGGCATATTCCTTCATGATCGATAACTCATCGGCGCCACCGCTGGCGAGCAATAGTGCCAATGGTATTAACACTGCAGCGGCCACACCCAAGCGAGCCAGCGTGCGAGCGCGCAATGCTTGCAAGGCATCGGCCAGCACCAACCCCATCAACAGCCAGGCCAGCCACAAGCCGCTGCCCAGTGCTGTGCGAGCAAACGGCGTGTCCACTTGCACCACCTGAATAGCGTGGCGAGCAGCTAGCACACCGAGGCCCACACTAAGAACAGCAGCTGCAACCACACTGGCGCACAAGAAAGCACGTCGAGACGGTGCTAGTGAGAGCAGAAATAGCCCGATCAGCAAGACAGCCAACACCCATACAGGGCCTTGGAGCAACGTAAAGAAAGAAACCGCTTCACCCGATACCAGCCGATTGGGCGCCACACGTACCAGTGGCAAGCACAACAACGCGCCCACAGCCATCAACGAGAGCGCCGCTTGTGCTGCCCGCCAGCGAGGCTGACCCACTGAGTTCAGGAGCTCAACCACCTTAGTTGGCCACCCAACGCACCCTCACCACCGGGCTACTTCAGCAGCCCATTAGACTTGAGGAAGTCAGACGCCACTTTCTTCGCGTCTTGGCCTTCGAGTTGAATCTTGGCGTTCAGGCCTTGCAAGGTAGGGCCATCGAGCAATTTGAATACAGGCGCCAGCGTCTCTGCGATCGCAGGGTGTTGCTTGAGAACCGCTTCTCGAACAATCGGCGTGGGTGCATAAATAGGCTGCACACCTTTGGGGTCATCCAGAATCACCAACCCCAATGCAGCAAGAGCGCCATCTGTGCCATAAGCCATAGCAGCATTGACCCCAGAGGTCTTTTCGCCGGCAGCACGAATCGTCACCGCGGTGTCGCCACCAGCCAACGTAAGCAATTGCTCAGGTTTGAGGGTGAAGTTATAAGCCGTTTGGAACGCGGGTAGCGCATCCGAACGCTCCACAAACTCTGCCGATGCAGCCAGCTTGAACTGCCCGCCTTTGCCCAGCCACTGGCTTAGGTCATCCAACGTTTTTAGTTGATTAGGCGTCGCCACATCTTTACGAATGGCAATCGCCCAAGTGT